>JAFGLY010000158.1 GCA_016927815.1 Deltaproteobacteria bacterium | reverse complement strand
CCGGAGGTGCGGGCGCCAAGAGGGGCTCCGGAGGTGCGGGCGCCAAGAGGGGCTCCGGAGGTGCGGGCGCCAAGAGGGGCTCCGGAGATGCGGGCGCCAAGAGGGGCTCGGGCACCCGAGGCGGCGCGGGCACCTTCGGCTCGGAGGGCGGCGGTCCCACCATCGGCGGGCTGGGTCCGACCAGGTCCACGGGGGTTGGGATCCGGAGCCGGGGGCTCGCGGCGCGGACCGCGGCCTCGCCGATGGCCGCCACGCCCCCCAGCGTGCGAGAGGCGACCAGGAGCTCGGACAGGGCGTGGTCCATGGAGGCAGGACGGGCCCCGGGATCGGGCGCGAGGAGATCCTCCACGAGGCGGCCCAGGGCGGGCCAGCGCCGACCCAGGGCGGCTGCCGCGGCGCCCGGGCCCTGGGCGTGCCACGGACCGGGTTCCATGAGGAGCGCCAGGAGGACCCCCAGGCCCCAGAGATCCGCCGCGGCGTCCGGGGCCCGCCCTCGTTCGACCTCGGGGGCGGGGGGCCCGGCGGGCGGGCTCCAGCCGCCCCAGCCCAGAAGGGTCACGCCTCCGTCGCGACCCAGGAGGATCTCGGCGGGGCCGATCCGGCCGTGGACCTGGGGTTCGGAAGCGCGGTGGGCCACGGCGAGCACGCGGGCGACGCCCAACGCCACCTCCAGGCGGGTGGCCTCGTCGAGGTCCAGGCTCCGGGCCTCGCGGGCCTCGAGGACGCGATCCAGAGTCTCGCCCGCGTGCCAGGTGCGGACCAGGGCCCCGTGACCCGCGAACAGGGCGAGGGCCTCGGGGGCCCCACTGCCACCCAGGGCGCCCAGGCGGCAGTACTCCCGCTGCAAGCGGGCCGTGTGCTCGGGGGAGGTGGGCTCGTCGAGCAGGCGCACCACCACCGTACCCGGGCCGTGGGCACGGCCCTCGGTGCGCCGGGCTCGCCACAGCGTACAGCCTGGAGATCGGGCAATCCGCGTTTCCAGCACGAACGGTCCGATGCGGATCTCGACGGGCGGCATGTCGGCTCCTGGCCCAGAGGGTAGCACGCAGGCTCGGCCGGGTGCACGGACGTGGGATATCCTCCGGGGCATCCATGGACCTCCCCCTCTACCTCCGTGCGCCCGCCCAGCTCCGGGTGTCCACCCGCGTGCTGTCGGTCGTCCCCGTGGAGGGCCGTTTCGCCGTACGTCTCGCCGACCTGGTCCTCCACCCCGGCGGCGGAGGACAGCCACCGGACGCCGGCACCGTGGACGGTGCGCCGGTCCGTGGATTCCACGAGATCGGGGGCGCGATCCACCTCCTCCTGGACCGACCGCCGGTCGCGGACGCGGTGCTCGTGGAGGTGGACACCGGGCGCCGCCTCGACCTCGCTCAGCAGCACACGGCCCAGCACCTGCTCACCGCCCTGGCCCTGGACCGACTCGGACGGGCCACCGTGGGCTTCCACCTTCCCGAGACGGGGTATGCCACGGTGGACCTCTCGGGAGCGCCCGCCGAGGCGGACTTGAGGATGCTCGAGGTGCTCGCCGACGAGGCCATCCGGGCCGACCTGCCGGTGCGGAGCCGGATCGTCGCCCCCGAGGAGCTGGCCGGCCTCCCGGTCCGGAGCCGGGGCCTGCCCGAGGGCCACGTCGGCCCTGTACGCCTCGTCGAGATCGAGGGGATCGATCTCAACACCTGCGCAGGGACCCACGTCCCGGGTCTCGCTGCCCTGCAGGCCGTTCGCGTCCTCTCGACGGAGCGCATCCGGGGGGGGGTGACCCGCCTCCACTACGCTGCCGGGGGTCGCCTGCTCCGGCACGTCGATGCGGCGCTCGAACGCGAGCGGACCTTCAACCGGTTGCTGTCCTGTGGCCCGGAGGACCATGCAAGCGCTTTGGAGCGCCTCCTCGGTCGCGACCGCGCCGCCGGCCGGGAGCGGCGTCGCCTGCAGGAGGAACTGGCGAAGCACCTTGGAGCCGCGCTGCCCACCGAGGACGGCGTGGCCGTCTTCCATCGCCAGGAAGCGGACCTGGCCTTCCTCGGGGCCGTGGCCACGGCTGCACTCGAAGCAGACCCGGATCGCCTCGTCCTGTGTACCTGCGACGACCCTGCCGGTGAAGGGTGCTTCGTGCTCGGTGGACCGAGCGCCCCCGTGGCGGCCGAAGGACCGGTGGTGGCGGCCCTCCTCAAGGGACGTGGCGGGGGCCCCCCGGGACGCTTCCAGGGCCGCGCCTCCCGCATCGATCGACGCGACGAAGCCGTGGCGCACTTGAGGGGGCGGCCTCGCTAGGGGCGCGGCGCGTGCGAGGGACGCTCCTACGCCTTCTCGAAGACCTCGGGTTGAGCCAGGCGCCAGATCAGGATCCGTGCGCGGGCCTCGTCCGCGGGAAGGTCCATGGCCGCGAACTGGCAGAAGACGGTGGAGGCCATGTCCAGCGCGGCCTCCCGGTCCTGGGGCACCCGGGCGCGGGCCCGGGCGAGGGCGAGCTGGGAACGGGTGCGCCAGGGGGGCGTCTCCTCGAGTTCGGCGCAGGCCCGCTCCAGCGCCTCGGCGGATCCGTCGGGGGCATCGTGAAGGACGAGACGGGCCCGGCCGGCGAGGTGGGGTGCGCCCATCGCCTTCGCCATGTCCAGTACCAGGGTCAGATCAACCGCGGCTGCGGACCGGTCGCGAGCGAACAGGCAGGTACCCCGGGCCAGGCGAAGCTCGGCTTCGAGCAGCCTCAACTCGCGCTCTGCGGCGAACGCGACGGCCCGCTCCAGGTTGGAGGTCAGGACGTCCGACGTCCCCATCAGGGCGAGCAGGCGCATCCGTGCCGCCTCGGTCCGGAACACCCCGGATCGCCGCCGCGCGTGGCACCAGGCGGCCTCCGCCTCGTCGAGGAGCGACAGGGCGTCGTCGTGGTCCTCCCGGAACATCGCCACCTCTGCCAGCTCCAGCAGGATGGCGCCGAGAGGACCGTCGAACCGGGGGTCGTCCCGCACCCGGACCGCGGCTGAGGCGAGGGCATCGGTGGCATCGGAGAACCGGCCCTCGATCCTGCCGATCTGGCCCTCCCTGAACAGGACGGCGGCCTCGGCATGGGCCACCCGGCGCAGCCTTTCCAGGTCCCCGCGCGCGTCCGAAACGCGGCCACGGACCAGGTGGAGACCGATGCGCGTGTCCAGCAGGACCGCTCGGACGTGGTCCGGAGCGTCCGGCCGGTCCAGCTGCTCGAACAGGCGCAGCGAGGCCGTAAGTTCGCCCAGCTCCATGAGGATGCCCGCGATCTGCACCCCGAGCAGCGCCCAGAGCGGGCTACTGGGTTCGCAGGACTGCCGCACACGGACCAGGTGGCGCAGGGCGAGCACCGGCCGATCCGCGCGGAAGGCACAGTCTCCGGCGGCGATCAGAGCCCGGCACCAGGCTTCGGCATCCTCCGCCCTGCGGGCGGAGGATGCGACCCTGGCCCACGCGGACTCGGCCTCGTCCCAGTGCCGTTCCCCTGTGAGGACTTGTGCCTGGTCACGGGGTGTCATCGCACGCGGGCGCATCGAGTCAAGGCTACCACACGCCGATGCGGGGTTAGGTGGAGGCAATGTCAAACCTTGCGGATCACGGTGTGCGCTCCTCTCGGGGGGCGCGGACGGCGGGGGCCCTCGCGCTCGTGCTGGGCCCGGCCGTGGGTATGGGCGCGGCTCGGGCCACGGCCACCGCATGGCGCTCGGCCGGCTGCCTCCTGCTGGCCGAACCGCTCGTGACGGGCCTGCTCCTGTACGGCGTCCTCGCGTTGGCCACAGGCCGCCGGTGGCGGTGGGCGGGGCTGCTCGCCCTCGGCGTCCTCCTGGCCGTCGCGACCGTGCACGTGTCGCTCCCAACGCCCTGGGCCCGCGACGCCACCGAGGTGCTCGGCGATCCCGTGCTGCCCTGGGCGGACGAGGTCGCCCCCTGCGCCCACCCGGAGGTCCCCCCCCGTGGCACCGTGCGAGTGGTCACCTGGGACGTGCCGGAGATCGGGTTGGGCTCCCGTGCGCTCGCCGCCCTGGCGGATCTCCGCCCGGACGTCGTGGTGCTGACCCACCTCGCGGACAGCGGATTCCTGGAGACCTTCACCGCGGCCATGCCCGGAGAGTCCTTCTCCGCCGGTCCCGTGGGCCGTCGGATCGGCGTCTGGATCCGGGGCACCTTCCAGCCGTGTGGGGGCGAAGCGGCCGCCTGGCCCCACGTGATCTCCGGGCCAGCAGCCGGAGATCTCCTCGTCGTGTCCCTCCCTGCGGTGGAGGGCGTGGGGGTGTTCCCCCTCGCCACCTTCCAGGCGTCCAGGGGATCGGCCTGGCCCGGGGTCGTGCGGGAGATGACGGCCGCGCTCGTCGCCGTGACGGCCTTCGGAGGCGAGACGCTGGTCGCAGCGGGCCACCTCTCCGCCCCCGCGAGCTTTTCCGCTCCCACCCGCATGTTGGGTACGGTCGGTCTGCGCGACCTCGGTGGACCTCCCACCTGGCCGGATCGGGTCCGGAACCTGCCCTTCCTCACGGTCCACAGGATGGATCGCGTCTACACGGGACGGGCCTGGAAGGCCCACCAGACCCTCACCCAATCCGTGGCCGGACCCAGCCGGATCCTCCTCGTCCAGATCGGCCAGGAACCGAGGTTCCTGGAGAGCCGGTAGGGGTCAGAACCGTCCTTGTGCGAGGAAGCCGCCTGGCACCACGAGGACGTGGGCATCGTGGAGGAGGACACCTGCGCCCAGACCGGCGACGCCTGCACCCAGTAGACCCACCGTCACCGTGCGCCAGGTGTTGAACCGGCCGGTGAGCGCATCGGCCTCCTCCCGGGTGATGCTGCCCGGCTTGTCGCGGGCGGTCTGGATCTCGCTCCAGGTGGGGTTCACGAGGAGGAAGTTGGCAGCCGCACCGCCTGCGAGGAACACTCCGCCTCCACCCAGGAGCAGCGTGCTCGCGAGGTTCGAGCCGCCCGAGGTGCCGGACGCGGAGGCCACCGCGGGAGCCGTCGAGGCGGGCTTCTTGCTGTCCTTCGCGGGCTTCTCGGCCTTTGGGGGAGTCTGTTTCGAAGGCGTGGAGGCCGCCGCCGTGGAGGTCGCCGCAGGCTTCTTCTCGGGTGTCGGTGCCTTCGTTGCGGCGGGCGCCGGCTTGGTCCCGGCAGCGGGCTGCATGTCCGGCCGCACGGCCGACGCGGCGACGATGGGGTTGCCGAAGTCGTCGAAGAGCACCTCCCCCTGCGAGGCCGCCGGGCTGGCCGCGACCGCAGTGCCGAATCCCCCAGGGCAGAAGCTCTCGTACTTGGGCGGCTTGCCGTACTTCCACCACTTGCCCTGGACCGAGCCATCCGGGCAGACGGCCTGGACGAGGTGTCGGCCCTCCACCACGCGGCTGGCGGTATCCACGGGGTGTCCGGATACGTAGAAACGCGCAGCGCCCGTGTTGGACGGGATGTCGAGGGACACCGAGGGACGGGATCGGGTCTCGCGCCTCAAGGACTCGAAGAGGGCCTCGCCATCGTCATCGACGAAGGCCTCGCTCTCCCACGGGTAGTCGATCTCGGTCTGGAAGGTGATGCGCCAGGGGTCGAGGGCCTTGTCCTTCTGGCCTCCGAACCAGTACGCGACGCCCTCGAGGTACCAGAGACGGGCAAGCGTGTGGGACGAGACCGGCTGGTCGGCGTTGGGCGCGATCTTGTCCGCGCGCTTGACGTACTCCGGAACCTCTTCCCAGCGGCCGGCCCGGGCCGCCTCGTAGGCTGCATCGACTAGGTCCCGGCACGCATCGGCCCGGGCGAACCTCGGGGCAGCTGCCAGGAGGGTGACGCAGAGGGCTAGTCGCACCCGTCGTCGTGCCATTGGTCGGATCCCGAGGAGAGGTCGAAGGTGAAGGTGCATGTCTGGTCTGCCCGTACCTCGACGGTGGAACGGATGCTCCGGCCCGAGGAGAGCTTGAGCTTGGTCCTGTATGTCCCCACCGGGAGATCGGCGAGGAGGCGCTCTCCCTGTCCGTCCCAGACGTCGCGGTAGCCGGAGAGGGACGAGGTGGTGGTGACCACGGCGCCGCCCACGGGTTCGATGCTGAGTCGGAGGGAGCCGACGGCTCCGGTGGCGGGAGGCGGGGGCGGTGGCGAGGCCATGGGGGTTTCGGTCTCGACGGCTGTGACCTCGGGGGGGGGTGCTTCGGCCGCTTCGTCCCCGAGCAGCCCAGGCACGACGAGCGCGGCGGCAGCGCCCAGGACCCCGAGGACGACGAGTCCGACGATCCCGTAGAGGAGCCCGCGCGAACGCCGGGCCGGAGCGGCCGGAGGCGCGGCCTCGGGCACGGGTGGTTCGACGGACCCCCCCTCCGGGGGAGGCGCGACCTCGGGCACGGGCGCCTGCTGCACCGGGGGCTCCCCGACCGGGGGGAGGGGAGAGGGTGGGACCTCCTCGGGAGGTTCGGGCGCGACCGCCTCCGGCGGTCTCTCCTGGCGGACGGGCCAGGGGCCGCTCACCACCTCGTCGTCTCTCATCCGGGTCCCGAAGGCGCTGCTGGCATCCTCCACCAGGGTGGATCCGGTCAGCGGATCCCCCGGGGTCTGCATGGGCTCGCGCCGGGATACCGCCTCGGCCACGTAGCGGCGGCAGAAACGCCTCAACGTGAGGTCGTTCGCCTTGTCGGCCAGATCCTCCATGGCCTCGATGACCTCGGCCGCAGGAGGGCGGTTCTCCGGGCGGTAGTCCATCATCCGGTACAGGAACGTGCGGACCTCGGCCGGGTACGGATCCGGCCAGGCGGTGAGGTCCAGCGCCTCGATGTTCTGCTGGAGCACCGTGCGGTAGCGGTCCTCCCGGATGTAGATCGTGCCGAACCGGTCGAGGGCCAGAAGTTCGTACAGCGTGACGCCGAGGCTGAAGACGTCTCCGGCGGGCGAGTCGGGCTCGCCCTCCTTGCGCTCGGGGGCCATGTAGGCCTGGGACCCGAACGCGAGCGCCTGGGTCTGGGCCTCCCGGTCCTGGAAGTTGGCACGGGCGGTCCCGAAGTCGAGGACCTTCACCTCTCCAGCGGCCGTGATCATCACGTTGGAAGGCTTGATGTCACGGTGGATGACCCGCAGGGGGTCTCCCCCCTGGAGAGGACGGTGGTTGTAGGCAGCCTCCAGGGCGGCGGCGATGCCCCCGGTGATCTCGGCCGCGGCGTGGCGCGGGAACAGGGTGCGCCGCTCGACGAGGAACGCGATGAGGCTCTTCAGGTCGACCCCGTCCAGGTACTCCATGACGACGGCACACTGGCCGTTGATGGAGGTGAGGTCCTCCACCCGGATGATGTTCTGGTGGCGCAGCAGGCCGAGCAGGCGAGCCTCGTCCCGCGACCGCATCACGATCTCCTCGTGCCCGAGCCACTTGCCGTGCAGGAGCTTGATGGCCACGATGGTGGAGAAGTTGTCGCCCGTGATCATCTCGGCGAGGTACACCTTGCCGAAGGACCCCTCGGAGATCTCCTGCAGGAAACGGAATCTACGACGCGGCTCCACAGACATCCGGTCCTCGTGCGTCCACCCTTCGGTTCCAGGGCGGGAGACAGCGGCGGCTCAAGGGTCGGGGGAGCATAACCACGGGTTCCTGGTCACGCCCGGGCATCCGGCCGTCAGTCGCTGCAGAAGCCGCCCTCGGCCGTGACGATCTCCATCGTGAGGTGCAGAAGGACGAGGTACTGCATGACCTGGTCGGCGATCCCGACGTCCTCCTTCTGCAGCCGCTCCCAGGACCAGCGGCCTCCGAGCCCCTGGCCCCACGGGGAGCGGCGATGGATGGCCTCGTCCTCCCTGCCGAGCAGGATGGCCGCGAGTCCCATCACCGTGGCGTCGGGTTTCCGGTCGTCGTTCAACTCCACGGTGGCGTACACCTCGGCGATGGGGGAGCGGCTCGCCCACTCCCCGGGCTCCAGCGAGGTGATCCGGGGGACGGAGATCGCGCTGCGCCGCCCGCCTTCGTCCTGGACCAACCAGGCCAGGCCCGAGTAGTGGGGAGGCAGGCCCCCGCGATCGGTGCGGCAGAAGGTCTTCAGGAACAGGTCGGGATCGCCGACGTTCTCGATGCGATCCTTGAGCAGGGCCCGGTTGGCCTCGTCCTGCTCCTGGACGCGCTCCACGGCCTGCGTGAGCAGGGGCCCGACGAGCCCGAAGCGCCCGAAGTCGGACGACCGACTGGCGGAGGTGTACGGGAGGTCGATGAGGGGATCCTCCTTGCGGGTACGGTGGCGGGCTTCGGACTCGCCGACGGCAATCCGCTCATGGATCACCAGGTACCCGTTCACCCCCAGGGCTCCGACGAGGACCGCGCCGAGGATCCAGGGGCGGAGTTTCATTGGGACATCTTCTCCCGGACCTTCTCCAGGGAGGGAACCTGGAAGCGGGTACAGTATCCGTCGCCGCGTACATAGCCGCGCCACGGCTTGAACGCCGGGAGGTCGCCGTGGGCGGCGCCGTAGTAGCAGACCGCGAGGAAGTGCTGGGCGATGATGTTGTAGGCGTAGTGCTGGGACTGGTCCATGAGGAACCCGCCGCACGCATCGTTCACGAACGTGGCCGAGGCGCAGGTGATGTTGTCGCCCACGAAGAACGGTCCGCGGTCGAGCCGGCGGGCCTCGAGGTACCTCTGGTAGGCGGGCTTCACGTTGAAGATCCGGCGTCGGCCTCTGCCGCCCTCGTCGAAGCGGGCGTCGTCGTAGCCGGTGTTGTGGGAGGTGATGGCGATCTGGAGCAGAGCCCCGGACCGACGCAGATCCGGGTCCTTCATGACGTCCTGGAGCAGGGTGACGGCCCCTCGCGTGGAGGCGGCCAGGTCGCTGCGCTCGTCTACCGCGCACTGGCGGATGAGGCAGGTGGTGGTGTTCTTTTCCGCGTTGTAGGAGACGTACTCGGCGCGCTTCCGGGCGTTGACGGGGACCACCATCGCGGTGGGGCTCCAGAGCACGTCTCCCCCCTTCATGGAGCACTCCCGGACTCGAACCCCGGCCCGGTTCGCCACCTCGGGCATGAACTGCCAGAAGCCGCGGGCGCACACCGGGGAGACGGCGTTGGCGGTGTACCTGCTCTCCTGGTAGGGGATGGCCGCGAACACCTCGGGGAGGCCGGCCTTCCGTAGCTCGCCGACGACGAAGGCCCAGTCCTCGGTGGCGGCTTCCAACCGCTTGAAGAAGGCCCATCCCTGGGCGTGCAGCTGGACGGAGCGCGTGACCTGGTCCAGCAGGCGCTGGTCCCACTGCGCGGGGTCCTCGGCCAGGGCCTTCCAATCCGCGGCCCTCGCGTTCGGGATCATCAGGAAGTCGGCGAAGGGCTGGTCGAGGCCCTCCCTCAACTCGCTGTTGAGCTCCATGTCCACCGGGACGTACTCGTACCGCTCGACACCCTCCCCGGTGGGGCCCAGGCCCGCGATGGGGTTCTCGTAGAAGCGGAAGAGGGAGAACAGGACCGCCACGGCGGTCACGATCCCTGCCATGACCACTCCGCCGATGAACCAGGTGGGCATCCCCTTCTCGGTGGACAGTTCCTGGATCCGGGTCGGCTCGACCTCCGGCGACACCTGGGCGGCATCCGAGAGGATGCGGTGCTCCTCCCACACCCCGAGCCGACGGCACTCCACGAACAGGAAGGTGAGCCCACGGCCCGGCGGGCCCAGGTGCACCGCGCAGCCGTCCTGCAGGTAGACCGGGTGCGGGATCACCTGGACCTCGTTCCAGTCCACGTTCTCGTGGGGTGCCACCCGCACCTGGGCGTTGCCCACCGGCGCGATGGCCACCTGGCCGCCCTCGTAGGAGGTGATCACCGCATGGCGCGCGTCGAGGCCGCGATAGCCCGCGAGGGTCACGCCCCCCGGGCCCGGGTTGGCCCCCATCCGGATCACGGGCCCCCGGTAGACCTGCTCGCCCTGGATGGACAGCGGACCGGTCAGGTAGCGGACGACGACGTCCCAGCGCTCCTGGCTCATCTGGCGACGACCGACAGGACCGTGCCCTGCGACTCGGGATGGTCCGCGAGGATCTCGTGCGGCTCACAGGCGTGGGAACCGACCTCGAGGCGCCAGTTGCCCTCGGGCAGGTCGAGCACCTGGGCCACGGCGTCCACGATCGTGACGGCCGGAACCGCCGTGCCCAGGGCGATGCGGAGACGGACCGCGCCGGACGGAGCGACGACCTCGAGGTCCACCAACCGGACCTGGTTCTCCACGAACGCGATGTCCAGGATGCCGTCCTGGGGAAGGTCGGCCATGGCCCGCGTACCGGGAACCGCCTGTCCGTCGAGGGAGAACCGCCACCATCCGGCGAGCCGGCCCGAAGGATCGGCCCGGAGCGGCAGGTGGCGTCCCACGAGGCTGGCCAGGGCCTCGGAGGAGGGGGCTCGGACGGGGAGGCGGAACCGGGACTCGCTCGCGCCCGGTGCGAGCCGGAGGCGGAAGACGGCGGTGTCCCCGCGGAGGGCCTCGTCGGACAGGCGGTCGGGTACCCGCCAGACCTGGGTCCGAAGCGCGCCGGACTTGACGGGTCGCGCGAGGAGTCCCGTGCCCTCGGAGGCGTCGTCCTCCTCCGGAGCGCTGTCTTCGGGAGGCGCGAGGCTGCCCAGCGGCGTCCGCTGGGGCGCCACCGGTGGGAGCGGTGGCGGCTCGGGCAAAGCAGCCGAAGGTGCCGCGGCGGGGGGGCTCGACACGGCGGTGGGCGGCTCCTCGGGCGGCGGTGGGGGGGGGGCGGAGGCTGCGGGCCGCTCGGCGGGCGCCGCCGGGGCGGCCGGTTCTTCTTCCGGGCCCCTCGCCGCGAGACGCGGGGGGCGCCGGGCCACGCCGATGCCCGGTCGCGCCGGCGCTGCCGGCTGCCGCAGGGGAGGGGGTTCCTGGGGCGGATGCGCCTGATCCGGGGAGGACGTCGCCTCGGCGGGAGGCGGGCTGCGCGTCGGGCGCCGCCAACGTGCGGCCTCGGAGGACCCCGGAGGCTCGGCCGGGGAGGCGGCGGGTGCGCTCGGAGGCCTCGCGGCAGGGGGCGGCGCTTCCGGGGCCGGATCGGCTGCAGCCTCGGAGCGCGGAGGCGGTCGGCGGGTACCGGTGGGGGGGGTCCATGCCTCGCGGGTGGACGGGCGGGACGGGGCCTCGCCTCCGAGCACCTCGGCCAGTTGTTCCTTCTGGAACATCATGGTGGCGCCGCTGTCGAGCGGCTGTCCGATCCGCTGCTGCACGCGCGAGACACGGGTCATCACGTCCAGGAGCGAGGGGCCCTCCACCTCTCGACTCGACAGGCAGGCGCGCACCTCGTCCAGGAAGCGGGCCCCACTGGGGTGGCGGCCGTCCATCTCGGGCCGGAAGCAGACCTTGAGCAGCTCCTGGACGCCGTGCGGGAGCGTGTCGCGGAAGCGGAACAGGCGTCGCGATCCCTCACCCCGGCTGGCCTGGGCGCGGATGTCGTTGACCAGGCCGTCGTAGACGGGCTTCCCAGTCATCAGCTCAAAGGCGATGAGCGCCAGGGAGAGGTGGTCGGAGGAGACGTTCTCGGACCTCCCGTCGAGTCGCTCGGGGGGGCAGTACCGGAAGGAGTCCTCCCGGGGAATGGCCTTGGGGTCCTCCCGGAACCTCGAGATCTCCACCTGGGGGAGCGCGTGGCCGATGACGAGGGCCTGTCCGTCGGGCTTGAGCAGCACCCGCCACGGGGTGAGTCCGCCGTGGGAGTAGACCCCGTGCGCCTCTCCGGTGTCGGCCGCCTCGTTGAGGATCTCGCCCGCGGCGTAGAGGAGTTCGAGACCGGCCCGCACGCCGGGTACCTCGCCCAGGTCGGCGTAGACGCGGTTCACCTCGGCCACGGACCAGCACTGGCCGGTGGGGTAGACGAACGCGCCCTCGTCCCGGTCGTGGGCGACGAGCTCCACGAGACCCGTGACCATCGGGGATTCGAGGAACCCCAGCACCACCGCCAGCGCGGCGTTGATGGAGGGGTGATCCCGGAACTCGGGGTGGAACACGATCGCCGTGTGCCGGTACCCGTCGTCGTTCACCAGTTCAACGAGGTCGGAGGCCGGTCCGTGCATCCGGCGTCCCGTGGCGGTCAAGCTCGCGATAGTACTCATCCGCTACCCCTGGCAGGAGTGTTAGCCTATCCGGCCCCGCCGACGCCCCACAGGGGGGGCGGAATCCTCGTCGCGTCCGGAGCCGTGCGACCGCCGCAAATGGAGGAGCCGCATGCCGGTCGGATCGGACCACTCGAGGGGGAAGGGGCGGCGCAGACCGGCCGAGGAGGCCCGGCAACAGGAGAGGACCCGGCAGGAGGCGGTGCGCGTCGCGCGCGATCGCGTGCTCACCCAGGACACTGCGGCCAGGCTCCAGCAGGCCATGGGCAACCAGGCGACGCGTGCGGCACTGGAGCGGCCGGGCGCGGCCGGACTGGCCTCCGACGACCACGCGGCTCGGGAGGAGGAACGCGAGCAGGGGGAGGCCTTGGAGTCGGACGAGAGCCCTGCGCCTCGCTACGCGTTCCCGATCCCCCAGCGGGGACTGCCCGCCGCCCCGGCGGCCGGAATCGAGGGGGAGTACCAGTACGGAGGCGACGACGAAGACGATCCGCCGCTGCCGCTGCCGGACGAGCGCCCTCTGCTGGCCATCCCGTCCGCCGGACGGGGCAACCGCGCCCGGTTGGAGGCCTTGAGGGCTTCGGGCAGGATCGCGCCGACGCCGCGAGCGGATCCGTCTCCCGGCTCTCCGGGGGCGCTCGGATCGGCCACGGGCCCTTCGTCACCGTCCGGCGACGCCCGGTTCCGCTCGCCCTTGGCGGCGTGGGGGGATCCGGCCCTTCTCGCGGGCCGACCCATCGGCCCCGAGGACCTCGTGGATCTCGCGGGGCCGCTGGATCCGCTGGCTCGACCGAGCCTGGCGGCCGCGTTCCTCTCGGAGCAGGCGGACGACCCCCTGGCGCGCGCCATCGCTCGCGTGGTCGCCGTCCCCCCGGGGGCACTCGTCGCGGGCTCGGGAAGCGCGGCGGGGCAGTCGGCCCTCCTGGCGGCCCTCGCGGTCCTGGCTTTGGCCTGTGGCCCTCCGGAACAAGCCGCCGTGCGGGATCGGGCCGTCGAACTGGCACTCGACGAAGACGCCCTCGAGGCGATCCTCTCGGGGGCCGGGGACCTCACCCGGAGCGTGCCGTCGGCCTACACGCTCGTGGGGCACCACGTCCGGGCAACAGGGGAACCCGGCCCGGTGCCTCCATTGGGGGTGGCGGCCCGACGCTGGCTCGTCCCCGCCCTGGCTCGAGCCGGCCGGGTGGCGCCCGTGCCGGAACCGCCGCACTGGGAGTTCCCACACCACGAGGAACCCGGAGATTCCTCGGATCCGGCCGTACGCGTGGACCGCCTGCTGGCCGAAGGGGCGCCGGCCGTGCTCGTGGCCGAGGCGATCGCGCCCTTCGTCGAGGCCATCGATGCGCTCCTCGCGGCAGGAGGTCGCGCGCAGGTCGAGGTGGCCGCCGCAGCCGTCGCGGGCTGCACGCCGGGTCGGGAAGCCGAGGCGATCCGGATCTGCAAGGCGTTCTCCCGGGACAGCCGGGAGATGGCAGGTGCTCTCCTCGACGTGCGAAAGGGCCTCGTGGGGGCCGCGGGTGGGCGCGAGGCCACGAAGGCCGGGGCCCGGGCCGCGACGGCGCTCGATCGACCCCGCGACGCCCTCGTCTCAGCCAGGACCCGTGCTCTGGAGGACCTCGCGGCCCTGGCGGACCCCGGGGCGTTGCCGGGGAGCACCCCGGATGCCTCCACCCCGGCCGAGTCCGATCTGCTCGAGCGCGCAGAGGCGCTGGAGGCGGGCGCACGGACGAAGGCAGCGGGTCTCCTGCTGGAGACCGCCCTTCGGGAGGCCGAGGACGGGGGGCGACGCCGCCTCGCTGGTCGGCTGGGGTTGACCCTCGGCCTCCTCCGGGTCCGGCAGGGGGCAGCCTCGGAGGCGGAGGCCCGCTTCCTTGCCTGCATCGAGGCGGCCCTCGACGCCGAGGACACCCTGGCCGCCACCGCCGCGGGTTTCCTGGCCCTCTCGCTGGCCCGGACCCGTGCGGACTGGACCGCGGTGGCCGATCGGGCCGACCGTGTGGGACGCCTCGCGATCCTGAGGCGGAATCCCGCGGGGCTCCTCGTCGCGGCGGACGGGCACCTGGCAGTCGCGCTCGCCCTGGGCGATCCGGACGCAGGCCTGCGCATGCTCGTCACCTGCGACCGACTCCTGGAGACGCTCGAGGAGACCGCGGCTCGATCGCTCGTGTTTGCCCGCGTCGCCGAGGTCCGCTCCGCGCTCGGGTGAGGCCCCGGGGTGCCCCGAACCATGAACGGACTCGGTCTCCTGACGTCATGAAGGTCCGTTGTGTCCGGGGCGGCGGATTCGAGCGGGAGTGCTCCTCCCGGGCAGGCCCCCCTGGAACGCGCCCTTCCCTGCCGGCGGCCTGTCATCGGGCGATGGGCTGGCCGCAGATGGCGCAGATGCCGGGATCGCCACGATAGACCGACGCGCGCGCCTGCCAGCAGCCGACGTGGAAGACGCGACCGCACCCGTGGGGGCACTCCTGGCGGACCTCGGGCGCCACCGGCATGCCACAGATGGCGCAGGCCACCAGGGCTGCGGCCTGCCCGGAAGCCTCGGCAGCGGCCGCCGGCGAGGTGCGGGGCGTCTCGGAGAGCGGCTCCACGGCGCCCCACCAGGCCAGCCATCCCAGAAGGACCCCGATGAACCCGGCGATGAGGCCGGGGATGAGCTGGGCGAAGAGGGCGCCGATGGGCTCGCCTTCGAGAAAGACCGGCACCGCGACGGCCAGGCAGGCCAGCGCCACGAAGAGGCCCAGGCCCGTGGCGACCACCCGAGCGCGGGCCCCATGGCCGCCCCAGGCGTGCCGAGCGAGCGAGGTGACCAGGAACCCGAGGCCCAGGCCCGGCAGCGTCACCACGAGGAGGCTGCGATCCACGGAGAGGGCCACACCCCAGGCCAGGCTCCAGGCGCACACACCCACGATGCTCGCCAGGAGAGCCCAGATGCCGCGCCCGGCGTAGCTGTGGGTCTGCGGGTAGTCGGGGGTCTGCTCCACGACCCCGCTGCCCAGCGGGGGCTCGGGCAGGAAGTAGACCAACTCCCCGTCCACGATCCCCAGATCACCGAGCTTTTCGTCGTCGCCCAGGAGACGGCCCCGGGCGCGGAGCCAGTAGAGATGGCGCCGTCCATCGGGCCAGTGGGACTCGAGGCCCGCGTCCCGAGCGATGCGGTGCGTGAGATCGCGGGCGGGCAGGTAGGTCGGCACGACGAGATCCAGCGTGAAGGAGCGCAGGTCCACGACCTGCACCCGTACCTGGACGGTCTGGCGGGGTTCCATGTCCGGCATGAGCGGCTACCGTTGGGCCTCCACGGTCCGCTCCAGCTCCTCCACGATCTTGGCGAGCGGCTGGAGCAGGCGTTCGAACTTCTCGAACCACCGGAGCCACACGTCGTCGCCCTGATCCGGGGCGGGGACCTCGGCGTTGACCCGGCGGACGAACTCCTTGTACTTGTCGATGCGATCGGTCGTCTTGGGAAGGGGGTCGAAGAAGTCGTGGCCGTAGGCGATGAGGGATCCGGCCGTCCGGTACAGGACCCGATCCGACGTTCCCTCCTCGATGAGCAGGAGTTCCGATCCGATCAGCGCGGAGTAGAACCCGAGCGAGGGGAGGCCCAGTTCCTTCAGGAGGGCCGTGCGGAAGAGGCTCTGCAGGATCTTCTTGTTGAGCCGGATGTACTCGATGACGCTGGGCTTCAGGTAGGACTCGGCGGCACGGGCGTGGCGGCCGGCCCTCGGGACCGGGAGCGGCACCTGGACCATCCGACCGAGGCGCACGTTGATGCGGCAGAGAGCCACGGCATCGGGCTGCTCCTCCCCCAACACGTGCAGCCGGGGGGCGCTGCCCTCCAGCACGCGCGAGGGCTGCTCCTCGGTGCTGTCGAAGACGGGTCGCACGTCGGCGTCGCTCGTGGACTCGACGTGGAAGAGCCAGAGCACGTACTCTCCATCCTGCTTGGGGACCTCGAGCGGCACTGCGGCCGCTTCGCTGAGCAGCACGCCCTGGCCCAGGGAGGTGATCCCGAAGCCCGCCTGGATGATGGCGACGTACTTCTCCTTTCGCTGCTGCAGCTCCACCTGCAGTCCCTGCACGATGCCGAATCCGTGCAGGAAGTAGTGGTGGCGGCGCAGCGCGCGACGGTGGTATTCCTGCTCGTCCTGGAGGTCCTGGGCGGTGAGGCACAGGCCTTCGAACGGACGGAGCCGGGTCAACTGGAAGGGATTCTGCATCGGGCGGTTCTCCGGCGGCGGTGGGACGTCCTTCGGGGGGGTCAGGACTCGTCGAAGCGGATCGTGAAGAGCACGTGCGCGGGCCTCTCCGCGGTGACGATGCGGGTGATGCGGCGGAGCACCTCCACGGCCCGTTCGCCGAAGCGGCGCTCGAATCGGGCCCGGGACTCCAGAGCCAGGGCGAAGTAGCGGATGCACTGGCGGTCTTGGGGAATCAGGAAGTGCGCCAGCGGCTCGTCCTTGAGGTACCGGCCGGCCAGGTCTCGGCCGCCGGAGAGGACCATCGCACCCAGCGCAGCGGGGGGAGGCTTCTCGCGCTCGAGCACCCGCACGGGCGCGGAGGTGAGGACGCGGATCATGTCCTCCATGCCCTCCCGGGTGCCTCGGTTGCGGTAGAGGCGGATGGCGCGACGCACCAGCTCCCGCTGCTGGTGGACCGGGAGGGATCCGTCCAGCTCGAAATGGACCCAGGAGGCGATCCACGGCAGGAACCGCGCGTCCGAGACGATGGGATCCGTGAGCGAGGGGATCTGGTCCACCCGATCCAGCACGGTGGTCATGAGGTGCTGAAAGACGAAGAGAAACCGTCGAAACGCTTCGTTGTCGTCCGGCTCGGCCGCGGCGTCCGACCGGGCCCCCGGGCGCCGGGCGGCCGCGGCGTCCAGCGGAGCCACCTCCCGCTTGTGGACCACCGGCGCCTGGCCCTGGTAGATCGAGGGCAGGTACCGGGTGTACCCACGGACCGGCACGTGGAGGAGCACCGTGTCCCGCGGGGAGGGGGTGAACCGCGCCCCACCCGGCACCTCCACGGTCGTGGTGAGCGTGACCTGGTCCTCGGGCGCGAAGAAGGAGGCGGGGGATCCGTCCGGCAGCGTGCGGATCGCACGGACGACCATGGGCTCCCCACCTCCCGCGGGAAGCACCTCGGCGGCACGCACGTGGCCCAGGCGTTCGCCTCGAACCGCCTCCACGAGGCGCACGCGGATCTCGTTGCCCAGATGTCGCCTCAGGTAGCTGCGCGCAGCCTGGATGGGAAACCCCACCCGCACCACCTCCTCGATGACCTGGAGGTCGCTCCCGTGGGCCGCGATGCGGCCCGTACGCCTCAGGGCGATCTCCGTGCGGGTCATGCCGAGATCTCCTCGGCCAGGACGCGGATGCGCCGGACGACGAAGAGATCGTGGCCCGTCTGTTCGATGCTCTCGACGCCTTCTCCCTGCTCCCAGCCCGGACCCTCCCTCTGTCGGGCGGGGTCGGCCATGTCGTAGAGCCGGACGGCCGCCACGTGCCGAACGTCGGCCAGGTCCGCGACCAGCCGGGCCAGGTCCTGGGCGTAGAGGGTGCCGCCGAAAGGCCAGCCGTCCCTGTCGAACCCGCCGTCGTAGGGGTCGAGGAACCGGCGAATCCAGGCGATGGCCTGCTCGCGGACGACCAGGATGTTGGCGTTGGGCCGTAGCCGGAGCGTGACCGACACGTCGATGGGGCGGAAGCGCGCCAGGCGGACCACGGGATCCACGTTGACGAGGCAACGGCGCTTCAGGTAGGCCTGGACGTGATCCCGAAGGCCGGTGGAGAGGAAGGGATCCGGGGTCTCCTCTCCCTCGCGCCGAGTGGGGAGGATCACCACCTCCACGGAGCCGTCGGGCTGCATCTCGCCGGTGCAGGACGCCCGGGACACCTCGCCGGATGCCTCCCGGGCGATGACCTCGAAGTCGGATCGGGTGACCGCACGATCCCGGCTGGTGAGCAGGCTCGGGGCCCGCCGGACGATCTCCTCGATCGTCTCCGCGTCCCGTCCGCCGGTGGACGGCAGGAGGTTGGTGGCCTTGACCAGGTCCGCCCGATCCTCCACCACCTGGACCGCTCCTGCGGCAACGTTGCCCGACGCACCGGGGATCACGTGGTAGACGTCTACCACCACGTTGCTGTTGCCGACCGGCAACATGCGGCCCCGGATGCCGTTGCCGAAGGTGAGCGTGCCCTCCACGGGGTCGACCAGGAAGAGACGGTCGTCCTTGGTGGCCGTGAGCAGGTTGCCGTCGCGGGCCGGGAGCCACTCCTCCCGGTTGCCGTCCTCGCCCTCCACCCAGACACGAATGTCCGTGAACGCGTCGGGCCGGGGGAACGGAATGCGCTCCGACTCGCCGTGGTGGACGTAGATGGGGTGGCGCCGGAGCTGGAGGACCTGGTGTGGGACCCCGTACCCGGAGAACCGCTCCGTGGTGAGCGTCCACAGGTTGACCGCGTCGACCGTGTTCAGGAGCAGGTGCGTGAGGGGCGGGAGTGCCGGGAACCGATCGGCTGCCATGCCCTCGGGCAGCACGAACCGAGCCCGCATCCAGAAGCCGTCTTCCGGGGTGGGCGGCGGGTCGGGGTAGGCGAAGGCGAACTCGCCGGTCCTCGTGAAGTCGTACACCGGTTGATCGCCCCCGGCCTGCGGCGTGGAGGACGATCGGATCCGCTGCCAGGCCGTGCGGCCGAAGTCCCTCTGCTCCAACACCTCCCAGTCCACCTGGGTGCCGGCGGGAAGGAACGACTCTCCGCGGCAGCGGAGGTGGATGGAGTGGCGATCGGCACGCGGGATCGGGCGGTCGAGCTCCAGGTAGAAGGAGAGGTTCTCCTGGTCCAGCTCGATGAAGGGATAGAACGGGTAGTGCTCGGCCAGACGGCCGGTGGCGCGGGTGAGGATCCGGGTGAGCCGCTGGTTCTGGGGCCGGTAGTCGAGCTCGCTCATCTTGGGTCCGGGCATCGGCTGCTCGAAGGTCCCGTCTCCGAGCGTCTTGTCGGGACCGAGACGGACCCCGTAGATGCGCGGCACGACCGGGTGGCGGTTCTTCTCCTTGTCCGTGACGGTGAGGTTGCTCTTGGTCATCTCGAAGCGGATCCAGGTGCTCTCCCGCCCTCCGACCTCGTGTCGGGCGAGCCCCTTCAACGCGGTCTTGGGATCGAGCACGATGCGGATGCGCCTGCGGCCGGGCTTCTTGGCCCCCTCCTCGTCGAACGAGGCGAACGTGAAGCCGGCGAAGCGCTTGTCCTCGCTCCACACCACGCGCCAGTTGTCCTGGGCCCGGTAGGTCAACTGCAGGACGTAGTCTCCGACCGGCTCCGCGACCGGCTCGCCGTTCACCTCGAAGGCCACCTCCAGCTCGACGAGGACCGGCGCCTGCCGTCGGTTCTCGAACAGGTCGCTTCCGATGTACCACTTGCGCCCGATGGTGGGGGGGAGGGTGGGGCCCATCTGGAAGGGGGACCACGGCCCCTCGTCGAGGAGCATGGCCTCCAGGCGGCGCGGATCGTCGCCCGCGAACATGGAGATCTCCACCGGGCGGATCCAGGTGAGATCCAGGTCGAGGTCCGGGCAGATGCCGCGCAGGTACACCGTCTCGATGCGCTCGGCCCTGAGGTTGTAGCCGTCGGTGGCCATGTCGGTCATGGGGCCGGTGAGCACCACCACGGAGTTCTCCATCCGCACGCGCTCCGAGGGGATGGACTCCCAGGTGTCCCCGCGCCGGTACGACCAGCGGTAGGTCGGGAGGTAGCCGTTGCGGCCCGCCGGGAGGCCCCGATCCACCAGGGCGAGCCGTACGGTCCAGCCGCCTCGGATGGGAGGGACGTCCTGTAGGGCGAACAGGATGGATCGGCCCGATGCGTTCACCTCCCAGTTGTTGATGGGCCTCGCAGCCCCGCCCCGGTCGTCGCGCCAGGAGACCTCGAGATCCTCCTGCATGCGACGCGCCAGCCAGCGCTCGTACGCCAGCCGGCCGCGGATCCACCAGCGCTCCTCCTTGACGGCCTCGGGGAGCGCGATGGCCGCCTCGGGAAGGTGGAAGTCCTCCAGGGGCCGGATGCCCGGCAAGGCCGCCTGGAGGGTCACCACGGGCATCCCGAGGACCTCCTCGGGTTCCGCGTCGAGCGCGATGGGGGCCCACCCCTCCTCGGTGGGGTACTCCCAGTCGAACAGGCTCACCACCGAGAGCCCCTCGGCCCCGGTCCGCCTCACGTGGAGCCGTCCCACCGGACGATCCTCCTTCTCGGGGTCGAAGTTCATCAGGCGTACGTCGTCGTGGTTGACGTACAGGTACTGGTGGGGGGTGTAGGACTCGGGGCCTGCCTCCACGGGATCGAGATCGAAGACCTGGACGCCGCGGCCCGCTCCGAAGGCGAGCGCAGAGGGGTGGCCGTCGACGAGGGTGAAGGGGATCTCCCGGACCGCCGGTCGGTTCCCGCCCCGAACGGCCATGACCCGCTTGACCGTGGCGCTGTGCACGGTCAACGGCGAGACGGTGACGAAGGGCAGGGCGGGCTGATCCTCCCGCTGCCGCGTGGCCACGCGGGTGAAGGCGGGCAGGTCCACCGGGTCGTCCGATCGGGAGGCGAACGTCACCGGCGCCACCGCAGGCCGCGCAGGTCGCCGTTCCTCGCCGATGAAGTTGAGGAAGTGGATGTAGGTCTTGTCCGGCACCCGGTTCAGTCGGTAGACGATCATCTCCGTCATCCAGGCGAACAACTGGACGAGGGTCATGCCGGGGTCGGCGTCGTTGAGGTTCGTCCACTCAGGGCAGTACTGGGGGATGAGGGCGCGGGCCTCGGCGACGAGGTCCACGTACCTGCGGTCATCCAGGTTGGGAGGCTTGATGGGCATCAGCGGCGACTTCCGTTGGAGAGGACGTAGACCAGGTTCTGGGGGCTGTTGGTGGAGATGATCCGGTAGTCCACCTCGACCTTGAGCATGCCGGCCTCCCCGGGACGGGCCTGGATGCCGGTGACCTCGATGCGCGGTTCCCAGCGCTTGAGGGCCTGCTCCACGTGGTAGGCCACCATGGCCGCGGTGGCCCGCGTGTTGGGCGCGAACAACAGCTCATGGATGCGGCAGCCGAACTCCGGGAGGGTGAGGCGCTCCCCGGGACGGGTTCCCAGGATGACCGTGATGGACTGGCGGATGTTCTCCTCGTACTCGGAGATGGCAACCCCGCCCTTGGCCGCGTCGAAGGCGAAGGGGAACGTCCATCCGCGTCCGAGGAATTCCTTGCGCACCGTCATGGGGAAGGCCCCCGTGCTCGCGTGAAATCGCTCATGAGCCGAAGGAGTTGCTGCAGAAGGTGAACTCGGTGAGGTAGGCGTCGCCGGACCCGATCACGTGTCGAGACGCCATCACGAAGTACTTGCCGTCCCAGGGGCTGTTGAACTCCGCCAGGACGACGTTGGTCCCGGCCCGGACCCGATCGTTGCCGTAGATGGTCGCATTCCCCCTTACGAACTGGCGCGCGATCCGTTCCAGTTCGGCGGTCGCGATGGCGGTGGCCAGGTTCTGATCCGTGACCGGGACGTCCGTGACGTAGGACGTGTGCTCGCCGAACTTCGTCTTGGCGAGGTCGATACCGGTCGTCCCTCCGCCCACGCTCGTCACGGACGAGGCCTCGCCCACGACCGCCTGCTTGGTGAGGGGGTCCCATCCCCGAACCACGACCTTGTCGGCGAGGTCGGCGGTGTTGGCCGAGATGCGCAGGGACTGGACGTTGGCGCCGTTGGTGAGCGTGACCTCGTCTCCGGTGTACTGGTTCTTCTTGAAGAGGAGGGTCTCGCGGTCCAGCCTCAGCAGGAAGTTGTTCCGGGCGGCCAGGCGCTTCACGAACGAGATGTTGCTCTCGTTTCGCTGGAGGATGTAGGGGTGGGTCGGCGAGGTGGTGTCCACCTCGACGTTGAGGCCGCAGTCGCCCGCCACGGTGCTGACGACGTCGGAGTCCGTCTGATCGGGGAAGGCGCGGCTCTGGCGGCCCCGCCCCAGCTTGTGGAGCGGATCCAGGGCGCGGACCACGATCCGGGCACCGTTCTTGGCGCTCCAGGAGGGCTCCAGCGCCGTGATCTCGCCCTTGAAGATCACGGCGGTCATGTCTCCGACCTTGGCCGTGACCTCCTGGCCGATCTCGAAGGTCCAGGCCGGCTGCCCCTCGGCCCCTCCGACCTCCATCGTCAGCATGGACACCATGTCCACGTGATCCTCGATCGTGAGCGACTCGACGCCCAGGCGGTCCCGCTGCGTGTAGGTGGTGCCCGCGATGACGATCTCGTAGGACGCTGCGCTTCGTACCTGGCTGTCCTGCTCCGGCATGCGCTACCTCGTTCGTGCGGGCCAGGATCCGGTGGCCCGGACCGGCTAGGGTCGCCGGACGACGATCTCCATGCCGGCGGGGATCTCGGCCATGGGGTCGTCCAGATCGTTGTCTTCGGCGATCTTCCGCCAGGGGGTCCGGGTTTCCCAGGCCACGTTGGCGGGAAGACTGCCGGCCTTCGCCTCCACCAGCCGGATGGCGTTCCCCTCCCAGCGCTTCCCGCCGGTGGCGGCCGCGTAGGTGGACTCGGTCCACTCCTTGAGCTGCACCGAGCAGCGTGCCCGGAGCGGCGTGCCGTCCCCCGAGAAGAGCAGGTAGGTGGTGTCCACCGACTCCACCACGCAGGTCAGCTGGAAGGACCCCCAGGTGAAGAGGATCTTGGGGGGGCGCTGCTTGTCCTGGTCCTGCGACTCGCCGCTCTCGGGTTGGCACTCCGCGTTGGTCATGACCAGGAGTCCGTTGACCCACATCGCGCGGACGTCGCGGGCCGCGCCGCTCTCGCAGGTGGTGTCGAAGATGAGGTCCATGGTCACGGACATGGCGCTGCCCTGCTGGAACTCGAGGAAGCCCTGCGGCTGCCCGTTCTCCTCGTGCTCGGACCACTGCACCGACCGCTGGACGCGGAACTCCTTGGGGTTGTACTGGACCTGGAAGATCCCCGCGTGGGGACCCTCGAGGATCTGGAACGTGGCCTTGGTGGGGCTACCACCAAACGTCGCGGACATCGGGCTCCTCCTGCCGCCGTTGCTGGCGGGATTCGAGGATGCGGGTCACGGCCTCCAGGACCTGGCGACCCAGGGCACCCAGGTCCGGGGGCGGGGTTCCGGTCGGGCCGGCGGCCTGGGGAGTGGCCTCCTGGACGGCTTCCGGCGTGGCCTCCGCCATGCGGACCTGGCGCTGCGCCTCGTACCGGCGCCGGTCGACCTCGGCGAGGTGGACGAGGCGGACCAGGCGCCGGACGAGGTGGTCCATGCGCCGGTCCAAGATGGGGTCCACCGACGCGCCCGCCTCGGGGCCCGGGACGGCATCGGCCCGACGGGCTGCCGGCAAGGTCTCGGATCGCGGCCGGGGGGTGCGTTCCCAGCGGTCGATGTGGGCGTGGATGCGGGCCACCACCTCCCGGATCGACGGGGGCAGGGCATCCGCCTGTGCCGCGGCAGCCAGCACCGCCTCGGGCGAGTCGGCCCGGAAGAGGGCATCCAGTGCCTCCGGTGGCGTGCTGGGATCGTCGCCGTCGGGCGCCGACGGGAGGGGGTCCACCCCGATGCGGCCGTCGAGGCGTCCCGCCAGGCGATCCGCGAGGCGCGTCGGGTGCCGGGTCATCTCGCGCCTCACGAGACCTCGATGCCGTGGTGGGCGATCTCGATCATCTCCACCGCGAGCTCCGAGGCGCTCGCGTTGAAGGCCGGGCCCTCCCAGGCCACGGGCCAGGCGTTCTTGAACGAGTACCGGCGGACCGACTCGTTGGACAGGCTCTTCACGATGATCGCACCGTTCCGCCTCGCGGAGAACTGGTCCTGCAGGACCTCGTTCCGCCACTGCAGCAGCGTGGTGTCCGAGGTCACGCCGTAGCGCAGCACGATGTTCTCCCAGCGGGATGGCCCCGGGAGCTTGTGGACGTACTGGTTGAGGCCGCCCTCCTCGATCTCGAAGACCGTGGTCGATGTCTTGAGGCCGCTGCACTCGAGGAACGCCGCGACCTCGATGCCCTCGATCTCGAGGGCGAAGAGCATGGCGCCTTCCGGATCGAGCAGGTTCTTCTGGGAGCCGTCCTGTGGGGCTTTCTGTTCGGCCATGGGGGCCTCCATCAGGTCGTGTGGGAACCCAGGCGGAGATCTATGGTGATGTGCTCCGTCGTGCCGATCGGGCGCAGGAAGACCTGCACGTTCAGTCTACCGGTTTCTTGCTCGGATCGGGGGTTGGTCTCGGCGTCGCACTTCACCTCGTACTCGCCCTGCTGCGTGTCTCCGGCGATGAGCCCCGCTCGCCAGAACTCCTCGAGGCGCACGCCGACGTCGCGCTCGATCACCTTCCAGGTGCTGGCGTCGTTGTGCTCGAAGACCGCCCACTCGTTGTCCCGGCGGAGCTGGTCGGACACCATGGAGACGATGCGGCGGCTGTTGATGTGGATGAACGCCGGATCCCGGGACAACGTGCGCGCTCCCCACACGATCACGCCCCGCCCTGCCTGGACGAGGATCGGGTTCACGTGGTGCTCGACGAGGTCCGCGATCTCTCGCCAGTCGAGATCGACCTCGGTGTGGGTCACTCCCCGGACCGGCACGTTCGCCGGAGGCCAGAGCACGCCGAACGGCTCGTGCTCACGTTCCGTACGGGCGTAGAGCCCCGCCATCGCGCCGGAGGGAGGCGCGCGCTCGTCGCCGTGTTGGAGCCAGGGATAGTACAGGGCGCCGTAGCTCCTGGTCTCGGGTGATTCCAGGGAAAAACGGTGAATCCATCGAAGCAGCGCATCCTCGTGCAGGCCCCGGGGGGGGTCCATCACCAGGAAGCGGTTCGACATCTGCCGGCAGTGGTGCAGGAGGTGGTTCCAGAGGGGCTCCCCCTCGCTGTGCACCTCGTGGCCCGGGCGAACGGTGGTGGGGAGCCCCGCGGCGTCGGGTGCGATGAGCAGGCCGATGTCGTCCTCGGTCCGGAGTCGCTCGAAGAGCCGGGCCAGAGGACCGTCCTCGACCGAGGGGGCCGCCAGCTGGTGGAGGGATTCGAGGCACACCGCGAAGACGTGCAGCAGTTCGCCTCCGTTTTCGAAGAAGGCGATTCCGGCCTTCGTGGCCAGGGGGGTCAGCCGGGGTCGGAGCGCATCCTCCCAAAAGTCGTGGGAGCGATCGTACCGGCCCTCGACCACGTCCCCCTCGGAGGTGCCCTCCGGCCAGTGTTCCTTCGAGATGGCCGTGACCAGGGCGGTGATGTCGCACCGCACCAGCCCCAGGCGCCGCTGGGGAAGACTCGTGTGCTGTACCGTGATGCCGGGGCGCATGGAAGTCCAGGGAGGGGAAGCCCCGCCACCGGGAGGGTGGCGGGGGTTCTCTCATCGGGTAGCGTTGATCTTCTCGTTGATCGCCGAGATCTCCTTCACCCAGGAGTGCCGTTCCTTGTGCGACATCGAAAGGAGGGTCTCCGGGTCCCAGTGGAAATGGTAGGCGATGAAAGCTACCTCCTTGAAAATGTCGTTCAAGGGGTAGCTGACGATTCCCCCAGGCGGCCGAACTCCTTCTCGAAGACCGCACCGCACTCGGGGCACGTCACCTTCACAACCGCCTCGTCCTCGTTGATGCGGTTGTACATCTCCTCGAGGAACCGCAGGTCGCCGGCGAACAGGCTCTCGATCACACCCGTGTTCACCTCGGGCAGGTCACCGAGCTTCGTGATCACCCGGCTCAGCAGCACGATGATGAGATAGGCCCGGTTCCGCTGGACCCTGAGATCGTTGAGGGGGGCGATCTCGTCCTTGGCGTTCGCCAGGCGCATCACGCCATGTCGATGGACGGTGCCGTCCTTATCGACGTAGCCACGGGGGAGGATGAACTCGTACTCGGTCTTCAGGTCCATCAGGCCCGCTCGACCTTCTCGACGGCGATCTCGACCTTCTCGATGGCCATGCCGGACTTGTCGGAATCCATGTCCGGCACGTACCACTTGCAGGGCCAGCCCTCGAAGAAGTTGTAGCGCGCGACCTCGCTCTGGCCGTCCTGGTCGAGGATGATGACCGATCCGGCTCGCCGGTCGATCTTGCCGTCCTCGATGTTCTTGCGCCAGTTCCAGAGGTCGTCCGTGGCGGTGTAGCCGCGCTCGAGGACGATGTTGGCGTACGTCGTACGACCGGGCTTCTTCCGGACGACCATGTCGTTGCCCTGCTTGAACTCGATGACCTCCGTCTCCGAGTCCATGCCGGACACCGACTTGAAGCCGCCGACGATGACCTTCGCATCGCCGGTGACTCCCTGGATCTCCAGGAGGAAGTGGTAGGAACCGAAGAGTTCTTCGGTAGGCATGACGGGTTTTCTCCTTGGGGTGTGCCGGAACGCGGTGGCCTGCGGACCGGTGGGGTCTCACGATCCGTGGGGCTAGTCCTCGATGAGGGCGCCACCGTCCCACTGACCGATGCTGAATACGACGAACTCGGCCGGCTTCACGGGGCAGATTCCGATCTGCACGTTGACCTGGCCGGCATCGATGAGGTACCGCGGGTTGGTCTCGTCGTCGCACTTGACGTAGAACGCCTCCTCGGGGGTCTTGCCGAAGAGCGCGCCGGAGCGCCAGATGCGGAGCAGGTACGCACGGACGTCGCGCGTGAGCTTCTTCCACAGGGCCAGGTCGTTGGGCTCGAACACCGACCACTGGCTGCCGATCATGATGGACTGCTCCACCATGATGAACAGGCGACGGACGTTGACGTACTTCCAGGAGGCGTCGCTCATGGTGCCCAGGGTGCGGGCGCCCCAGATCCGGATGCCGCGGTCCTTGAAGATGCGGATGACGTTGATGCCGCGGTCGTTGTACTGGCCCTGCTCGATCCGGTTGATGTTCTGGGTCAGCGTGGTGATCCCGAGGACCAGCTCGTTGGCGGGCGCCTTGTGCACGCCCCGCTCTCCATCCACGCGAGCGTAGACGCCCGCGATGTGGCCGGACGGCGGGACGTAGGCCTCGTTCGCGTCGGCCTTGATGATCTTGCGCCGGTTCGGCCCGGTGACCTTGATGTGGTCCTGGGCGGCCGTGTACCAGGAGGGCCGCGTGATCTTGAGCCACGGCACGTAGAGGGCGCCGTAGCCCTTGTTCGAGGCCGGGATGTCCATGCCGCCGTCGGACACGATCGGGCCGTCGAGGATGGCGAAGCGGTCCTTGCGGACCTCGCACATCTCCAGCATCTCCTTCTGCTGCTGCGCCGACAGCCCGGGGGCCACCATGATGGCGATGTCGTCGACGTCGTCGAAGGCGTAGAGGCCCAGCTTGTCGGCCTGGTTCTCCCGGATGGAGCAGTCCAGGTTCCCCACGCCCATGAGGTACACGTACGCCTTGCCGCCGCCGTTGTCGAAGAAGCCGTTCACGGACGCGACGAAGTTGAACACGTGCGGCTGGGAGAGCCACTCCTTGAACTCGGTCTTGAGGGCCTCGTCCTTGGCCAGGGCCTCGAACACGGCGTCCGCCGCCTCGTCCATGTCCTCGAACGAGCGGCCGACCAGGTCCTCGACCGAGCGGGTCTGGAGGAGGTACTCCGCGAAGAACGACTGCAGCCAGCGGAAGAACTCCGCCTTGTTCGTGACGGACACGGGCGGCACCGAGTACTCGGTCCGCATGGCGGTTCCGGCCGCGGCCTTGAACGCGTAGCCGTAGACGCTGAGCACGTCTGCCGCGCTCTTGGGCTTGGGCCCCACCTTCTCCAGCTCGAACGCGGTGTGGACCTGGTTGAGGAGGTCCTCCACCACCTTGTCGTTGTCGGAAACGACCTTGCCCTCGAGGGTCACCACGGTCTCCGGCACCTCCAGGGACTTCGTCTCCCAGGAGATCTTCACGGTGCCCTTCTTGCTGCCGGCCTCGAACTTCGGGGCGTCCTTTCCGCCCTTGGGGGCTCCGTAGAGCTCGAGCAGGGCCTTGATGTCCTTGACCTGGGAGCGCTGGAAGCGGAACGCCTCGACGAGGGCCGTGGTGACCTCGGCGCCCTCGCCCTTGACGCCTCCCTTGGTGTCGACCAGCTGGGGCACGACGCGGCCGCAGACCTCCTTGGTCCCGTCGGACCCCGTGATGGCCACCGCGTCCACCGCGGGCTCGTACTTGAAGAGCCCGACGAAGCCCGGGACGGAGGTGGGAACGGAGGCGATCGGCTTGGGCCCGCTATCGACCTCGCGGATGAAGACGCCTGGGGTGTGGTATTCCATCGCTGACCTCACTCCTCGTGTTCTGCCTCAGCGTCGGTGACCCGACGGATGCGGTGGGCGGGTGGCCCCGGTGGTGTCCGGGCGGACGGAATGCGGCCTTTCGACCCCTTGATCCGTCCGGACGGTGACTCGGTGTTGTTGGTCGAGGCCTCGGCTTCCTTCGACTCCAGGGGCGGAAGGCGGATGGTGGTTCCACCCCGGCTCGCCAGGATGGGTCCGTCCAGCGCCACCCGCGCCCGGTAGCACAGGAAGGGGCGGTAGGGGGCCTCGAAGAGGGTGAAGAGGTGGATGCCGTCCCCCACGGTCAGGTCGTCCACGAGGGCGAGCGAGACCTTCTCCATGCAGAGTTCCTCGCTCCCTTCCTTCACGTGAGGATCGTACGGCCGGCCGAGCGAATCGATCTCCCGACCGTCCGGGAGGATAAAGCGCCTCGGTCGGTAGATCAAGTGCGTGGCCTCGTGCAGGCGGAGAAGCACCCATCCCAGGAGTCGCTCGGCGTCCGAGCGGAACCGGGCATGGACCATCACGAGGTAGAACAGGTCGAGGATGAGCGGCGGGCGGTGGTAGAAGACCGGCCCACCTTCCTCGGGGCTGCCCGTGAAGATCGGCGCCACGCGCAGGCGTTTCCGGTTCTGCAACGAGGGGTTCTGCGCCGCCCGGTACATGTAGACGTAGATGACCTCCTCGCGATCCTTGGGCACGAAGGCGAGATCCTCCTCCACCCTCGGAGGCTGGTCCGAGAGGTCGTAGCCCTCGAGCAGGAAGCGGTGCAGCGCCTCGGTGACCTCTCCGATGATGGAGCGGCTGCTCATCGGCCCCTTGAGGGGCCCGTCCAGGGTGGGGAGGACGACGGTCACGGGCGCGCCCCGTGGAAGAGGGCCGCCAGCCCGCGGGGGGCGCACGGTGCGGTTGGGCGGGGACGGTCTCCCGGGCGTGGCCCGGCCGTCGCGACGGCCGGCAGGAAGCGTTCGCGCCGAGGCGCCTCGGGGCGCGGCCGAGCTTCCGGGGTGGGCGCGGCGGCCTCACGCGTGGGACGTCCCGGCAAGAGGGCGAAGGGGAACTTCACCACGCGGATGAGCTGCGGCGTGTTGGGCGAAGGCTCCACCGGGGGGCGGATCGTGCGGACCACGAGGGCGGGTTGGCGATCTTCGTGCGCAAGGAGGGGCGCGGCCCGATCCGGAGGACGATCGCGGCGCGCGAGGCGCATCACGAGCGGTGGGAGGCCGAGGAGGGACTCCCCGGCGATGGATCGCCCGAGCCAGTGCTGCGGATGCGACACCTCGATCACCTGCCCTGACGACGCGTGGTGACAGGGGAGGATAACACCATCCTGCCTGCGGGAGCGCAACCCCCACAGGACCAGGATCCGGCCATGGCCCGCCAGCGACGCACGCCCGTGATCACCGACCGCCCGGCGACCCGGGTACGATCGGCGCGTTCTGGGGGTCGAAGCGAGGACTCCGAGACGGTCGTGCGGGCCATGACCTCGGCGCTGGGCAACACCGCGATGGCGGAGCGACTGACCGATGCGCGCGAGCGCCGAGACGCCCTGCTCGACTTCGTGGTGGCGCGTCTGCGGATCCTGCAGGATGCCCAGGCCCTGGAACGAGCCCTCGTGGACCGCCCGGAGGTCTGGGAACGCTCGGTGGCCCGCGGGCGATCCGGGTGGGTGCTCCCCGACGCCACGCGTTGGCACGGCGCTGCCCGGGCCTACCGGGACGTGGCTCGAGCCCTGGCCCGCGGCGATCTGGCCCGCGGAGTCGCGCTCCTGGAGGAGGCGCGTTCCGAGGAGCGCGCCGCGATCGAGAGTACTCCCTCCTACCTGCCGCTGCCCACGGCGGTTCGCGAGGGCAGCGATGCGCCGGTTCCCCTGGCGGCCCTCGGCGTCGGGGCGCGCGAGGGCTGCCCGGCACGCCGCCTGCCCGCCGAGGTCCGCATCGCGGACCGCATCCTCTCGGTGTCCGACCGGGCCGGAGAGGTGCGCACGCTCGGCGTACCGGGCCACACGGGCTGGTGGAGCGAGGCCTCGGAGGAGGAGAAGCCCGAGGACACCAAGCCTTCCCCTGCCTGACGCGCGCATCCCGGAACGGTGCGCGTCCCGTCTTCCACGGCCGGAGCCGTTGCGCTATCCTTAGCAGCCGAGGTCGCCATGCCCAGGGATCGAACCCCACCCGGCGATGCCGTCAGCGCCCGCCTCGCCGCCCGTGCGACGCGGGAGCCGCTCCAGCGACGCACCCTGCCCGGGGGAGGGGAGGTCTTCTCCGGGCCGCTCGCGACGCGGGCGCTCGAGGCCCTCGGGGCGCGGGCCATGACCGTGGACCGGGCCATCGTCGTGGGCGAGGGATTCGACCCCGGACAGCCCGAGAGCCAGGCCCTGTTCGCCCACGAGCGGGTCCACCTCGAAAGGTCCGGTGGGAAGGGCTCCCACCTGCTCCGAGATGCCGAAGAGGTGGCGGCCCGCGCGGCGGAGCGCATGGTGCTCCAGCGCGCGACCGCGCCGGGCGAGGGGCCGGAGCCCGGGGAGGGGGCGTCCCATGCGCCGGCCGAGGCCGTTGAGGGCGAGTCGCCCACGGCCGCCAAGGGCTACCAGGCGCTCCTGGCCGAGGGCTTGAGCGAGGCCGAGATCATCGATCGACTGGCCACGGCCTGTGCCGATCGCCTGGACGAGGAGGAACGCCTCCGAGTGGATCGGGGCGGCCACGTGAAGGGTAGCTTCTAGAACGATCGGCCGGGGGGAAGGCCGGCTTGGGGAGGACTCCGTGACCAGCGTCTTCGAGGAACTCGCACGCCGCCTGCGCCGGACCGATCTCCTCCTGCTCAGGGCGGTGCGCCGGCAGCGCCAGCGCCCCTCCATGGTCCGCAAGGGCCAGTACTGGGGGTCGGTCATCGACGAGGAGGAGGTCGAGGCGCTCCTTCGGGCCCACGGGGAGATCGACGAGCCCGCGACGCCCGACGGCTTGGCGCCGGCGGTGGCGGCGAGCACGGCGCTGCGTGACGAGCCCGGGGGCCGCGTGGGGCTGCTCAGGGACTCCTTCGGCCTGGACGGGGACGAGGTGGACCTCGTCCTGCTGGCGACCGCACCGGAGATCTCGGCCGGCTACGCCCGGATCTTCGCGTATCTGAACGACAACCTCAACCTCGCGTTCCTCACGGTGGACCTCGCGACCCGCATCCTCCGTCCCACGCGACGAGAGCGGCTGGCCCTGCTCGCCCATCTCATGGGTCCCTCCCCGTTGGTCCGCTACCGACTCCTCGTGGTGACTCCGCAGGATGCCTCCGAAACGCACGCCGCCCGTCGGCTGCACCCTTCCCAGCGCTTCTTGAGGTGGCTTCTCGAGGAGGAGGAAGTTCCCCCGACCCTCGGCTTCACACCACTCGACACGCGCCGGGAGCCCTTCATCCCCGCGCCCACGCGCCAGCGCCTCGAGGAGCTCGTCGGCGCGCTCGACCGACCGGTGACCCTGACCATCGTCGGGGCCACCATCGGTGCTCGCGAGGGAACGGCCATGGCCGTGGCCCGGCGAGCCGGCCGGCCCCTGGTCCGGGTGGATCTGGACCGGTGCCGGGAGTACCTCGATCAGCCCTGGGACCTCCTTCGGGAACTCCGGCTGAGCGGGGCCATGCCCTACCTGGTCAACGCCGTCGCGAGCCAGGAGGATCCGACCCAGCGCAACCAGGTCCTCCAACTCGGCGCCGCGCTGGCGAACCTCCCCTACCCTGTGCTGGTGGGCGGGGCGGATCGGCGCGCCGTGGGGGCCATCCTGGGAGTCGATCGACCCTCGGTGACGCTCCAGGTGCACCGGACGACCCTGGAGGAACGATTCGCCGCATGGGACGACGCTTTCCGCCAACGGGGCTGGAAACCGGAAACGGTGGGTGACCTGGCCGGGCGCTTCTACTCCGTGGGCGGGACCACCATCGGGCGCATCTGCGACCGCGCCCAGGCCGAGAGCGGCGGCGCCGAACCCGCGGTGGAGGCGCTCTGGTCGGCCGCCAGGGAGGAGAGCCGCCCCGAGTTCCGCGGCCTCGCCCTCCACATCGTGCCGCACTTCACGTTCGAGGACCTCGTCCTGCCGGACAAGGTGCGGCGCCAGTTGGAGCACCTCGTCCACTACTTGAGGCAGCAGGAGCTGGTGTTCCACCGCTGGGGCATGGCTCGCGTTCGAAGCCGGGGATACGGCATCAAGGCGCTCTTCTCCGGAGGTCCGGGGACCGGGAAGACCATGGCCGCGGAGGTGGTCGCCGGCGCGCTGGGGCTCGACCTGTTCCGGGTGGACCTGTCCTCGGTCATCAGCCGGTGGGTGGGGGAGACCGAGAAGAACCTCCGGGAGATCTTCGACGCCGCCGAGGGTGGCACCGCCATCGTCCTCTTCGACGAGGCCGACGCCCTCTTCGGGGCGCGCGGCGAGGTGAAGCAGGCCCAGGATCGCTTCGCCAACCAGGAGGTCTCCTTCCTGCTCCAGCGCCTCGAGGTGTTCGAGGGGTGCGCCATCCTCACGACCAATCTCCAGGAGAACATCGACGAGGCGTTCCTTCGCCGGTTCGGTGCGGTGGTCGAGTTCCCCATGCCCACGCCGGCCAACCGCAGACTCCTCTGGGAACGAGCCTTTCCAGCCGGAACCCCACGTGCGGAGGACCTCGACCTCGACTGGCTCGCCCGGCAGTTCCAGATCGCCGGTGGCTCCATCGTGAACTCGGCCGTCAACGCCTGCGTGCTGGCCGCGACCGACGGGTCGCCCGTCTCCATGCGCCATGCGGTGCTCGCGGTGGGGCAGGAGATGGTCAAGATGGGCAAGCAGGTCAGCCGCGTCCACTTCGCCGAGTGGTTCGACTTCGTCTCCTCCCTGTAGGGCTGGCCTAGGGGGACGGGGCGTGGCCCTGGGCCGGAGGGTCGGCGGGCTGGAGATCCGGAACCGTCTCGGGCTCTGGCGGCGGCGCGGGGGACACGGGCACGGGTCGCGAGGCTTCAGGCAGCGGCGGATCGATCCGCTCGAGGGTGCCCAGCTCCTTGAACTGGATCGCCGGGAGCGCGTGGGAGGAACCCGCGGTCCGTTCCGCCTGGGCCAGGTACTCCCGGTACTCGAGGAGCCCGAGCGAGGTGTCGAAGCGGCCTTGACCCGCCAGCATCAGGCTCGTGAGCACGGCTCCGTTCGCCTCCACCGTGGCGCCGGGGGTCACGGTGGCCCGACCCTCGGTCTCGAACACGGCGATGTCCCCCTCCCGGGTCACCACCTTGTGTCGAAGCGAGATCCCGCCCGCGGTTCCCTGGGAGGAGCGCAGGGCCATGAGAAGGGGAGTTCCCTTCTGGTTCCAGTGGGCGCCGTCCCGGATCGCCTTCCCGGGCAGTTCGAACTCGAGGAGAGCGAAGGCCCGCAGGAGCGTCAAGCGCATCACCTCCTCGACGTCCCGCGAACGCGAGGTGGTCTTCTCGAAGGCGTCCAGGTCGAGCGACCGGATGCGGCCTGAGGCGGTGAACGAGAAGTCCGCCGAGGATCCCGCGAACGCCCGCTCGTACTCGTCGAAGATGGCGTCGAGCTTCTGCTCCTCGCCCTGTGCGGCCGTACCGGACAGCGCCACGTCGTCGAGCACGCAGCGGATGTACCACTTGGACGCCGAGGCCTCCGTGGGGGTGCAGGTCATGTCCACCACGAGGTTCGTCTGGATCGCGCGGGCTTCGAGGTTCTCCATGGAAAGGTACCAGATGCCCCAGGGCGTGAGCGTCACCGTCTCGGTGTGCCAGCGGACCGGCTGGTCCACGTTCCAGCGCCAGTTGAGGGGCCCTGCCTCGGAGGGAGGGGCGGCGAGGAGCGCGATCAGGAGCGCAACGCGTGGCATGGAACACCTCGGAGCCCGCCCTAACCCGGCAAGCAGAACCTACAGCCTACAGCCTCCATGCGTACCCGACGCGCAGGACGGCGGTGGTCGCCGAGGTACCCCGGAAGCCGGCCCGGGCGCTCCCGAACCAGACCTCGAACGTGGTCCGGATCCATTGGGCACGACCCATGGGGATGCCGAGACCGGTCTCCAGGCCCCCCCCGACGTGGGCCGGGGTGAGGAGACCCACGGGAAGGGCCACGTGCCAGGGCCATCCCCACGGGCGCGGCGGCACGAGGTAGAGCCCCGGGGCCACGGCCACCCGGACCAGCACGGGGGTCGTCCGATCCGTGCCCACGTCGCTGGTTCCGTAGGAGACGTGTCCGGCCCCCGCGAGGGCATCGACCTCGGCCCGCAGGAGGAACGACCGCCATGCGAACTCGCCGGCAACGCCGAAGCTGCCCGCCGGGACGACCCGGTCGTCGAGGTCGGCCTCCACGAAGGAATCGCTCCGGATGCAGCCGGCGCCCAGGCGCGCCTCCAGGAGGCCCAGCCAGGGGTCCGGGAACGAAACGGGAGCCCAGGGGTCGTCGCCGGCGAGCGCCAGGAGCGCCGGGGTTCCGTGACCCGGCCAGGTCGCCAGCCAGACCGGGTCGCCGCCCCGAATTCTGCGCCACGCCTCCAAGGCCGCCTTCACCCCTTCGGGTACGGCGCGGGGGTGGTTGGTGAGGATGCTGTGGCCCGCCCGGTCGAGGTCGGCGCGGGACACGGTACCGGAGAGCACCCGGGTCTCTCCGGGCTGGAGCCGGACCAGGCCCGGTCCGGCGATCTCGCCCGCCAGGCCCACCTGGATCCGGTGGTGACCCGGGAGGACGAGCGAGGGCTCTGCCGGATCGGCCACCGGCCGACCGTCTACCACGAGGTCCGTTCCGGGCGGAAGGTCCGGAGCCGTGATCCGGGCCGGGGGGAGGGCCTGGATGCGAGAGCGCAGCTGCAAAAAAGCCTCGTAGGAGGTCTGGTCGGGGAAATCCGTTCGGGTCCACGCCCGGTCCGGATCCAGAGCCAGAGCGTCCACCCAGGGGCCGTTCCACAGCTCCGAGCCGCTGGGGAAGAGGAACGGGACCGCTGCCTCCTCCCGATCGGCACGGTCCGGAGGGAAGGCCCAGTACAGCGCGCTCCCCTGGAGAACCAGCGCCTCTCGGAGGAGTACGCGATCCTCCTCGCCGCCCAGCCAGGACACCTCCTGGAGCGCCTTCCCGATCTGCCAGACGATGCCCCGTTCCACGTCGAAGTCGTCCCAGCGGCTGCGGGCGTCGTCCACGGCGTCGCCCAGCACGCGGAGCGCCGACGCCTCCTCCAGGCCCGGGGGGTGCGCGGGCCAGGCGATGGCCGATCCGGGCAGGTGCACGACCGGCCCGGTCGTGCTCTCCAGCCGCGTCCGGACCTCCGCGGGTGGGGCCTCGGAACCCAGCCAGAGCACGGTCGGCGCGGCCCCGGCGGGCCGGGCTGCCGAGAGGAGGCAGGCAATGCAGGCCGCCGGGATCCCACGCGCGAGGGCAGAGGGCTGCGGCATGCGAACGAGCGCCTAGAACGTGCTGCCCACGCCCGCGGTCAGGCCGAGGACGGGGATCACGGTGCTCCCCCCGGCTTCCATCTGGAGGCTCCTCTCCCGAGCCACCGAGGCCCCCCCCCGCAGGTTCACGTCCACGAGCGGGCGCATGCGGTTCTTGCCGGCGGGCATCGGCGGCTGGAGGGCCCAGCCGACGTTCAATTCGGGTTGGAAGGCGTGAGGCAGGTTGGTGAATCCCATGCGCAGCGCGATGCGCGGTCCGAACCCGATCCCGGCGTCGCTCCCCAGGAGGACCCCCAGCCCGAGCCAGAGGTTCCGGTTGAAGGTCTCCTGGTGCAGGGCCTCCTCGGGCGCGTCGCACTCGAGAGCGCCTTCGGAGGTGTACGAGCACCCCGACACCACCCGCGTGTCGCCGTCCGTCTGGTAGTACTCCCAGAAGCCATCGGCGTCGCTCGATACGTTGTAACCCGCCTCGAAGCCCCCATTTACCATGAGGCGGCTGTAGTGGACGCGGAGTTCGAACGAGAAGGGGACCAGGCCTCGGAGCAGGTCGACGTCCAGTTGGTCCGGGTCCGTGAGATCGTCCGGCGCGAGGCTGCTGTTGCCCTCGCCCCAGGCCGGGTCGAACGAGGGCGAGGCGCCGTTGAAGAACGCCCCCGTGGAGAAGACGGCGGCGAAGCGCACCGGGAACCCCTCCCCACTGCCGCCCACCAGGTTGAGGCCCCCGTTCTTGCGGTCGTAGCGCCAGATCAAGACCTTGTTGGCGTTCCCGAACTGGGGCACCGAGACGTACACGTCCGAGGACGCGTGCAGCCGGGCGTAGATGGAGAGGTAGGTGAGGATGTCGCCGTCCAGCTCGGGGGAGCACTCGTTGGGATGCAAGAAGAGCTGGTCGATGAAATCGATGCCCATCCGCTTCCGGGCGTTCTGCATGACCGGGTAGAACTTGTCGTCGAGCTTGGTGACCTCGAGGCGCTCGGACAGGCCGTGCCCGGTGTCCTTGCGCTTCAGGTAGATGTCGGTGCGGCCGAGGAACACCGGGACCTGGGCGTTCTCGTCGGGAACGACCGGCATGCCGTTGAACAGGATCTCCCAGGTCTTGTCGAACGCCTCGGCATCCCAGCTGTCGTCGAGCTCGAAGTCCACCTTGATGGTGGGGTAGGCGCCCTGCTGGAGCTGGTCCAGGTAGTACTTGAGCGTGGCCGCGATGTCCGAGTCGGCGACCTTGCCCATCACCGCCGGGTCCTGCTGGGCCAGGCACGCGGCGAGGTACCAGTAGTAGTTGACCGACTGGCCTCCGATGTACTCGAAGAAGGGCGGAGATGGGTTGTTCGCGTTCTCGGCCGCCTTTCCGATCATCGTGTAGAGCCCGAACAGCGGCTCGCGAAGCTCCTTGCGGTCCACGAACCAGATGGACTCGGCCAGCTGGGCGAGCTCCTGGGCCTTCAGGCCCCACTCGTGGGGCTTGAGGGCGTTGTAGGACAGGGCGGCCACCTCCTGGGTGGCAGCGGACACGGGCGGGAGGTTGGCGTCGGGGACCCGCGCCGGCTGCATGGCCGGCACCACGGTCTTGTCCTTGAGCTTCCGCCCGTTCTGGTAGAGGTCCATTTCGGGGAAGAACAGCGCGTCGGGCCGGTCGATCCGGGACCGGACGTTTCGCCGGACCGTGTCGTCCAGGTAGTCCGTCCGGGTGTCCTTCCAGCGGAGCACGATCACGCGGGCCATGCGGTCCTTCTTCTTGCGCTCCTCCGCCGCGGCCTTCTCCCGCTCCTCGTCCGATGCCTCCTTGGGGCCTCCCTCGTCTGCCTCGCCCTTGGCAGCGGCACTGGCAGGCATGGGCGAGGGGCCGTCGGTCGCCGAGGCGAGGCGGGGTACGGACCCGAAGAGGACCAGGAGGGGGACGAACCATCTCCACGACATGGGCTTCTCCTACTGGCAGACGGCGGTCGATCCCTGGATGCGGCAGGACACCGACTGTCCGCCGCGTACCGGGCTGAACTGCGCGGTGGCGGGGCCCTTGAAGTACAGGGTGCAGGACTCGATCGGGACGCCGGGGACCGAGGCGCGGCCGCCCGAGAGGCCCACCCGCTGGCGGAACCCGCTCGGGCAGACCACCTCCACGGCGGTGGCCGGGGAGTTGTCCGTGAGCACGACCGAGAGGGAGGCCGGTCCGCGGGGCGCGGCGGCCGCCTTGGGCGCCGACGGTGCGGAGGCGCTGGACGCAGTCCGGGTGCTGCTGGCGGCCTTTCTCGTGGCGGCCCGAGGGGGGGGCGCGGCGGGCAGGGACGGTTCGGCGGTGTCCTGCTGCCGCGCTTTGCGGGAGGGTGCGACCGCGGCGACCTCGGTCGGAACCCTCTCGCTCTGGGCCGCCGGCGCGGAATCCTCCTTGGAGGGCCGGAACCAGATGGCAGCCACGACCGCGGCGCACGTGAGGACGATCACCGCCAGGATGATGGCGTAGACGCGGTAGGAGTTGACCCGCCTGTGGGATTCGGCCTCGGGGGGTGGAGCCATGGGGCCGGCCGCCACCTGGAAGGGGCTGCCGCCCGACGGAGACCCCGGAGCCACCGGCCCCTGGACGAGGGCCTGGGGAACCCCGGGGGCGGTCGGGCCCTGAACCCGGCCGGGCGGAGGGGCCACGGGAGACGGGGACCCAGGCGGAGGGATCGGAGCGGCCGGCGGGGGCGCGGGCTCGGTGCGCCGCTCGGCCTTGGGCGCGGGGATGGCGAAGAACGACGTGGCGCTCTGCTCGCCGCCGCTCCCCTCGGCCGTGCCCATCTGGTTCACCGGGAGGATCTTGAGCATGCCCGTCTCGTCCGGGGCGCGGCGCCCGACCTCCTTGACCCTTCGCCCAGCCGGCGTGGGTGGCGGTCGGGGGGGTGGGGGCGACCCGGCTGGCGGGAGGACCACGGGCTTCGCACGGCTCTGGAAGGGTGCGGCCGGCGGCCCGCCCTGCGGTGCGGGGGCCGGCGGCGGGGGCGGACGCGCGGGCGGCGGAGCGGTCCGCTCCCGGTCCATGGAGCGCTGCAGGCGTTCCTGGATCGAGAGCCTGCGGCCTCGGCCGGAGCCGGCCTCGACCTCGTCGGCCGCCGGGAACGGCTCGAGGGGGTGGAGCGATCCGAAGAAGAAGTCGCAGAACTCCTTGAGGTAGGCCCCGCGGTCCCGGTAGAGCTGCCGCCTCAAGTCCACCAGGAGTTCGTGGCCGTCCTGGTAGCGGTTCTGGGGCCGTGCCTGCAGGCAACGCGCGATGATGCGCCCCATCGCCGGAATCTTGCTCTCCAGTTCGGCGATGCGGTCCTGGAGGTCGGCCCGCTCGACCGCGTCGAGGACCTCGGCCACCGGGTCCAGGGATCGCTCCGGCACGCGGTAGGCGGGCCGGTTGAGGAGCAGTTCGTAGGTGATGAGGCCGAGCGCGAACAGGTCGGTGCGGTGGTCCGGCACCTCTCCGCGGGCCTGCTCGGGGGCCATGTAGACGGGGGTTCCCCGGATCCGGCCGGGATCCTCGCGGGCGAAGTCGGTGTTGTCCACCCGGGCCAGCCCGAAGTCGAGGATCTTCACCTCCCCCTGGGGGGTGAGCATCACGTTCTCGGGCTTCAGGTCCCGGTGGACCAGGTGAAGGGCCTCGCCGTTGTCGCCGGGCGTGGTGTAGGCCTGGTACAGCGCGTCCGCGATCTCGCAGGCGATCTCCACCGCCGCCTCGGTGAAGACCTGCTCGTGCGCCTTGGCGCAGCTGTCGAGGACCTCCCGGAGGTTGGCGCCCTGAATCGCCTCCATGACGACCGCGTGCTCGTTCGGGAGGTACTCGAGCACCCGCACGATGGACCGGTGCTTGACCTGGTCGAGGAGCGCGAACTCCTGGAGCAGCAGCCGCGCGGCCTCGGGGTGGGTCGTGTCGCGGAGCTTCTTGATGGCCACCACGCGGCGGCGCGCGGGGAGGGCTCCGCGGCCAGGCACCTCGCCGACGGCGAGCAGGACCTCGCCGAAGCGCCCCTCTCCGAGCGGCCGGATGATGTCGTAGTTGCGGATGGTGCGGCCCACGTGCAGCCTCTCCTCGCCACCTGCAGCGAAGATCCTCGTCGGGTCGGTCGGATGGTACGGCAGGAGTCCCTGCGGCGGCAACCGGTAGACTAACCGGAAACCGGAGGTGGGGTTCTGGTCGGTCCTTGCGGCGGCGTCCCGGGTGGAAGGGGCGCACCGGCCGAGGTGGGACGCGGTGCCTGCCCCCGAATCCGACCGCCGAGGATCCGACGGGCGTTGAAGAACGCGGGCGGCAGCAGGCCGAACGTCAGGAAAAGCCCGAGGAGCGGCAGCACCAGGCCGGTGGTCTGGCGCAGCGAGGAGCGGGAGGTCCAGCCGTCGGCTTGAGGCATGCCGGGCGGTCCGTCGAACCACCCCGACGGATGGATCCGGACCGAGGCCTCGGCGTTGGCGAAGGCCAGGAGGCGTACGGTGGTACGGAAGGAGCGGCGGAGGTAGAACGGATCGAGCCGATAGCGGGCCTCGAACCACTCATACCGTTCTGCAGCCGCCGCCTGGAAGGCCTCCCCCAGCCCGGTGGCGTCCTGCTTGACGTAGGCGCGTCCGCCTCCGGCGTCGGCGATCCAGGTCAGGCTGGCGTTGTCGATCCCGGCGGCCTCCAGGTACCCGTCGATGGGGGCGTTCACGTACTTCCTTCTGCACAGCAGGGCAGGGTCCACCCGCTCGCGGCGATCCGGGAGCTCGAAGGAGGGGTGGAAGGGCCGGCCCAGCCCCACGGTGAAGACCTGCGGTCGCGTCCGCAGGTCCCCCTCGCCGTGGCGGACCTCCACGAGGTGCTCGAGGAGGGCCTCGAGGCGGGGGGCGTTCCGGCCGCAGGTGTCGTCCCGGGCCTCGTTGTTGAACCCGTCGGTGAGCGCGATGACGGTGGGCGTGGCGTTGGCCGCCTGGAGGAAGGAGCGAACCTGAGGCACGTCGGTGAGCAGGGGCCCCGTGGCGTAGCGCACGGCGTTGTAGAGGTGGGTGTAGCCCCCTTGAGCCGCAAGCTCGTTGCGGACCAGGCGGCGGTACTCCCTGGGCCGCTCGATCACCTTCATCTCGCCTCCCACCGGGCGGACCTGGCTGCCGGTGAAGGCCAGCAACAGGACGCCGGTCCGCACCTGTTCCGGAAAGAAGGCGTGGACCACGCCGTCGGTGAGAAGGGCGGCGCGGACCCGCTCGATGCGGGGGTGCTGGACGGGTTCGTTCATGGAGGCGGAGCCGTCGATCAGCACGATGAAGAGCTGCTGCGCACGGACCGGATCGTGGGGGACGAGGTCCAGGGACTGCTCGTTCTGGCCCTCCTGGATCACCGAGCCCTGGTGCAGGACCTCGACCTCGTCCCGGGTGATGGGAACGGGCCAGACATCCGCGCCCAGGAAGAACCGGAAGGCCAGGTGGACCTCTCCGCTCGCACGATCCACCCAGGGCAGGCAGTGCGGGCGATCCGCGGGATCGAGGGCGGCGCAGTCCGACTCGCTGGTGAAGAAGCGGAGCTTGAGATCGGTGTCCTTGCCCTGCTCGGGCTCGGAGATGCGGACCGCGGTGCCCGGCACCGGCGAGAGGTCCGAGGCGCAGCCCGCGAGGGTCAGCAGGATGGCCAGGAGGAACCGCGTCATCGCTCCTCCCGGGGCAGCATCAGGAACTCCACCTCCGAGGCACCGGCTCCCTGGCCGAGCACGATGCGGTCCCCGGAGGACAGGCGGGTCTCCAACGGTGCGGGCCGGCGCGGATCGTACCGGAGGTCCACGCGCTCCAGGAAGCGCCGGATCGTGGTCGGGGCCAGCGTGAGGCCGCGCGCCAGGTACCGCTGCCGGGTGTCCACCGCGACGGAGACGTGCATCTCCTGGACCCCGGACTCGAGCGGGAGGAAGAGATCCAGGCCACGCGGGAAATGACCGATGAAGCGTTCCTTTGGAGATCCATCCGGTGCATCCACCGGGATCCGGTGGCCGAACCGCCAGGGGGAGAGGACGCGGATCCATCCGGCGTAGAGAGACTCGGGGATGCCCCAGGCGAACCAACCGAACACGAGTCCGAATCCCACCACCATGGCCGCGTCGGCCACGTACAGGTCGGCCGCCACCGTGCGCCCGATGACGTACCAGGTCGCGGAGGCGGTCAAGCCGGCCGCGAGCCCCGCGCCGAGGTGGTCGAGGGCCCCACGGAACCGGCGCACGGCCAGCGGGCCCAGCCCCGTGGCCAGGCCCACCAGGGCGAAGGCGCCGAACCGGTACCGGAGGGAGACGAGGCTCGAGTCCACCACGTCCTGCTCCACGGCCCGAGACAGGGCCGCGGCTCCGGCCTCCGCCCCGCCGGCCTCCTGCGTTCCGAGCATGCCTACCAGTGGGGCGACGATCCCCGGGGCCAGGACCGAGGTCCACAGCCACCAGGCAGCGAGGGCCAGCAGGCCCGCGATCGCCCCGGCGAGCACCACCCGTCCCGAGGTGGCCACGACCGGACGGCGCCTGAGGAGATCCTCGGCCAGGATGGAGGCGCCCGCGGTCACGGCGGCCAGGAGGGCCAGGAGGATCGCGCCGTCCCACTCCTGCGTCCAGGACGGCCCGATGCCCACCACCCAGAGCAGCATCCCCCACCAGGCGAGCAACGCCGCGCTCGCACACCAGAAGCCGACGACGAGGTGGCGCATCGCGGTGTACGGCACGAGGAAGAGGTTCATCGGGCAGCCGGACTCGAGGGCGGTGGATCATATCGCGGGATGATAGGAGTAGGGGTGGAGGCGCCATGAAGTCGGAACTGGCCATCTACCTGCGCCTGGCGCCCGAGTTCGGGGGAACCCGGTTCGGGCCGTTCCAGGGGATCGAGGTCGTGCTCGGCTCGGACGCCGGGCGGTGCGACATCACCCTGGCGGAGGCCCTGGGGGTGCTGCCGGTCCACGTCCGGATCCTAAGGCAGCCGGACCTTTCCCTCATCATCGCGCCGGTGGAGCGCACGGCCACGGTGTTCCTGTGGCGCGCGAGCGCCCGCAGGCCGACTCAGCTCGAGGTCGCCACGGCCATCCGGCCCGGGGACGCCTTCGCGCTGGTCACCGAGCAGGGCCCCCGGTTCATCGTGGAACTCGACACGTTGCCCGAGCAGGCTGCGGGCGGCTCGGGGGCGTTCGGCAGCAAGGCCCGGAAGCGGCTCTCCGGCAAGGCGCTCGCCGACGAGGGCAAGCGCCAGGCGCTCACCCAGGTCCTCACGACCAAGATCGGCGCGGAGGTCCAGCGGGCCTTCACGTTCATCAAGACCGGGACGTTCCTGCAACCTCGCTACCTCTTCGTCGGGCTCATGCTGATCGCCGGCTTCGCCTGGGGCGGAGGCATGTCCTGCAAGGCCACCAAGTGGAAGAAGAACTACGGGACCACCTCGGTCAGGCTGGAGAACTGCAACAAGTCGCTCGAGTTCGCGCAGACCATGGAGGGAAGCGAGAAGGCCACGTTCACCCAGCTGGCCGCCCGCATCACCGACTCCGTGGGGCTGGGCCAGGCCCTGGAGGACGAGATCGTCCAGAAGGCCGTCCTGGAGCAGCTCACCGCCATCCGGTCCGCCGACTTCGGCTGGCTCCTCGACCCCAAGCGTCCGGAGGCGGCCGCGTTCGCCACGTGGCGGCAGGAGATCGTGCAGGACGAGGGGCTCGACGCCGGCTTCGCCAAGGCGGTGGTCTGGGCGGGCGTCGAGTCCGCGCTCGGCCACCGTGAGTGGGGCCGCAAGGAGGACTCCCTGCAGGCCGACGTCTGCACGCGGGGCGTAGGCCGGCTCACCTACCGCCAGGCTCTGCACCTCGGGCTCTCCGTCCAGCCCGACGCGCTCGTCACGGGCGATCTCGGCGGCCTCGCGTCCAACGTCGCCCGGCGCGACGAGCTGCTCCTGGGCACGGTGCGCGCCGCGGGCGGGTCTGCGTTGCCCGAGGGATTCGAGTCCGACGTGGCTCCCTTCAGCCGGGGCCAGCGGGGCTGCCTGTTCGTCCTGGGCGACGACGACCGCACCCGGGTCGCCCGGGTGATCCGGACCATGGGGGATCACCTGGGACCGGACGCCTCCCTGGTGCCGCCCCCCGAGTCCCCGTACGGCATCACCTCGCGCCTCGCGAAGTTCTTCGCCGCGGACCTGCCCGATGCCGACTTCCGCCAGCGGGACATCGACCTCGACTTCGCCCACGCACCCACCGGCACCGTGCTCATGGGCCTGGGCACCCGCGGAGAGTGGGTGCTGCGGGAGACCGCGCGGACCCTTGCCCGGTCCATCCTCCTGCCCTGCAAGGTCACGCTGGAGGGCGGGCAGGACCGCCAGGAGGCCGAGAAGGTGGTCGGGCCCCTGCCCGACGCGATCCCCTGCCTGGTCCTGGACTATCGCATGACGCACGGGTGGTGATCGGGCGGATCGGCTGGCCGGCACCGTCGGCCCAGGGCCTCCTCGGCCGCCGTGGCGCCGGCGATCCGGCCCGACAGCAGGACGGCCGATAGGCTCCCCGAGAACCCCGTGTGACCCACGAGGCTGCCGCCCGCCATGCCCGTGAGTTCGCCCGCGGCGAGCACACCCGGGAGGGGCGCCCCCCCCGCGTCCGTCACGCGCCCGCCCGTGTCGACCGCGATGCCCCCGAAGGCCTTGGTGGTGGAGGGCATGAGCCGCGTGGCGTAGAAGGGTGGCGATTCGATGGGACGCACACCGACGCGGTCCTCGCGCCATTCGTCCTCGGCCTCGTCGCGGACCCAGGCGTTGAACCCGTCCACGCTCGCCTGGAGGATCGCCGGATCGGCGCCGATGGCCCCTGCCAGTCCGGCGACGGTCTCGCTCGAGACGACGTACCCGCCCGCGAGCATCTCCTCGACGGTGTACGTGCCCGTCTCGCCCTCGAGCACCATGAGGTCCATGAAGGCGCTGGCCTGGACCAGGGAGCCGTCCACCACCAGCCAGACCACGGGTCCGACCGCCTCGAGTGCCCGGTCGGCGGTGGAGAGGCCGTTGACGGTGCTCTCGTCCATGAACCGGCGCCCGTCGGGGTCCACCCAGATCCCTGCCGTCAGGTACCGCAAGAACACCTCCTCCCCGCAGGATCGCGGATCCGGCGTGCCGTGCAGGTACAGGCCGATCGCCCGCCCGTTGGCCCACCGGGCGCCCAGCGACTCGAGCAGCGCGTGTCCGTTGCCGTCCGTGCCGGGCGTGCAGGCGTAGAGGAGGTCCACGCCCTCGAGGTCGGGTCTGAACGCGCGGACCCGGTCCAGGTCGCGCTGGAAGCCACCCGTGGCCAGGATCGTGCGCCCGGCTGCGCTCCATCCCCGTACGCCAGCGTCGTCCGTGCGGTGCCACGTCACGCCGATCACGGCGCCGTCGGGATCGCTCACGAACCCGTCCACGGTGGTGGAGAACAGGATGGCCTCCTGGCCGAGGCTGGCCTCCAGTCCGTCGGTGAGGTCCATCCCGCGGCCCTGCGTCTCGTGGATCCGCGAGGTGGGCCCGCTCGATGCGTCCTCGAGGCCCGAGAACACGATCGTCTCCCCGCTCTTCTCGAGGATCCAGTCGTGTACGTCGGGCACGTTGCGCGTCGCGAAGGCCTGGACCCAGGGATCCCCAGGATCGCCGCCGGTGAACCCTTCCCACTCGGAGAGCAGGATCTCGGGCGAGTCCTCCACCCCCGCGGCCGCCTGCTCCTCGGTGCCAGAAAACAGCAGGATGGAACCTGCGTACCACAGAGCACCCCCCGAGTGCGCCTCGCGCTCGATCACCCGGACCGTGGCCCCCCGATCCCGCGCCTCGAGGGCCGCGGCGAGACCTCCGGGCCCCGCGCCGACCACGAGGACGTCCCAACTGCCGTCTGGGGGCGTGTCGTCCGGGAGGGCGGTGTCCTGGCCCGTGTCGGCAAAGGGCGTGCAGCAGGCCGTCAGCAGCAGGAGGGGGACCGGGATTCTCGGGCTCACACAGCCCTCGTCAGCGGCGGCGGCGGACCAGCAGCAGCGCCGCGAGGAGCGGGAGGACACCGGCCAGGGGGTCCGGGGGGACGGCGCACCCCGCACAGCCGCCGCTCTCGCCGGCAAGCCCCGCGGCGCCGGCGGTCCTGCTGTCCTCGGCGGTGTCCGCCCCGGTGTCGCCCGTGTCGGCAGCGGCAGCGGGCGGGTGCGCCAGGCAGGCGACGAGGAGGGAGACCGGGACAGCGGTACGCATGGGAGGCTCCACGATGCGGTGCGACCACGCCCCCGGCTAACCCAAGGTCCGGGCCGGACGCTCCCATGGCCTCACGCCGGGAGCCGCCCCTTCTTGCGCAGGCGCTCGAGCACACCCTTGACCAGGAGGGGCAGGACCAGCGTGGCGTCGGCCATCACCTCCGCGTACCGGCCGCCCTTGGCCTCCGAGGCGAACTTGGCCCAAGACACGCCCTCGGCGTAGGTGCAGCCCGACAGGTGACCCCAGTCGGGCGGATCCGGACAGATGCGGACCGCACGGCTGAACACCGGCACCCGGACGTCCACGCCGTTCATGTGCATGGTGTCGAGCGCGGGTGCCACCTGCTGCGCCCAGTTGCGGGGTACGCCGCCGCCCACGGTGAACATGCAGAGCTGGCCGTCGCGGTGCGCCTCTACCCGGCGGGTGTAGTCGAGCAGGTCCACGAATCCGTTGAAAGGGACGACCGGCGCGCTGGTGAGTGGATCCGTCACGGCCCCGGACCGCCGGATCATGCGGAACTGGAGGTTTAAGGCCATCTCGCAATCCGTGAACGCGGGGATGTAGAGCGGAATCCCCTGCTCGGCGCAGGCCGCCATGATGCCGGTGCGACCGGGGTAGTGGCGTAGCAGCAGTTCCCCCACGCGGCGGCAGAAGTCGGTACTGCCCCGGGGGACGCCGTCCGTGAGGGCGGGCAGGAGCGCCTCCCAGTGGTCGTCCACGAACTGCCCGAAGACCTCCAGGGACGACTCCAACTCGGCCGAGTCGAACACGCGGCACACGCCGGCCTCCCTGGCTTCCTCGTCGCTCCAGGGGGGGGCTTCGAAGTGGGGAAACCCCATGGTTTCCACGACGTCGTGGGTGAGCAGGGCGCCCGTGCCCACTACCGCTTGCACCCGCCCCGTCCGGATCAACTCGGCGAAGACCGGACCCATCTGGCCCACGGTCATGGCCCCGCTGATCGTGAGGACCACGAAGGCCCCCTCCTCGCTGAACATGAGTTCCAGCACGTCGGCGGCCCGACCCAGCATCCGGCCCTGGAACGAGCACCGGGCCATGCGCGCGAGCATCTCGTCGAAGTCGTGGACCTCGCTGAGCACCATGGGCCTCAAGGGGACGAGGCCTTCGCCATGGGAGAGCTGCTGCTTGCTTCGCAAGCCTCCTTCGAGGGACTTGGGGGCCATGGGCACGCTCCGGGCCAGGAGAGGGGGGGTAATGTCGGAGCCCCCCAGGGTCAACCGGGCCTCGGCCTCGGACCCTCGCAGGACGCCCCGGGTCGCCGAGGCCCCGGAGCCCGTGCTACTCCTGGTCTGTCCTCTGCCCGGGAGGGTACGGCGCTGCTGCCCCGGCTGCCCCACCTCGCGTCCCCACCCCGGACCCTGTCCCGGGATCTCCGGATCCAGGTCTACCTGGGCGGCCCGAAAGCGCAGATCGGCCTGGCCCTCCTGGGTCTCGGCCTCGCCCTCTTCCTCGCCGTCGCTCCCCGCACCGACGTCTCCTCGTTGTGGCACTTCGCCGGGAACGTGGCCACTGCCGGGGGAACCGTGGTCGCCACCCACCGCGTACCGGCCCTCCAACCGGGCGATCGCTGGCCGCGGGCCCTCACGCTCCAAGAGATCCGGTTCTCGTTCCAGCCGGCCTCGCCCGAGGCCCCCTCCGTGGAGGCGACCGCCTGGTGGATCGGCGGCTTCCGCGATCCCGGCGACTCGGTGACCGTCGAGCACCTCCTGGACCGTCCCGAGATCGCCCGGCTCCACGGGACCTGGCGCAGCCCGTTCCCGCCGTGGGCGCTCCTCACGGTTCTCCTGCCCATCGCGGGGGTCTGGATCCTGGTTCCCGCGGTGCGGGAAGCACGACTCGCCCTCCGCCTCATGCGGCAGGGCGCCGTCACCCGGGGCGAGTTCTGGGCCCGGGACGACGTGCCATCCCCCATCGGGCTCCCGCCCCTGCACCACCTGGAGTACCGGTACACCCCGGAGGGGGCGGAGGAGCCGCTCGCGCTCCAGTGGTCCACGCACAGCCCGCTGGTCCTCTCGGACGGACCCGAAACCCCTGTGATCTACGACCCGGAGGCGCCGGCCGAGGCCCGGCTGCTGGTGACCCTGCCCGGGCCCTTCCGCCTCGACGAGGACGGCCACTTTCAGCCCCTGGAGCCCGCGACCTCCCGGAGGGCGCTCGTCCTCCCGATCCTGTCCGCCCTGCTGGTCCTCGTCGCGGGGGTCACCGCCTTCCTCTGAACCTCCATGCCGGCCAACCTGACCCCCGACTACCTCGCCGCCGAGGAGCGATTCCGAAGGGCTGCCACCGTCCGGGAGAAGATCGTGGCCCTGGAGGAGATGCTCAAGCTCATCCCCAAGCACAAGGGGACCGACCGCCTCCAGGGGGAACTGAAGGCGCGGCTCGCCAAGCTGCGCCGAACCCCTGAGAAGAAGGGCGTCCGAGCCGGATTCTCGTGGCACATCCCGAGCGAGGGGGCAGGACAGGTGGCCCTCGTGGGTCTGCCCAACACCGGCAAGTCGTCGCTCGTGGCCGCGCTGACCCGTGCCGAGCCCGAGGTGGGGGCGTGGGCAGGCACAACCCGCGAGCCGACCCCCGGGATGATGCCCTGGGAGGACGTGGCGATCCAGCTCATCGACCTCGCGCCCCTCGACGCCGAGCACACCGAGCCCTGGGTCTTCGACCTGGCCCGGCGGGCCGACCTGGTCTGGCTGGTGGTCTCGGGAGACGACCCGCTGACCGGCCTCGAGGACGCCCTGGAGATCCTCTCGGGCCGGAGCTTCCGCTTTCATCCTGCCTTCGGGGAAACGCCCCCCGAGGGGCCCGACGGCGCCCGATCCCAGCCACTGCTCGTGGTGGCCACGGGCCTCGACCGGACGGAAACGGCCGACAACGTGGCGGCGCTCCTCGATCTGCTCGAGGTGCCCTGGCCCGTCTGCACGGT
>JAFGLY010000157.1 GCA_016927815.1 Deltaproteobacteria bacterium | reverse complement strand
CGGAGCCTGATCCCCCACCCTCCTCTCTCGAGGCAGCACCATGGCGGTCGATCCCAGACGCGCATCCGATTCCCCCTCGCCCGGAGCCCCCCGATCCGGGCCAGGTGAGGACGACCACCGGGCCCTGCGGGCCAGGATGGACCGGGTCGCCCACAAGATCCTGGTCCTTTCCGGCAAGGGCGGCGTGGGCAAGAGCACGGTGGCGGTCAACCTCGCGGCTGCGCTGGCCCAGTCCGGCCAGAGGGTCGGGCTGCTCGACATCGACATCCACGGCCCCAGCACGCCCAAGCTCCTCGGCATGGAGGGCCAGGCCCTCACCGGAGACGAGACCGGGCTCCAACCGAAGGGGTACCCGTGCGGGCCTCACGGCATCCGCGTGATATCCATCGGCTTCCTCTTCCAGAACCGGGACGAAGCGGTGATCTGGCGTGGCCCACGGAAATACCACCTCATTCGTCAGTTCCTGGAGGATGTCCAGTGGGGGGATCTGGACTGGCTGGTGGTGGACGCCCCGCCGGGAACCGGGGACGAGCCCCTCGCGGTCGTCCAGCTCCTCGAGCGGGCGGACGGCGCCGTGGTCGTCACCACGCCCCAGGAGGTGGCCGTCCAGGATGTCCGCCGTTGCGTGGTGTTCTGTCGGCAGCTCGACCTCCCGGTGATTGGCGTCATCGAGAACATGAGCGGCTTTACCTGCCCCAAGTGCGGCGAGGTCGTCCGGATCTTCGGTGCGGACGGAGGGCGGAACATGGCCCAGGAGATGGGCGTGCCCTTCCTGGGATCCCTCCCCATCGACCCCGAAGTCGTGCGCTCGGGGGAGCAGGGCACGCCCATCGTGCTGGCCCGCCCGGACTCGGAGACCGCGCAGGTCTTCCACCGGCTCTCCGCTTCGCTGCAGAGTGGGGCGTCCCTCTCCAGGAAGTGACATGGACCCCACCCCGACCGGGGTTGCCCCCGGCCCGACCGGCAGCGACTCGATTCCCCGTGCGCCCGCGCGGTGGATCCCCCTGCTCGCTCTCCTGGCGATTCTCACGGGATTGGGCTTTTCCGTCGAGCTCACGCGGATCCACCTCCTGGTGTTCACCCGGCCGGAATTCGTCCCCGTCTGCGCCGTGAGCGAGGGCGTGAACTGCGCCACCGTGGCGCTCTCGCCCTGGTCGGTGTTCGCCGGGCTGCCGGTGTCGGCCTGGGGCGTCGGCGCCTACCTGCTCATGGGCGCCCTGACGGTCTGGGGAGGGACGTCGTGGCGGCTCCACCCGGCCTGGCCCTGGGGCCTGCTCACGGCCCTGGCCGGCGTGGCGACCTGCGTCTCGATCACCCTCTGGGTCCTGTGCGCCACCCGGATCGACTCCGTGTGCCTCTACTGCATGGCCACCTACGGGGTCAACTTCCTGCTGCTGGGGCTTGCGCTCCTGGCTGGGCGCCGGTCGGGCGTCCGCATCCATCGGCTCCTGGCCCTCGACCTGAAGGCGCTGGTCCGCCGGCCCGCGCTCGTGGCGTCCGCCGTCCTCCTCGGCGTTGCCGTGCTCGTGGGGGCCCAGGTGTGGGTCCCTTCGTACTGGCGCACCCCGGGATGGTCCGACCTGCCCAGGCTGCCGTCGGGCACGGACGATGCCGGCCGCCACTGGATCGGCGCCAAGGACCCCGAGGTGACCGTCGTGGAGTTCTCGGACTACGAGTGCCCTCACTGCCGGGCGGCGCACAAGGCCGTCCGGCTCCTGGCCGCCGAGTACCCGGACCGGGTCCGCCTCGTGCACCGCCACCTGCCCCTCGACCAGAGCTGCCACCCCAGGATGCGGCGGCCGTTCCACACCCGGGCTTGCCACTTCGCCGAGGCCGCCGAGTGCGCGGCGCTCCAGGGTCGGTTCTGGGAGATGAACGACGCGTTGTTCTCGACCCAGGAGACGCACAAGGCCCGCAGCGTGGACCCGGTGGATCTCGCCGTCCGCATCGGGCTCGACCGATCGGCGTTCAAGCGCTGCCTCGCGGATCGCGAGGCCGCCTCCCGGGTTGCCGAGGATCTCGAGGACGCGGTATCCCTGAAGCTTACGGCAACCCCGACCTTCGTCGTGGGCAGCCGAGCGTACCGCGGGCGCATCCCCGAGGGGACCCTCCAGGGACTGCTGGACGGCACGGCCCACTGACCTCCCAGGAACCCCGATGCGTACATGGCTCGACTGCATCCCCTGCCTGGTTCGGCAAGCCCTCGACGCGGCCCGCGCCACGACATCGGATCCGCGCGTGCACGAGCGGGTCGTGCGCGAGACCCTGGCGCTCGCGGCCAGCATGGACCTGGCTCGTCCCCCCCCGGCCCTGGGCCAGATCGTCCACCGTCGCCTCCGGGCCTGGACCGGCGTGGACGACCCCTACCGGGAGACCCGGCAGCGCTTCAACCGACTGGTCCTGGAAGCCTTGCCCGCCCTCGCAGCCCGGGTGGATCGAGCCGAGGATCCCCTGGGAGCCGCGCTCGCGCTCTCGGTGGCCGCCAACACCATCGACCTGGGGCCCCACGGGTCGCTCACCTCAGCGGAGATCCTGGAGGCCCTCGAGGCGGCCCAAGACCAGCCGCTCCACGGCAACCCGGAAGCGTTCCGGGAGGCCGAGGCCCGAGGGGGCGACATCCTGTTCCTGGCCGACAACGCCGGAGAGATCGCGGTCGATCGGTTGCTCGTCGAGCGCCTCGGCCCGGCGCGCGTCACCCTGGTCGTCCGCGGCGCACCCGTTCTCAACGACGCGGTCCTGGACGATGCACGCGCCGTGGGCCTGTCAGAGCGTGTCGAGGTGATCGACAACGGCTCAGACGCACCCGGAACCCTCCTGTCCGACTGCAGCGACACCTTCCGGGATCGCTTTCGCCGGGCGGACCTGGTGCTGGCCAAGGGTCAGGGAAACTACGAGACGCTCTCCGACGCGGATCGAGAGGTCTACTGTCTCTTCAAGGTCAAGTGCGCCCTCGTGTCCGCCCATACCGGGCTGCCCCTGGGGGCACACGCACTCCTGCGGACCGGGGCGCCTTACGCTCCACGGGATTCCGCCAGGAGGGAGGACGACGCATGAGCACGCATCCAACCGGTCACGTCTACGGCCCGGTCCCCTCCCGCCGCTTGGGGCGCTCTCTGGGGGTCGACCTCATCCCCTACAAGACCTGCTCCTACGACTGCATCTACTGCCAGCTCGGCCGGACCACCGACCGGACCCTGGAGCGCAAGGCGTACGTGCCGGTCCCAGAGGTGCTGGCCGACCTGGAACGGGCCCTGACCGAAGGGCCCCGGCCCGATTGGATCGGGCTCGCGGGCTCCGGGGAGCCGACCCTCCATGACGGGCTGGGCGAGCTCATCGCGGGAATCCGGAGGCTCACGGACGTGCCCGTGTGCGTGATCACCAATGGCTCGCTCCTCTGGAGACCGGACGTACAGGCCGACCTGGCGCAGGCCGACCTGGTGATCCCCTCCCTCGACGTGGGCAACGCCCGCTCCTTCCGCCGCGTGAACCGCCCTCACCCCGACCTCTCGTTCGAACAGGTGGTCGAGGGCCTGGTCGCCTTCAGCCGTGACTTCGCGGGCATGATCTGGCTGGAAGTCCTCCTGATCGGCGGGATCACCGACTCGACCGACGAGGTACGGGTCATCGCCGCGATGGCGGAGCGGATGCGGCTCGATCGGGTCCAACTGGGCACCGTCGAGCGCCCGTCGGCGGCCTGGGCAGCCCGCGCCGTCTCCAACGCGGATCTGCACCGGCTGGCGGAGCTCTTCAACGTCCCCACCGAGGTGATCGGAGCCAGTCCGGACCCCGGGACCACGCGGGATCGGGCCGCCGGACGGGCGGAGGTGCTCGCGCTGCTGTCTCGGCGGCCGTGTACCGTGCAGGGCATCGCCACGGGCCTGGCGATCCCACCCAACGACGTGCTGAAGCACCTCGACGTGCTGGCCGCACAGGGCGACGTGCGGACCCGCAGGCGCGGGGGGGCCATCTACTACGAGCCGGTCCGCGCCGTCCCCGAAACCGGGCCCAGGACGCCTCGCTCCGGGAGGGTCGCCCGACCTGGGAAGAACACCCCATGAAGCGCAGCACGCTGAACTTCTGGCTCGATCTCGTCTCGCTGCTCGTGATGGTGGCCCTGGCCACCACGGGCGGCATCATGCACTGGGTGCTGCCCGCCTACACGGGCCACACCCACCAACTGTTCGGCCTCGATCGCCACGGCTACGGGGACATCCACTTCTGGTTCTCGGTCCTCACCGTGGTCCTGCTCGCCCTCCACGTGCTGCTGCACTGGGAGTGGATCTGCTGCGTGGTGGGGCGGGCCGTGGGGCGGCCCCACCCCTCGCGCCGGGCCCGGACGGCCTGGGGTCTGGGTTTCCTCGCGTTCACCATCCTGTTCCTGGGGGGTGGCCTGTGGTGGGCGTCCGGCCACGTCACGGTCCCGGCCACGCCCTCTGAGGGTGCCCCCCACCGGGGTCGGGAGGCTCGAGCGTCGCAGGAGGGCGACGGCGCCTGGGCTCACCACGCGGACGCCGCGGACTGCCCGGCCGCTGAGTCCATCAACGGCCAGACCACGCTGGCCGAGGCCGCTCGCGCGAGCGGCCTGGACCTGGCGGCGTTCGAGGAGCGGCTGGGGCTTCCGGCAGGCACGAACCCCGGCGTGACGCTGGGCCGCCTGCGGCGGTCCGCCGGCCTGTCCGTCGCCACGGTACGCGAGGTGGTGTGCCATCCCTGAAGCGACCCACCCTCGTCGATCCCCGGTCGCTCAGGAAGGGGTCGGCTCGCCTCCATGCCCGCGGAACCGGTCCAGGTCGTACCTGCGGACGTAGTGGCTCAGCGCCCGAGGCGACAGACCCAGGCGCCGGGCTGCCTCCTGCTTGCACCAGCCGGTTTCCTCCAGTACGCGCACCAGCCGACGGACCTTGAAGCTGTCCACGGCTTCCTGGAAGTCCCCGTCCTCCGAGTCCACCGGAGGGCGGGAGGCCGATACGGCTTCGAGCGGCAGCGATCGGATGACCGGTCCGGGGCTCAGCACCGCGGCCCGCTCCATCACGTTCCTGAGCTCCCGGACGTTGCCCGGCCAGGGATAGGCGCCGAGTCGGTCCAGCAGGGCAGGATCCATGGAGAGGCTCGGCCGACCGATCTGGAAGGCGATCCGTTTCAGGAGCTGCTCGACGAGGTCCGGGAGGTCCTCCGTGCGTTCTCGAAGCGGCGCCACCCGGATCGGGAACACGGCCAGGCGATAGTAGAGGTCCTCCCGGAACCGGCCGGCCGTGACCAGCGCGGGGAGATCCTGGTTGGTCGCCCCGATCACCCGGACGTCCACGTGAATGTCCTCGGACGAACCCACGCGGCTGAAGCGCTGGTTCTCGAGTACGCCGAGCAGCTTTCCCTGGTGGTCGAGCGGGAGATCGCCCACCTCGTCGAGAAACAGCGTACCTGCGTCCGCCATCTCGAACTTGCCCTTCCGGGCGTCGAGCGCACCCGTGAAGGCCCCCCGCACGTGGCCGAAGAGCTCGCTCTCCAGGAGGTCCCGCGGGATGGCAGGGCAGTTCACCCGGATCATCGACCGTCCTGCCCTGGGGCTGCACCGGTGGATGTGCTCCGCCACGCACTCCTTCCCCACGCCGCTCTCCCCAAGCACCAGGACGGTGGTCTTGGTGGGCGCCACCTGCTCCGCCAGCCGGACCACCTCCACCATCGCCCGCGACCGCGCCACCAGGTCCCGGCCGGGTGCCGAGGTCGGATCCCTGGACCGGAGGTAGGCGTTCTCCCGACGCAGGCTCAGGCTCTCCAGCGCCCGCTCGGCGGCGAGGCGCAGCCCGTCGAGGTCGAAGGGCTTGAGCAGGTAGTGGAACGCCCCGAGGCGCATGGCCTCCACCGCACCGTCCACGGTCCCGTAGGCGCTCATGACGATCACGGGAAGATCGGGCTGGAGATCCCGTGCGGTCTTGAGCAGGTCCAGACCCGAGCGCCCGGGAAGGCGAACGTCCGTGACGAGGAGGTCGAACACCTCCCGAGCGAGGAGCTCCTCCGCCTCCTCGGCGCGGGTGGACGCCCGGACGGTGTGCCCGGCCCGTTCGAAGAGAGCCCGGAGGAGCTTCAGGAGCTTCGCTTCGTCGTCCACGACGAGGAGTCTCGACATCTCAGGATCTCCCGGACTCGGGCAGGTGGATCCGGATCCCAGTGCCCCGGCCGAGCTCGGATGCGACCTCCAAGCGGCCCTGGTGCAGCTCGACGATCCGCTGGGCCAGCGCGAGCCCCATCCCGATCCCCGCCTCCTTGCGGCTGAAGAACGGCTGGCAGACCAGGGGCAGGTCTTCGGGCGCGATGCCCCTCCCATCGTCGGAGACCTCGACGACGCTCTCCCCGTCGTCGGACCAGCCGGCGATCTCCACCCGCCCGCCCGTATTGCGGATGGCGTGAAGGGCGTTCTCCAAGAGGTTCACCAGCACCGAGCGGAGAAGGATGGCGTCTCCCAGGATCTCCAGGTCGGCTCCGCGCACCAAGCGGATCGCCGAGGTGGGCCGGCCCGGATCGAGGCTGGCCACGGCACGCTGGACGAGATCCCCCAGCCGCAAGGACTCCGAGTGGATCGAGAGAGGACGGGCATAGTCGAGGAGCTTGCGGATGAGGATCTCCATGCGGTCGACCTCCTCCAGGAGATCGTCACAGGCGGGCCGGAGGTCCAACCGGCCGGCCTGGAGGGCCTGGACGGTCCCCCGGAGGATCTGGAGGGGGTTGCGGACCTCGTGGGCGAGCCCGGCCGCGAGCTCCCCGATGGCCGAGAGGCGCTCCTTCTCGATGAGCGCCTCCTGGGCCACGCCCAACTCCGTTCGGGTTGCCTCCACCTGGGCGGCCAGCTCCTCGTTGAAGCCCTCGATCCTGTGAAGGCAGGCGTTCCGGTCCTCCAGGGCGGCCCGCAGCTCCCCCGTCACGCGATGGATCCGCGCCATCATCGTCTCCAGGGCGGTGCGGAGAGACTCCACCTCGTCGACGGGCCGTTCGGGCGGATCCAGGTCGTCCATCCAACCGGATCGGTCCAGGTCCCCGGTGATGCGGGAGAGCGGCCGGAGCACGAGCTGGTGGGTCACGAAGTAGACGGTGCCGGTCAGGAGGAGGAGGAGCAGGACCACGAATACCGTGTCTCTCAGCACGGCGCTTTGCACCTCCTTGGCGAGGGTGGTCTGGGGCTCGGCGAGGTGGATGGCATAGGGAAGCCCCGCCTGCCGCGGAGCGCCCCAGATGGCGTGCGTGATGTCGAGGACCGGGATGTCCGCGTGCACGCTCACGCCCCAGGACCGATCCGCCCGACCCGAGATCACCTTCCGGATGGACGGTTCCTCCCACACCCTCCCGATCCGATCGACTTCGGTCGCAGCCACCACGCGGGCCTCGGGGTCGAGAACCAGGACATCGAACTCGGGGTGCTGGCGCCGAAAGGTCTCCAGCAACGCCTGGACGCCCGGGCACCCTTCGTTCCCCTCCAGGAGGATGGCGCTTGAGAGGAGATCGGTCATGCTGCCCAGGATGGCGAGGCGGTCCTGGAGGATGTGCTGGCGGTCGAGACGGGCTTCCACGACGAAGTAGGCGGCGAGCAACGCACCGATCACCAGAGACAGACGCAGGGCGTACCGGGTCTTGAGGGATCGGTGGGGTCTGGGCCACCGGGCGGCAGGCATCGTGCGGAGGAACCTCCTTCGGGTCCTATCGCGACTTCCGTTTCGCAGCCCAACGACGGATGTCTCGCAAGGCGAGGTGGTTTTCCGCCGGAAGGCGATCGGGGTCGTAGCCGAAGGTCCGTCCGGCCCTCTCCTCCAGGATCTCCACCGCGGTGGACCGGCACAGCGGGGGCGTCAGGCTGCAGTGGAGCATCGTGACGAGCAGGTCCACGCCGAGGTCCGGATCCGTGGACAGGAGGGACTCCGCCATCTCCAGGCGATCGAAGGGGGTCGCGGCCGCGAGGAAGCAGGCGACCGGGTCGTCGGGATGGGCCGGAGCGGGCGCGTCGTCCACGGGCACCGGGGCGGGCTCGGCCGCAAACACGGCGTCCGCGTCCAGCATCAGGTCCTCCTCGTGACCCGCGAGGGGTGAAGCCGCGAGGAACCGACCTCCCCCGAACACGAGCGCCGCGACCGCCCCTGTCGCGGCAACGGCCATCCCCACCCGGGCCAGGGCCCTCCATCGGGCTTGGGACCGCACGACGTAGGCGATGACGGCCGCGACGAGCAGGACCACCCCGTAGCACGCGATGACGAGGGGATCCGAGGGGAGGTCCAGCACCCAGGAGAGCGAGAGTCCGACCACCGTGACGAGCGTCCCCGCGGTCCAGCCGACGAGGAGCTGCACCTTGAGGTCGTGGGACACGAGCAGGGCCAGGATGGCAGGAGCGATGAGGAACACGAAGACGAGCAATACGCCGGCCACCTTGACCGAGACGCTGATGGTCACGCCGAACGTGAAGTAGAAGAAGAAGTCCCAGATCCCGACGTGAATCCGCTGGGCGAAGGCCGCCTTGGGATCCTCCGAGATGAGCAGGAACCGCCGCCGGAAGAGGAAGTGGAGCGCCCCCAGGATGGTGTAGAGGATCGCGGCCTCGGCCACCTCGCCCCAGGAGACCCACAGGAGGCGGCCGTGCATGATGTCGATGAGGTGCTCCATGCCTCGGGTCTTCTGGACGATGAGCACCGCCACCGCGGCGGTGATGGCGTACACCAGCCCGATGATGGCCTCCTGGGGCACCCGCTCGCGCTGTGTCCGCGTCATGGTGAAGATGGCCGCGCCGACCAGCGTGAACCCCACCGACATCACGAACGACGCGGGCGATTCGGTGTCGTGGATCCCGAACAGGATGCCGATCGTGGTACCCAGGGCGGCGATCTGTGCGAGCGAGAGGTCTACGAACACGACCCGGCGCTTGAGCACGTGGATGCCCAGGTAGGTGTGCAACCCGACGACGAGGAGGCACTCCACGAACGGGGCCAGCATGACCGAGAGGAACTGCTGCATGGGAGGATCCTGGGGGCGAGGCCCGTAGGGCGGTTCCGGAAGGGACCCGGGACTTCGTCCGCGGGCGCGGGGCTCAGGAGATCACGCCCGCGCGCTTGTACGCATCGAGCAGCGTGGCAATCCAGATGTCGAACTGGTCGAAGAAATCGTCCATGCCGCTCTGGCCGCCGACGGCGAGGCCCACCTGGACCGCCACGGCGCCGGTGCGATCAGCTACGAGCCGCATCTTGGCAGGGTCGAAGTAGTTGGCGTCGAAGATGACCCGGACGTCTTCGTGCTGCATCCTGTCCACGAGGCTCGTGATGTGGCCGGGGCTGGGCGGCAGGCCCGGCTTGGGCTCCATGTACCCGACGACCTGGATCCCGAAGAGATCTACGAAGTACCCCCAGTTCTTGTGGAAGTTCACGAGCTTCCGACCGCGGAGCGGGGCGGCCTGGGCCATCCAGCCGCCGAGGTAGGAGGACATGGATCGGCCCTGGTACGTCTGGCTCTCGAGGAACGCCACCAGCCGGCCGGACTGGGCGAGCCGGTCGAGGGTGGCGGACCCGACCATGCGAACGAGCTCCGAGCCGTAGAGGCGGGTGTCGATCTCGGCCTTGAACCGCGCGAGGTTCGCATCGTACTCGGCCGCGTGCGCCGGGTCCACGCGCTTGAGCCCGGTGGCGATGTTCTCGGCGATGATCTTGCCGTTGATCGGACTGGTGTGGATGTGCGGGTTGCCGAACAGGTGCACGTCGCCCTCGGCGCGGTTGATCGCGCTGGGGACCTCGATGACCTTCACGCCCGTGCTCACGGAGACGAATCCCTTCTGCCCGCTGCGGATGTCGGGGTTGCCCGCCTGGTCCACCAGGGCCGGGACCCACGCCTCGAGGTCGAGACCCGTCTCCACGAACAGGTCGGCCTTGGCGAGATGGACCGCAAGACTCGGCTTGGGACGCACGATGTGAGGATCCTGGTAGCCCTCGACCAGGTGCATCACCTCCACGTGATCCCCGCCCAGGTATTCCACGATGGGCTCGTAGGAGGAGCACGTGACCACCACCTGCAGCTTCGCCCAGGCCGACGCCGGGGCGAGGAGCAGGAACAGGAGGACGAGGCTGAGAAACGGGGCTCGAAAGGCGGTCATGGATGGCTCCGGGTCAGTACTTCTCGTGCTTGTGAGGACCCGCCGCCCAGCTCGCCTGGAGGAGCACGCGGTGGTCGTCCCCGTTGAGGGTATTCGCTGTAAAACCATATTCTAACCTTATGAAAACGAACTCACTCTGCCAGAAGGTGGCCGTGGGCCCCACGCGCCAGGTCCAGTCGTCCCCCTCCAGCCGGAAGGCCTCACCCCGGACCCCCCCGTACCAGCGGGGTCCGAACTGGTTCACGACGTAGGACCAGCCTCCCAGTCCACGAGAGCGGCTCCCGTCCACCTCCTCGCGCTCCACGAGGAGCGCCTCGCTGCGCCACGTGAAGGAGCGGTACCGGGCCCGCGAGGGAGGCACCCAGGTCACCATGAGATCCGCCCCACCGACCCAGGTACGGCCCCAGCCGTCCCCCGTGATCCCCTCGGGGGGTCGGTTGGCCCCTCCCATCCCGGTCAGGCCGAGCTCGAGGTAGGTGCTCTCGGACAGATCCCAGTAGTTCCTCAGGTGGGCCAGACCCGCGGGGACACAGAACGCCTCGCCCGAGAAGAGGGTCGCGTTGTCGCCGTCCACGACCTCGATCGTGAGGTCCTGGGCGTCGGCCCACAGCCGCGGCATGAACCAGCGGGCATTGAGGCCGTTGCCCACGAGCCCCTCCGGACCGAGCAGGGCCTCCAGGGGGAGCGGGTACTGGACCTGGTCGAGATCGTGCTCGTGCCACCGGTTGACCACGCCGAACTGTTGGCGGAAGCGCCCGAGACTCAAAGACAGGGAGGGGACCAGGCCGGACCAGGTGATGTAGGCCTCCTCGAGGGCGACGGGTTCCTCCGGATCCGGCGTAAAGTCGATGGCGATCTTGGTGAACGAGAACGGATCGAGCACGGACTGGAAGGTCAGGCCCAACGAGCGGAGCGGGAGCCCGCTCTCCCCCGGGCTGCCCTCCAGGGCCACCGCGTCGGCGTCGAGGGAGGCGACGAAATCTCCGGATACCGAGATCTCCGGGTTGGCCGCCTGGAGCGAGCGACCCTTCTCCGTGAAGACCCGGTCCTCGGGTCGCTCCTCGGCCACCGGCGCGAGCGCCTCGATCTCGGCGCGGTCGAGGATGCGGGCCATCTCGGCCTGGGCGAGTTGGTCCTGGAGCGACCGAACCTGCTCCTCCAACGTACGGATCCGTTTCTCGTCGGCGTCGTCACCCGCCTGTGCCGGGGCTTCGCTGGCCTGCACGGCTCGGCTTGCAAGGACGAGGAGCGGCGCGAGACAGGCGGATCGGGCGATTCGGGTCATACCGGTACCCTCCGCAGAGGAGGTATGCAAGGATCCTGCCAGGAGGATCCGAGCTGGAATCTCTCCCTGCTTCGTCGTCTTCGCCCTCCGAGGCCCGTCCGGAACCCGCCGGTCCGAGCCCTGAAGGGGTCAGGGAATTACGCAGACCGTAAGTGTCCTAGAGATCGACCTGGCAGTGTCCTTCGCCGTCGATGTGGCCGAGCGTCCGGCTCAAGAAGGCGACGAAGGCGCCCAGGTCGGAGACCTCGGAACGGGAACCCACGTCGTACCCCAGCGTGGCCACGGACATGGCCGCGAGTTCCTCTAAAGTGACCCTGCCGTCCTGGTCCGCGTCCGCGTCCAGGATGGCCTGCCCGCGGACCACGGCGTCCGCGTTCTCGAGGCCGTCGTAGAACAGGTGGTCTCCGTGCACCGTGAGCTGGGTGCCGTCCTCGCCCCCCGCGGGGATGGTCAGGTCCTCCGGCTCGCACAGGTAGGTCGTGTCGGTGTCGAACGCCCAGTCGAAAGCGACCGCGTCGCTTCCGCAGGCGAGCGTGCCGGCCACGTACACCGAAGCAGCGAGGTCGCTCACGAGCGCGACCTGGTCGGTCGTCGCATTGCCGGCCACCGTGTCCGGTGCCGGGGCGATCCGCCATCGGACGGTGTCGTAGTGGGTCGCGGGCACGTCGAGGGCCGCGATGGCGTGGGGACCGGTCCGGGTCATGTCGTAGACCCGAGCCTCGGGGACCTCGGCCACGGCCTCGCCGTCGCCGTCGAGCAGGGCCATGCGGGTGTCCACCACGAGGAAGACGTCGTAGACGACCTCGCACCCGTCGGCGAAGTCGCCGGCCGGGATGGATGCTTCGATGTACGACTCTCCCCAGGTTTCCAGGACCCAGGTGCCCTCACCCGCACAGCCGGTGGCGAGGAGGGGGACGGACAGCAGGGGAAGGATGCGGTGCATGGGGACGTCTCCGAGGACGAGGCTCACTCGTCCAGGTCGAGGGTGAAGGAAGCGGTGCTCACGACACCAAACGGAACGGTGTTGCCGAGGGCGCCGTCGGACAGGGTGAGGAGGCCGTCCTGGTCCTCGTCCTCGGTGGACCAGTCGCTCCAGGAGAGCATGGTGGCGGGGCTGGCGGCCAGATCCAGGAGCGCGGGCGGCGCGTCTGCATCGAGCCGGGCCTCGATGGGGATGCCAGCGACCTCCTCATCGAGGAAGACTTCGAAGTGGAAGGACCGTTTCTCGCCGCCTTCCAGCGTGACCTCACCCGCCAGGTCCAGGGCCGGCTCGGCCGAGAGTCGCACGCGACCCGTGGCCAGGTCTCCTTCCAGGCAGGTGGCGTTTCCCGGGTCCAGGCCGCTGTCCGAGAGCAGGTCCAGCTCCCAGGTTCCGAGCAGTTCGCACGCGGTGTCCCCGGAAAAGTCGTGGCCAGGGTGAGCCCAGGCGGATCGGAGCGGTGAGGGCAGTCGCAGGCGTGCGACTGTTGGCGGGCTCTCGAGCCTCAGGTCCGAGAGGACCAGGAGCGCGCGGTCCAGCCGGACCTCGGCCCCGTCCGATCCGACGAAGGTGGCGGGGTCCGATCCGGCGAGGTGAACCGGGATCTGAAGGCTGCCTCGAGACTCCGGGCTGCAGGAGGCCAGGACCGCCAAGGCCCAGGCGCAAGGGTGCATGCGACTCACGAGAACCTCCTTCCGACGGCGATCCGGATCGCGAACGGATCCCCGGCCGTGACGTGGAGGGCGGGCAGCTCGCTCTCGGGCCGGCTCCGGTCGAACCAGGAGGGGTACACGAACTCGCCGTCCCTCCAGCGGGTGCCGAGCAGGTTGTCCACATCGACGTCGAGGACCCAGCGTCGCCACTCGGCGTGACCCGTGGCGTCCACCACGAAGGCCGGGTGGCTGTAGAAGCCTTCGGGCAGCGGGCGCGGCCCCAGGAACCAGCCCCGCAGCCCACAGGTCGCCCGCCCCTCGGCCCCGGCACGGCGGGCGTACAGGCCGGTCGAGGCGAGCCAGCGGGGGGCATAGGGAAGGGCCTCGCCGGACGCGAGGGTGCGCCCGTCGGCCCAGGTGACCTCCGTCTCGACGCGGAGAAAACGGAAGGGCTCCAGGCTGGCCACGACCTCGCCACCCAGCCGCCGGGTGGCCCCCGAGGAGAGGAACCGCGCGGCGGCGTGATCGAAGACGATCTCGTTGCTGACGATGGTGTGGAAGCCGACCAGCGTCACCGAGGCGTCGGGCGCGGCCCAGCGCACCCCCAGCTCCGCGGTATCGGCCGTGGCCACCGGCGCCCGATCCCCGTCCTCCACCCCGCGGGCTTCGGGAGAGCGGAATCCGCGCCCCCAGGTGGCGAACGCGCTCCACGGCCGATCCCCGAAGAGCGAGAGGCGCGCTTTGGGGCAGAGCACCGGCGCCCAGGCGTGGGCAGGCCGGGGATTCAGGACGGGCGTTCCGAGGTCATCGATGCGGCGCAGGAGCCGGATGGCGAGCGCCTCGGCCCGGACCCCGGGCTCCACGGAGAGCCAGGGCCAGGGATCGAGGCCGAGGTCCGCCCAGGCCCCCGCCGAGCCCTGGGACACGCGGGCGTCCACGCGCTCCGCCCAGATCGTGCCATCGGGCTCCAGGCCCTGCTCCCACTGGTCGAAGCGATCCCCTCTCACGTCCACCCCTCCCTCGAGGATCGAGCCGACCCCCTCCAGGTGCCTCCAGCCCCGCAGCCGAAGGCCCGCCGCTCCGCCCTCCTGGGCCTGCAGCACGCCGTCCCCGTGATCTGCGTACTGGGCGTAGCCGGTGAAGTTCCTCCTCAGCTCCAGGGCCTTGAGACCACCCCACCCGAGGAACTGCCAGCCACCGGCCTCGAGGGACCGGGCGACCTCGACGCCGGCCAGCAGGCGGGACGAGCGGCCGCCCCCGGCCTCCGGGTAGGCACCGTAGAAGTCCACCTCGCCCGACCCCACGTCGTCCTCGCGGACGACGCCGGGCGACTCGAACGTATTGTCGCTGGCCAGTGCGAAGGCGCGCACCCGTGCCGGCCCCAGCCATCCGCCCTTGCCGCCGGCCAGGCGGACCTCGCGGAAGGCACGACGATCCCCCACGCCCTCACCGGCCTCGCCCTCGGCGACCGCGAAGTCCGTGGGCCCGCCTCCGGCCGGGCGCCAGGCCACGAGGCCGTGGCCCGACCGATCGGTGCCCCCGCCCACCTGGACGAGCAACCCCGGATCCGCGAGGCCGAGATGGAGCTCCGCCGAGGCCGCCAGCGCGAAGTCGCCCGCCTCCGGGCGGCTGGATCCCCGCCAGAGGTCCAGCCCCCGGACCAGCACGGTGGGCAGGAAGTGGAGGTCCAGGTAGCCCTGCCCGTGGATGTGGCTCACCTCGTTGAGGGGGATGCCCTCCAGCGAGACCGCGAGGTCCGAGCCGTGCACGGCGTCGAACCCGCGCACGAAGTACTGGTACGCCTTGCCGTGGCCTCCGTGGGCGGAGAGGTGGAGGCCCGGCATGGCCTTGAGCATCTCGTCGGCAGAGGAGGCGGGGAAGGCCTCGAGGGCGTCCCGGTCCAGGCTCACCTGGGCGAGGCTCTCGGATACACGACGGTCCTCCACGACGACCTCTGCGTCCGGGGCCTTCTCGGTCTCGTCGCGCTCCTCCCCCCGCACAGCCGGGGGAAGGAGCAGGAGCAGGCCTGGCAGGAGCGAAGGGACGACCAAGGGAGCGGGCCCGTTGTATTACGGTTGGACCGCTCAGTAATACCATCCCCTCTGCGCGTCCACGCGGGGATCAGAGGCCTGCGTCGGGCTACTCGTCGCCTGGCTTCCAGACCTTCCAGACCTTGCCCACGAGGTCCGGGCCGGGGCGCAGGGTCGGCTTTCCGGGCCGCCAGCCCGCGGGACAGACCTCCGCGCCCTTGGCGGCACGCACGTGCTGGAAGGCCTGGATCTGGCGGATGGTCTCCACCATGCTGCGGCCCACCGGCGGAGTCATGACCTCCATGGCCTGGACCACGCCGTCGGGATCGATGAGGAACCGGCCCCGGATGTCCACGCCCGAAGCCTCGTCGTATACGCCGTAGAGCCGGCCGATGTGCCCCCCCGCGTCCGAGGCCAGGGGGAACGGGACGGCCGGGACCATCTTGGACAACTCCTCCTCGAACCAGATCTTGTGGACGAACTGGCTGTCCACGCTGATCGCGATCACTTCCGTCTCCAGTTCCTGGAGCCGGGAGAATGCGTCGGCGACCGCCGACACCTCGGTGGGTCAAACGAAGGTGAAGTCCCCCGGGTAGAAGCACACGAGCAGCCACCGCCCGCGCTTCTCCGCGAGCGAGACCCTGGTGAAACCGCCGTTCAGGTAGGCCGGAGCGGCGAACTCCGGCGCGGGCTTGCCGACCTTGACCTGCTGCATGGGGGGTGCCTCGGGCTGTGAGGGGGAGGACGGGGGCGGGGGTGGTGCGGGAACCTCGCTGACAGGCCGGTCGCAACCGGCTTCCTCCTGCGATTCTGGCATGTTCGCCTCCGGGGGGCTCGCCGCCGCGTTGCGCTGCGGTTATGAGCATCCGCTCATAACCCGTTCCCGTCCGCACGGCCATGTCCCGCCCTCCCTGCTGCCGCCGCATCGCCCATCTCCCGCCCCACGACCGGTTCGAGCCATCGGGCGTCCCGGCCCGGTCGATCCGGTGCCTGCACCTGGGCCTCGACGCCTGGGAGGCGCTCAGGCTCGCGGACCTGGAGCGGCTCTCGCAGGAAGACGCCGCAGGGCACATGGGGGTCTCCCGCCAGACCTTCGGCCGCATCCTCGAGATCGCCCGCGGCACGGTGGCCAGGGCCCTCGTGGAGGGGCACGGTCTGCACATCGAGGGCGGACCGGTCTGTCCGCCCTTCCACCCCGGGTGGCGCTGCCCGGGGAGCGCGGAGCCCGGCGTTCGGGTGCCCGACGACTGTCCCCACCTGCGCGGCAACCCCTCCGTGGGATACCCGCTCACCGACCCCACCCAGGCGGACGGGACGCCCCACCCCGCCGCCCCGTCCACCCGAAAGGAGTGATCCCCATGCGCATCTGTGTCCCCATCGACCAGGATCTGGGCCGCGAAAGCCCGGTCTCCATGCACTTCGGCGCCGCCCCGTACTTCGCCATCGCCGACAGCACGACCGGCGAGGTCACCTCCTTGGTGAACCGCGACGACCACGATGGTCACGGCCAGTGCCGTCCGGTCGACGCCCTGGCCGACCACAACGTGGACGCCATCGTGGTCGGCGGGATCGGCATGGGCGCCATCCGGAGGTTCCACGAGGCCGGCATCCGGGTCTACCAGGCCATGGGCGGCACGGTGGCCGACGCGCTTGCAGCCCTCGAGGCCGGCACGCTGCCCCTCGTGGATCCGTCCACCGCCTGCGCCGGGCACGGACACGGGTAGCCTTCCCCCCATGCGGGCATCCATCCTCCTGGGTCTCTCCTTCCTCGCTGGATGCGTGGTGAAGGAGCACTGCTTCGAGGACGACGACTGCCCGCCCGGGCAGGACTGCGACCTCGTTCTGGGCGTCTGCGTCACCTCCGAGCCCGAGTGCGTGGTGGCCTCGGACTGCGGCGAGGTCGGCTTCGCCTGCGAGGACGGCGTGTGCGTGCCCGACTGCGAGCCCCAGGGCACCGTGATCTGCGCCAGCGACCAGGTGGAGGTCTGCGGCGCGTTCTGCATGGACACCTGGGAGGCCTCCCGGCCCGACGCCACCGACACCCACCCGGGCACCGACGGGTCGATGGCCACCAGCCGGCCGGACGTGATCCCCTGGTTCTCCGCGGATGCCATCGAGGGCATGAACCAGACAATCGCCCGAGCCGCCTGCGAGGCCGCCGGCCGGCGACTCTGCACGACCGCCGAGTGGAAGCTCGCTTGCACCGGGCTCGACGGGCTCGTCTACCCCTACGGCGATGCCTACGACCCCGTGCTCTGCAACGGGATCGACACGTACTGCACCTGCGACGGGCAGGACCCGTACCCGCACTGCTACCACGACTGCGGGGCGTCCTTCCACGTGATGCCCACCCAGTCCTTCCCCGAGTGCGAGACCGCCTGGGGTGCCTGGGACGTGAGCGGCAACGTGTGGGAGGTGGTGGCCACGGACGACGGCCTCGACCACTACCGGGGTGGGGCCTACAACTGCGTCGACTCCGAGAGGAACACCCGCTGCGACTACGACGCCACCTGGAACCCCTCGGCCAAGGGCTTCCGGTGCTGCTCGGACGGAGAGATCCGGTGATCCTCCCTCTCCTCCTGGCCATCCTCGCCGCCCGTGCGGACGATCCCGTCGCGGACTGCGGCGGACCCTGCGGCGAGGACGTCGCGTGTGCCCTCTCGACGGGACGCTGCCTCGTGGAACGGGAGGCGTGGACCCAGGCGCTCGAGGTCCTGAAGGCCGCCCGGGCGAGTGTCACGGCGGCCGAGGCCGGCACGCTGGCCCGCCTCCTCTCCCTCGCGTACGCAGGCGCCGGGAACGACACCTGGGCCCGGCGGGTCCTTGCCGACCAGGTCCGTGCGGACCCCACCGACGCGGAGACCCGCACCTGGGCGGCCTGGCGAGCCCTGGACGAGGGCGATCTCACGGGGGCACGCGCCTGGCTGGGCACCCGGGAGGTACCGGGCCCGCTCGGAGAGCGGGAGGCCCTCCTCCGGGCCACCCTGGCGGACCTGGAAGGGCACCCGGACGAGGCGCGCGAAAGGCTCCTCCGGCCCACGGCTCCCCTCCTGCCCGGAGACGAGGTGCTCAAGATGGAGCTGCGCCGGAGGGTGCTGGGCGACACGGGAAACCCGTACTCCGCCCGCATCCAGGGGAGCGCGGGCTACACCTCCAACGCGGTCCAGAGCGCTCCGCAGGACCTCGGTTCGGGCGCTGCCGAAAACACCGGATCCCCGGTCGCGAGCCTCGACGGGGTGCTCCGCTACGAGCCCTGGTCCAGCCCCGGCCTGCGTCCGGTGGCCGAGGCGCGGGTGAAGGGCCTCCTCCCGGTCTCGGGCCCCACGCGCTCCTCGGCCTGGCTCGACCTGGGCGGCCGGGCCGGCGTGGAGGCGGGACCCCGCACGGCCACCCGCGGGCGCCTGCTCTACAGCCTCGAACTCCTGGGCGTGAACAGCGGCGATGCGTACTCGGGCGGCACGCTTCTGGAGGACGACTCCTGGTCGGGCCAGCGCTGGTACATGGAGGCCCACCGGGCCGAGATCGAGGCGGACCTGGGCGAGCGGGTACAGGTCTTCGGGGGCGCGGGCCGGCGACTCTACCGCGACACGCCACGCACCCGTACGGAGGGCGACGTGGGGGCGGCCCTGGTGCTGCCGCTCGGCGGCGGCTGGAACCTCACCGGCGTGCTCTCGGGTCGCCTGCAGGATGCGCGCCTCCCCGAGTGGGACCTGGTCGGCGGATCCGCCTTGCTCCGGGTGGCGGCGCCCCTGCCCCGCTCGGGTCTCGTCCTGGCCCGTGCGCTCGTGCTCGCGGATCGGTTCGACCTCGACACCCCCGCCGGGCGGCGCGACTGGACCTGGGGCCTGCAGGTGGCGCCGTGGACGCGCCCGTTGGGGGGTGTCCGTTGGGGTCTGTCCTGGACGTGGACCGACCGCACCAGCACCGACGAGGCCTGGTCCTACACGGATCACCGAGTTCTCGTGGAGGCCCGCTGGCAGCCGTCCTGGGGGCACGAACCCGCCCCCCTCGCCCCCGTGGGACCGGACTACCTGCCCCTTCCCTACGGGATCGGGAGCGCGGCGGACAGCGGCCTCGACCGGGTACAGGATCTGCTGCGCCAGGAGGACAGCGCTCGAAGGGGATCGTCATGCGTGGACTGACCTTGGTGCGGGACGCCGGGATCGTGGTCGCGATCTCGACCGTGGCCGCATTTTCCGTGAACGCCCTTCGTCACGACGGGATCCCGATCGTCGCGAAGGAGCCCTACCGCATCCTCGTACCCTGCCCGGAACCGGGAGGGGACGTGATCCCGCTCGCTCCCGCCGACGTGCGGTGGGGAGACGCGGCCGACCTCGTGATCGACGCCCGACCCGTGGCCGAGGCCGGTTCCTGGTCTGCGCCCGGCGCCCAAAACGTCCCCTTCGACTACCTGGATCCGGTCTCCGACGACAAGCTCTCCGACCTCCTCTCGACCCGCTGCGACCGCGTGGTGGTGTACGGGGACGGGGATCGACCCGACTCCGGCGAGGAACTGGCCCGGGAAATCTCGGGGCATGGCGTGCGCAACGTCCACTTCGTGCCCGGCGGTGTGGCCGCGGTCCGTACCCACCTGGGCGCCCAGGTGACGCCATGAGCCGCTTCCTCGACTGGAACGGTCACGGGTGGATCGCGCTGGGCCTCCGCCTCTACCTGGGGGTCGTGTTCCTGCTCGCGTGCTGGCACAAGATCCTGCATCCGGCCTCGTTCGCCCTGGACGTGGCCACCTACCAGATCCTGCCGCTCGAACTCGTCAACCTCCAGGCCCTGGTGCTGCCCTGGGTGGAACTGTTCGTCGCCCTGATGCTGGTGCTCGGGCTGCGCACGCGGGCCGCCGTGCTGCTCGTCAACGCCATGATGGTCATGTTCATGGTGGCGCTCGCCATCGCCCTCGCCCGGGGCCTCGACATGGGATGTGGCTGCTTCGCCTCGGAGGGCGGAGACGACCCCATCACGTGGCGCACCCTGGTCCGGGATGGAACCTGGCTGGCCATGGGGTTGTATGTCCAGTGGCTCGACCGTCGGCCGCTGGGACTGGACCGCCTGCTCACCCGGAGGACCTCGTGAACGTGCTGCCGCGACTCCTCGTCGCCTCCCTGTTCGTGCCCGGGATCGCCCGAGCGGCCGATCTGGGGTCCATCGCCTGCTGCGCGGACCTCTCGGAGGACCAGATGGATCGTGTCCGGGAGCTCAACGATCGTCTCTTCGTCTACGACGGCTGTGATGACACCATCTCGACCTGCCTCGACCGTTCCGTACCCCTGGCCGAGCGCCTCGCGGCCCAGGTCTGCCGACACGTGAGGGCCGGTATGCCCGACGAGGCCGTCGCCCGGGCCCTGGACCTCCGCGCGCGCTCTATGATGCCCTCGCCGCCGGCCTCCATCGACCTCGCCGGCCTCCCCATGGTGGGCGATCCGACCGCCCCCGTCGTACTCGTGGAGTACGCGTGCGCCCGCTGCCCCTTCTGCGCGAAGGTCACGCCCGTGCTCGTGCGCGAGATCCGGGAGGGCAGCTTGAAGGGGCGGGTCCGGATGTACTTCAAGCAGTTCCCGATCAAGGGCCATCCGGGCTCCGCCGAGTCCGGCCTCGCAGCCCTGGCGGCCCAGGACCAGGGCCGGTTCTGGGAGTTTCTCCTCCTCGCCTACCAGAGGTTCGACGCCTTCAGCCCGACCCATCTGCCCCGCTGGGCCGCCGAGGTGGGGGTCACGGGGTACGACACGGCCGTGGCCTCCCCCGAGCTGCGGGACCGCCTCGTGGCCAGCAAGAAGGAGGGCATGGCCAACGGGGTCAAGGCCACGCCCACGTTCTTCATCTCGGGCCGGATGTGGCAGGGCAACCCGACTCTGGAGATGCTGCTCGACGTGCTCGACGAGGAGTACGAACGGCTGGTTGGATCTCGGTGACGTTTTGTTTCAGACGGGATACGAAATGGTGTCTCCCTGAAACATTCGGATTCCCGCCGATGGTGCGATCCGCCCGATATCCTCCTCTCGAGGCCGTCCATAGGTTTGGCACGTAAATTGCTTAAGATCGTGCACGAGCATCGACCATGCGCCTCGCCCTCCCCCTCTTCGAGGATGACGTCTCCCCCCGCTTCTGCGGGGCGGATCGCATCCTCGTGGTGGACATCGAGGAGGGCAGGGAGACCGGCCGACACGTCGTCGATCCGGTGCCCGCCGACTTCTTCGACCGCCTGGTCCTGCTCCGCGATCTCGGCGTGCGGGAGCTCCTGTGCGGGGGCTTCAACCGCTGCTGGCTTCCCCTGGCCGAGTCCCTCGGGCTCCGCGTCTTCTGGGGCCTGTGGGGACCGGCCGAGGCCGTTCTCCAACGCCGCATGGAGGGTCTGGATCCCACGGCACGGGGGCGGTTTGGGGGAGGCCGCCGGCAGCGGGCGCGTCGGGGTCGTCGTCCGTAAAGGAACAAAGGAGTCAATCATGCCTGGATTCGACAGAACCGGACCCCTGGGTCGTGGACCCATGACCGGCCGTGGCCTCGGACCGTGCGGTGGCGGCGCTCGCTACGGCCGCGGAGGTGGATGGGGCGGCGGACGGGGAGGACGGGGGTGGGCGCGCGCAGGCTGGGGGCCGCTGCCGGTCGACGACGACCGTGCGGCGCTCCTCGAGCGCCTCGAGGCGCTCGAGCGGGAGCTGGCAGCCCTGCGCAGCGGGACGGGCAAACCGTGACCCGGGCCGCTATTTCCGTGGCCACGCCGGCGGATCCGGATCCCCTCCTGGATCCCCGGTTCGGCCGTGCCGAGGCCTTTCTCGTGCTCGACGAGACCGGACAGGTGGTCCAGCGGGTGTCGAACCCCCACCGGAACGCGGGGCACGGTGCGGGCCCCGCCGTAGCCGGCTGGATGCGCGATCTGGGCGTCGAAACCGTCATCTCTGGCGAGTTCGGGCCCAAGGCCCTGGCCTCGCTGAACGCGCTCGGGATCACGCCCCTCACCGCCCCGCCGGGCTTGCGCGTCTCGGAGGCGCACCGGCGGTTCACCGAGGGCACCCTCGAGAGAAAGGCAACCCGGGGTTGGCGTTGAGGGTCGCGTTCGCCAGCGGCAAGGGCGGGACGGGCAAGACGCTCCTGTCCACCGCCTTCGCCCGTGCCCTGGCCGACCGCGAGCCCGGCCGCGTCGCGTACGTGGACGCCGACGTGGAGGAACCCAACGGCCACCTGTTCCTGCACCCGGAAAAGGTCACGACCACGCGGTTCTCGGTGCCCATCCCGGTGCTCGTCGATGGGCGCTGCAGGGGCTGCGGTGCGTGCCAGCGGTTCTGTGCCTGGCACGCCATCATCGCCCTCCGGAACCGGGTGATGGTCCTTCCGGAACTGTGCCACGCCTGTGGCGGCTGCATCCAGATCTGCCCGGACCGGGCGCTCAGGGAGCAGATGCGCAGCATCGGTAGCCTGTCGTTCGGCACGACCGGCGGCCTGGCGTGGCACTCGGGCCGCCTGGACGTGGGGGAAGCCCGCTCCACGCCGCTCGTCAGCGCGGTGCTGGAGTCCGCACCCGAGGGGGCCCTCACGGTGGTGGACTGTCCGCCGGGCACCTCCTGCCCGGTCCTGGCTGCCCTGGAGGGCGCCGACCGCGTGGTGCTGGTCACCGAGCCCACGCCGTTCGGGCTCCACGATCTGGACCTGGCCATCCGTCTCTGCAGGGTGCTCGGCCTGCCACACGTCGCCGTGCTCAACCGGGCCGACCTGGGCGATGGCGGGGTCCGGGATCACCTCGCGGAAAACGACGTGCCCCTCGTGGCAGAGATTCCCTTCGAACGCGAGATAGCGGTCGCCGTTTCCGAAGGTCGCATCCCCCTGGCCGATTCTCCGGCTCTCAAGGAGGCCGTGGAGCGGCTCATCGAGTTGCTCGAGAGCCCGGGAGGGCCGTCGTGAAGCAGATCGCCGTCTTCAGTGGAAAGGGAGGCACGGGCAAGACCTCCCTGGTGGCCTCGTTCGCCGCGCTCGCCCGGCGTGCGGTCGCGGTGGACACGGACGTGGACGCCGCCAACCTGGCCCTTCTCCTCCCGGGCGAGGACACCTCCGAGAAGGCCTTCTACTCGGGCCGTCGCGCCCGCATCGATCCCGAGCGCTGCACCGGGTGCGGTGCCTGCCGGGACGCCTGCCGCTTCGGAGCGGTTCGGGCCGTGGGGACGCGCTTCGAGATTCACACGATCTCCTGCGAAGGATGCGGCGTCTGCGGCCTCGTCTGCCCGGTCCCGGACACGATCACGTTCGAGGACAACCTCGCGGGCACGTGGCGGATCCGGCACACGGCGACGGGCCTGCTCGTCCACGCGCAACTGGGCATCGCCCAGGACAGCTCGGGCAAGCTGGTGGCCCACCTGCGCCGCGAGGCCGAGACCTTGGGCGAACGCGCCCAGATGCCCTACCTGCTCATCGACGGCCCGCCCGGCATCGGCTGCCCGGTTCACGCAGCCATCGGCGGGGTGGACCTCGTGGTCGCGGTGACCGAGCCCTCGGTTTCGGGTGAGCACGACCTCATCCGCCTGCTGGACCTGGCCGAGCACTTCCGGCGCCCGATCTCCGTCGTCATCAACAAGGCGGATCTCGCGCCCAAGGTGTCCACCCGCATCCGCAGGGTCTGCCACGGCCGGGGCGTTCCCGTCCTCGGCGAAATTCCCTTCGATCCCCTGGTCCCGCGTCTGCTGGCGCAGGGGCGCCTCCCCCTGGACGCCCGTCCCGCGACGGCCGAAGCCATCCGCGAGACCTGGAAGGCGGTGTCGGAGGCCACAGAGCGTGGTTGAACCCGATCCCGCCACCTCCGAGTGCCGGCTTTACGGGCAGATCCTGGAAAGCATCGGGGAGGCCGTCTTCACGGTCGACCTGGAATGGAGGGTGACCTCGTTCAACGCCGCGGCCGAGCGGCTCGTCGGGCTCGACCGCTCCGAGGCCATCGGCATGCGCTGTCGCGACGTGTTCCGCGCGGACGTGTGCCACGGCCGGTGCCCCCTGAAGGGCACGCTGGAGGGAGGGCCTCCGGCGCGGGACTTGAGGGTCACGGTGCTCGACCGGCACATGAGGGAGGTGCCCGTCACCATCTCCACCGCAGCGCTCCGCGACGCGTCCGGGCGGGTCGTGGGCGGGGTCGAGATCCTACGGGACATCTCGGACGTGGAGGCGCTGCGCAGGGAGCTCCACGGCCAGGCCATCTTCGAGGACATCGTAGGCCGGAGCCCGCCCATGCGGGAGCTGTTCCGCGTGCTGCCCGACGTGGCCCGGTCGGGCGCCACGGTGCTCCTCCAGGGACCCAGCGGCACGGGCAAGGAGCTCGTGGCGCGTGCCATCCACCGCCTGAGCCCCCGGGCCGATCGGCCCTTCGTCCAGATCAACTGCGCGGCCCTCCCCGACACGCTCCTGGAGAGCGAGCTGTTCGGCCATCGAAAGGGAGCCTTCACGGATGCCCGCGAGGATGCGCCGGGCCGCTTCGCGGTGGCCGACGGGGGTACGCTGTTCCTGGACGAGATCGCCGAGACCTCCCCCTCCTTTCAGGTGAAGCTGCTCCGGGCCGTGCAGGACGGGGAGATCCAGCCCCTCGGAGACCGCGTCGCCCGGAAGGTGGACGTGCGTCTCGTGGCCGCCACCAACCGGGACCTTTCCGAAATGGTCCGCCAGAGGACATTCCGGGAGGACCTCTACTACCGCCTGCGCGTGGTGGCCCTCGACCTGCCCCCCCTGTGCGACCGCCGGGAGGACATCCCGCTCCTCGCCGAGCACCTCCTGGAGCGGGTGGCGATCCGACGAGGCCGCCCGGTGATGGGGATCTCCCCCGCGGCGTTGCGGGTCCTGTACGACTACCCGTTTCCGGGCAACGTGCGGGAACTGGAGAACGCCATCGAGCGCGCCGTGGCGCTCACCTCGGGCCCGTCCATCCAGGTGGGCGACCTCCCGCCGGAGATCGCCCGCTGGCAGCCCACCCGCGACCCGACGTCGTCCGAGCGGGCTTTCCTGGCTCACGCCGTCGAGGTCGATGACGTCGATCTCCTCGCCGCCCTGGAGGCGCATCGATGGAACCGCCAGGATACGGCCCGTGCCCTCGGCATCAGCCGGGTCACCCTCTGGCGGCGCATGAAGACGGCCGGCCTCATCCCCTGAACGCGAGCCCCGATGCCTCTCTACGAGTATCGCTGCACCGCCTGCGCCACCGTGTTCGAGCACCTGCAGGGGCCCGAGGAGCCCGACCCCTCGACCTCTCCCTGCTGCGGGGCCCCGGTCGAGCGCCTGCTGTCGGCCGCCGCGCCCCACCGGAACCTGCCTCCGCGAGCCTCGGGTCGGACCTGCTGCGGACGGGAGGAGCGCTGCGAGACACCGCCCTGCCAGGGTACGGGCCGCTGCGAGCGATGAAGCCCGAGGGGGCCTCGGGGAGGGCAGGCGACGGACCGCGGGATAGGACGCCCGCATGTCCGTACTCCAGCGGTTTGCCAACGTCGCCCGAGGTTGGGTGAGGGCCCGGCTGCATCCCGATCCCGACGCGACCGCGGCCCAAGCGGCCCTCGAGGCGGAACTGGCTGGCCCTGGGCCCCGGCAGGTACGGTACGGCGTGCCTGAGGATCGGATCGTGCCGGATCCCGACGCGACCACGGAGGCCGACGTCCCGCGCGAGACAGGGATCGAGCCGCCGGGCCCGGCCGACGGCAACGTGAAGCGCACGCTGTAGCCGGAGAGAGGGCCCATGCAGGACCTGACCCGTCGGACCCTCGCCTTCTGGGCCGTTGCCGAGGGAGTCTACGCGCTCGTCGTGGCGTTCGCGGTCTCGGTGCTGGTGCCCTGGAAGACCCCCTGGGCCAACGCGCTCGGCCTGGCCTACGCGGCCCTGGCACTCGCGGCCGTGCCCGGCCTCGCCCGCCGGCGGCGCTGGGGCTGGCGCCTCGCCGTGACCGGGGGCATCGTGGGGTGGACAGCCTGTGTGGGCGTGGTCGGCGGGCTCGTGGCGTCGTGGGCCTACCTGAGGTCCGTCTACGGCGACTTTGGTGTGGGCGCGTCCATCGGTGCGCTCCTGGCCGCGAGCGGTGCCCTCCAGGTCCTGGGTCTCTACCCCGCGCTCAAGCTGTGCGCGCTCCTGCGCCGCGAGGTGCGTCGGGATCTCGGTGCCGGCCGCGGGTGGGTCCGGTTCCTGGTCGGGATCTCGCTGGTGCCCCTCGCGGTGGTGCTGGCCGTGCCCCTCCGGTTCGCGCCTCGGCCGCTCGCGCCCGTTCCGCCGGACGCCCGGCAACAGGCCCTGGATCACCTCCGGGCCGCCCTGGAGGGCCGCGTTCGCCCCGAAACACCGGCGCTCGAGGGGATCCCCCGAGGGCCCGGTCCGCTCGTGGTCACGGCCTGGGAGCGCGGCCGCCCAGCCCTCCGCGTGACGTCGGACCAGGGGGACCTGGCCGAGGCCGTTCGCGCGTCAGCGGACGAGATCGCGTCCTCGGGTCCCCGACCCGAGGCACGCCTGCAGGTGGACCGGGTGACGGCCCTCGCGCCGGTGGCCTCGGCAGCGGATCCGGTGCTGGCCCTCTCCGTGAACCCGGGCGTGGAGGGGCTCTGGAGGCAGGACCGGGATCCGGATCTCCTGGTCCTCCCCACCGACCTCCTGAAGAAGCAGGTCTTCGGCAAGACCCCTCTCATCCCGGACATCCGAGAGCTGCGCCTGGGGATGGACGTGGCGCGGGCCCGTGCGGCCGCGCACCTGGAGCCTCGGGATCGGCCGATCCGCGTGCGGACCGAGACCTGGGTGGAGTGGGAGGGCCAGGCCCTGCCCGTGACACGGGGGAACACACCGCTGCCCGCTTCGCCCGGTCGCGTGGCCCGCTGGTCCCAGGCCGCCCGGGAGGGAGGTGCGTGGCTCCTGCAGCACCAAGCGGAGGACGGCCGCTTCCGGTACCTGTACCATCCCCTGTCCCGGCTTCGCGACGGCCGGAACCGCAAGGTCAGGGAGTACTCCGTCGCCCGCCACGCCGGCGTGGTCTGGGTACTCGGACTGCTGTACGAGGCCACGGGGGATCCGCGCTGCCTCGCCGGGGCCCGAGCCGGCGCCGCCTGGCTGGAGGCCGCCATGAGGACACCCTGCGGCCCACTGGGCGGAGCGTGCATCGCCTCCAAGCCCGAGGTCTCGTTCGGGACGAACGCCATCGCGGCGGTCGCGCTCATCGAGACCTACGCCCTCGCACCCGATCCTGAGCTCCGGACCACCGTCGAGGGCCTGCTCGGGCTCTTGATGGCCCTTCAGCGCGAGGACGGGGAGTTCCACCACGGCTACGACCGCACGACCGGGGCCATCGACCCCACGGCTCGGGCCATGTTCGCCTCCGAGGAGGCCGCCCTGGCCCTGGTCCTGGCCCACCGCGTGCTCGAAGAGGAGCGGTACCGCGTCGCGGCCCGCCGCGCGCTGGACCACCTCACGGGCCCCAAGTACTCCGACTTCCTCGGGCACTTCATCTATGGAGCGGACGTCTGGACCTGCCTGGCTGCCGAGGAGGCGTATCCCAGGCTGCAGGACCCGGGCTGGCTCGACTTCTGCGAGGGCTACGCCCGCTTCCTGGGTCGCCTCCAGTACGAACCGGGCGCGTGGGACAACGCCGACTTCGCCGGTCACTACGGGTTCGGAGCCCTCCTGTTCCCCCAGGCGCCCGCGGCGGGTGGCTTCGGCGAGGCGGTCACCGCCACCGCAATCCTCGCCCGGCGCACGGGGCAACCGGCCCCCGAATTGGAGCGCCAGGCCACCCTCGCGCTCGATGCCCTGGTCCGCGAGCAGATCCGGCCCGACAACGCCTGGATGATGCCCGAGCCGTTGCTCGCCCGAGGCGCCGTCCGACGATCGCCCGTGGAGCAGGAGGTCCGCATGGATTTCGTCCAGCACGCGGTGAGCGCACTCCTGCGGGGGATCCAGTTGGTCGGGTCGGTCCCCGAGGCATGACCCGCGGCCGGTGCCTGCTCGTCGCCGCCGGCCTGGGTGCGGTCCTCACGGCAGTCCTCCTGGGACCGGTGCTCCTGGACCCGAACGGCCGCCTCCCGGGGACCCCGTTCGTGGGGGCGTACTCCCACGTGTGGCGCACGTGGTGGACCGCCCACGCCGTGGCGGATCTCCACGTGCTTCCGGCCACGACGTCCCTCCTCGCCTTTCCCGGCGGCTTCGACGTGGGCTGGTTCATGGCGGGGTTCCTCGATGCGGCCCTGGTGGTCCCGATCACGCGGTTCTGGGGTCCTGTGGCCGGCGTCAACACCTGGATCGCGTTCACCGTGGCCTCCGGCGCCGCGCTCGCGTTCGTCCTGGCCGTCCGCACTGGCCTCTCCTCGGGCCCGGCGGCGCTCGTGGCCGTGGGCTGGACCGTGTCCCCGTTCGCGCTGAGCCTGCTTCACGGAGGATCCTACGAGGTCCTCCCGGGTCCGTGGCCTCCCCTCGTCCTCCTGGGATTCGTGGAGATGGTTCGTCCCGGGGGGCTTTGGCCACCCCTCGCCGCGCTCGCGGTGGCGGCTGGCCTCCTCCTGCAGGCCCTCGCCTCCTGGCCCGCGGCCGTGACGTGGGCGGGTGTGGCGCTCGTCGGAACCGTGGTGGTGGCGCTTCGCACCCCCCGGCGGACACCCTGGGCAGCCCTCGGCCTCCTCGCAGGCCTGGCCGCGTCCTGGGGCGCGAGCCGGATCCTGCTCCCCGCCCCCACCCACCTCCCGTCGCCCGTGCTGGACATCTGCAGCCTGAAGGCGTCGGAATTTCACTTCACGCACCTGGGGGGGCCTCCCGGCACCCGACCGCTCCTGGTTTCGAGCGCGCACCAGTGGCGCAGCCACTTCGTGGTCCTGGTGGGGCTGGCCGGCGCAGCGGCCGCCCTCGCGTCGCGCTCGGGCCGACTCTGGGCCCTCGCGCTGGTGCCTTTCCTGCTGGACCGGTTCCTGCCCATTCCCTGGATCCCCCTCCGCACGGTCCCCGGACCGCCGGAGGGGGTGTGCGGGCTCGCGGCGACGCTCCTGGAGCACGTGGGAGATCGCCGCCTCCTCCCCTTGTACCTGCTCCTTCCTCTTGCCGCCGCCCATGGGGTCCAGGCCGTCGCCCGCGCGCTGGCCAGGCAGGGTCTGCCCCGCCTCGGCCGGGTGATCGCACCCGTGACGATCGCGGCGTGGCTCGCGGAGGGATGGATGGCCGCGCCGCACGGCTTCCCGAACCCCTCGTTCGAGGTCCCGGACGCCCCTCACGCCCGCTGGCTCGCGACCGCCGGGCCGGGCGCCGTGCTGGACCTTCCGGCCATGGCGGGGGCCAACCCCACCGCCGCCAAGGCCGTCCTGAGCCGGTACCTCTACGAGCAGACCCTCCACGGCCGCCCCATACGCGCCGCGGTGGGCACGGGGCTCTCCCACGACCCCGCGGACGTCCTGGACGCAATCGAGTTCGCCCTCCCATGGGACCCGGAGGCTCTGGGACTCACGCCCCGCCGGCCGCCCCGGTTCCACGACGCGGCGCTCGCCGACGGCTGGGACGCCCGGCCCCTGGTGGAGGCCGGCTTCGGTTGGCTCGTGCTCCACGGCGCCTTCGTGGCCCCGGAGTCGCGGGCCGTCGTCGCGGCCTCGCTGGAAGCGAGCCTGGGTCCGCCCGAGGTCTTCCCGGGCGAGGTGCGCGTCTGGCGGCTGGACGGGCCGTAGGCCGCAGGCCTTCAGGGGCGCCGTCGCCGGAGGAACGGGAACAGGAGTCCGAGGAGCAGCCAGCCACCGAACGCCGGGCGCGCCTGGGCGCACCCGCATCCGCCCGCCTCGGACCCGTCCTCCCCGGTGTCGGGGATGGCGGTGTCCTCGCACGTACCGTCCGTGTCGTCGTCGTCCACGTAGTTGGGGAGGCCGTCGCAGTCGGCGTCGTCCGTCCCCTCGTCGGCGTCGGGCGTCCCGTCGCCGTCCGAGTCCTCGTCCAGGTAGTCCGGGACGTGGTCTCCGTCCGTGTCGGGAGGCGCGGACCCGGTCTGCGTCCAGTCGTAGTCCTGGATCTCGACGGTGGTCGGGATGCCGTCGTCGTCGTCGTCGGGGTCGAGGGCATCGATGACGGTGTCGCCGTCCGTGTCTCGTGGGGAATCCACGGACCCGATCTCCTCTCCGTCCGGCACGCCGTCGCCGTCCGAGTCGGGGTTCAAGGGGTCGGTGCCCACCACGTACTCCACCTCGTCGGGCAGGCCGTCGCCGTCCGTGTCGTCGTCCTCCGCCACGCCGTTGCAGTCGTTGTCGATGCCGTCGGGCAGTTCCGGCGCCCCGGGGTAGACCGCGGGGTTGGCGTCGTTGCAGTCGTCGCCTCCGCAGATCTCGGCGTCGTAGCCGTCGCCGTCCACGTCGCACCAGTCGGACCCGTCGCAGTCCTGGTCGATGCCGTCGTAGGGGGTCTCCCACGCGCCGGGGTGGATGTCCGGGTTCGTGTCGTCGCAGTCGTCGCCGTTGTCCACCATGCCCTTGGGCTGCACGCAGGCCGTCTGGAAGACCTCCGGGTCCCCGAATGTGTCGCCGTCCGCGTCGGTGTACCAGGTCGGGGCGTCCACGGCGTCGTCCTCGTCCACCACGCCGTCGCAGTCGTCGTCCACGCCGTTGCATTCCTCGGGAGCGCCCGGGTAGACCCGCTCGGTGGAGTCGTCGCAGTCCACGTCGGCCGTGAAGCCGTCCTCGTCGCGGTCCCACAGGCAGAACGGGCCCGCCCCGGAAAGGTACGCGCGCGCAGCACCCGCCGCGGTGGTGTCCGTCGCCACCACGACCCCGAAGGTCACGGTGTCGCCCGCCGCGATCGTGTCCTCGCTGTGACGCCAGTGGATCTGGTAGTCGTAGCTGACCCCCTCGTAGTCGTAGTAGGTCGAGTCGGTGTCGGTGCCCCAGTAGGTGCCCCCCACCTCGTCGGCCGGGTCGCAGGTGCCGTAGGCGATGGTCCAACCCGAGGCGGTCCCCTCGGCCTCGACCCAGTCGGACACGCCGTCGTCGTCGAGGTCCACGCTGTCGATGTAGGTCCTGTAGCTGCCGACCGAGGAGTCCTGGTCGGGGTCCATCGCGTGCTGGAGGCGGAAGTCGGTGACGTCGGAGGAGGCGGCGTTGGTGACCTCGAACGACAGGAACACCAGGCGAGCGTCGTCCTCCCAGGTCTCGGTCTTGGCGATGAGCAAAGGACCGGCGCTCCACTCGTGGTGCGCCACGTTGGTGGTGCCCTTGGAGAGGTCCGACTCGTCCAGCACCGTCCAGTCGTACGTGGTCCCGTGGTAGTTGCCGTAGTAGTCGTACGCCTCGTCGTTGTACGTGAAGGCGAACCCGATGACCTGCCATGGGTTGCCGGGGTAGGTCACGTCGACCCAGGCGCCGTCGACCTCCTCCCGCATCTGGAAGCCCGCACGCGCCGTGTTGTTCCAGACACCGGCCTCCCAGTAGTAGATCCGGACGTAGTCGCCGTCGATCTGCAGATCCGCGAGGGCGGGGGACGGCAGGACGAGGAGGGCGAGGACCAGGGCGCGCATGGAACCTCCCGTGCGTGACGAGTCGGGCGAAGGGCACATGCCGGATGATATCATCCGTGGAGGGGGATGGAACCCTTAAGATCCGGGCGAATCCTGCCGGGCTCGGCCGGGAGGCGCGACGCCTGCCGCGCCTTCCTTCACGGAACTGTCATGTCCACCTCCGGGGAGGCTTGACGTGTGGTCAGGATTGAAGCAACCATCTGTTCGTGTTATACAGATTCAGACAATAAAGTCCAACTCGTTCAACCTGTCCGATCCATGGCTCGCACCCGCACCCTCGCCATCGTCCTCGGATGTCTCGTCGGCGTCCCGCTTCTCGCCCGTACGGGCGTGGCGTTCTGGGAGCGACTCGCAAGCGAGCCTCTCCTGGAGCCTCCCCCCGTCCCGGTTGCCGTCGTGCGGGTGGAGCCGGCGCCCTTCGAGCGCACGGTGGCCATCGCGGGCACCCTGGAACCGGTTCGGTCGGTGGACGTCTTCCCCAAGGTGGGAGGCCGGGTCGTGCGGGTCTACGCGGGCCTCGGAGACCGGGTCCAGGCCGGCCAGCCGCTCGCGTCGGTCGAGGCCACCGAGTACGCGCTCCAGGCAGGCCAGGCCGAGGCGGGCCTCTCCATCGCCGGCTTTGCGGCCGAGACCGCGCGCCGCTCCCTGACCCGCCTCGACGAGGTCCGGGAGCGTCTGGGCAGCGACGCACTCTCCCAGCAGGACTACGAGGAGGCCCGCGTCCAGGCCGAGGGTGCGGCCACCCAGGCCGAGGTGGCGCGCTACCAGCGGGATCTCGCCCGCCGGATGGTGGAGAACGCCACCATGACCAGCCCCATCGACGGCGTGGTCTCGCGCGTCGATGCCCGCGAGGGCGCCATGGTGGGGTCGGAGTACCCGGCCTTCCACGTGGACGACCTCTCCTCCTTCGTGGTGCGCTGCCAGGTGGGCGACGCCGACCTGCCGTGGGTGGAGCCGGGCCAGCGTGTCCGCCTGCGCACCGACACCCATCCCGGTCTCGTGCTCGCCGGCACCGTTGCGGCGGTCTCGCCCACCCTCGACGCCATGACCCGGCGCGCGCCGGTGGAGATCGAGGTGCCCAATCCTGGTGGTGCGGTCGTCGGAAACCTCTTCACCCGAGGAGAAATCGTGGTTGGCGTCGAGTCCCAGGCGCTCGTGCTTCCCCAGGAAACCGTGGAGCGATCCGAGGAAGGCGATCGGGTGCGCCTGGCTCGCGACGACGTGGTCGCCACGGTGCCGGTCACGGTCGTCGGCCAGTCCGGAGAGACGGTGGCGGTGAACGGTCTGTCCCCTGGCGACGCCGTGATCGTGCCCGGAGCGCAGAGGCTCGGAGACGGTGAGCGGGTCCGGGTGGTACATCCGGGGCTCGCCGTGCAGTAGCCGGCTCCGGCCATGTGGCTCTCCCGCCTCTCCGTGAGCCGGCCCGTGCTCGCCACCATGGTGGCGATCGTGCTCATGCTGCTCGGGCTCATCGGGCTCGGCCGCCTCCCACTGGACACCTTCCCCGACGTCTCCACGCCTATCGTGAGCGTGATCGTGCCCTACCCGGGCGCCGATCCCGGCCAGGTGGAGCGTGACGTCGTCCGGCCGGTGGAGGACGCCCTCTCCGGAATCGGCGGCCTGGACGGCACCTACGCCATCGCTCGCCAGCACGTGGGCGTGGTCACCGGCGTCTTCGAGATGGGTGTGTCCATGCAGGAGGTCGTGGACCAGATCGGGGAACGGGTCGACGCGCTCGAGCCGACCTTTCCCGACAACGTGGGCGAGCCGTTCCTGCGCCGGACCGACATCGGCGCGACGCCCGTCCTCACGCTCGCCGTGGCCTCGGACCTCGATCCTTTGGCCACTCGGGACCTCGCCGAGCGCATCGTGAAGCCCTCCCTGGAGCAGGTGGAGGGCGTGGGGGCGGTCACTCTACAAGGCGGCGAGGAGCGGGAGGTCCGAATCCTCCTCGACCTGCCCAAGATGGCGGAACTGCGGATCCCGCTCCTCCAGGTGGCGCAGCTCCTGGGCTACGACACCCGCGACATTCCGGGCGGGACGCTGCAGTTGGGCCCCGCCAACGTGTCGCTGCGTGCCCGCGGCCAGGTCGAGAGCCTCGAAGAGCTCGGATCCATCGTGGTCCAGGGGTTTCCGCAGCCGATCTACCTGCGGGACGTCGCACGCCTGGAGGACGGCCGGAAGGATCTGGAAACCATCGCCCGGGTGGACGGCCAGAGGGCGGTCACCCTGGACGTCGTCAAGGAGAGCGGCGCCAACACCGTCGCCGTGGTGGATGGGGTGCGCGAGCAACTCGCGGATCTGGACCTGCCCGCCGGCGTATCTGTATCGCCCGTGACCGACGGCTCGCGGATGGCCCGGGACATGCTCCACGAGATGCTGCGCTCGCTGCTCGCGGGCGCCGCCATGGCCGTTCTCGTCGTGTTCCTGTTCATGGTGGACTGGCGCTCCACCGTGATCGCGGGCGTGGCGCTCCCCACCTCGGTGGTCACGACCTTCTTCTTCATGTGGCTGGCCGCATTCAGCCTCAACATCCTCACGCTCGTCGCCATGACCCTCGCCATCGGCATCCTCATCGACGACGCCGTCGTGGTGCAGGAGGTCATCCACCGGCACCGGCAGGCGGGCGAGGCACCCACCCTGGCGGCCCTCGCGGGCACGAAGGAAGTGGCGCTCGCGGTCCTCGCCACCACCCTGTCCATCCTCGCCGTGTTCGTGCCCGTCGGATTCGTGGGAGGGCTGGTCGGCCAGTTCTTCACCGAGTTCGGCCTCACGATCGCCATCGCGGTGTCGGTCTCGCTCTTCATCGCGTTCACCGTGATCCCGATGCTGTCCGCACGCATCGGCCGGACCCTCCCCCTGGAGGACCGGGGGCGGTTGGCGCGGGCGCTGCTGGCCACCTGGGAGCGGCTCGGTGAGAGGTACCGGAGCGCGCTCACCTGGGCCCTGGATCATGGCCGTGCGATCGCAGGCGTGTCCGCAGCGCTCTTCCTCACGAGCCTGGTGATGGCGGCGCTCACCGGCTTCGAGTTCATGCCCCGGTACGATCGGAGCGGCTTCCAGGTGGACCTCGACCTCGCACCCTACACCTCGCTCGACGCCGCGGAGCAGGTGGCGGCGGACGTGGAGGACCGGCTTCGGCAGATCCCCGAGGTCCGTCGGATCCACACGCTGGTGGGCCCCGATGGCGCGGCGGATCGCATCCAGATGAGGGTGGAGACGGTTCCCAAGGGGGAACGGAACCGCAGCGTATACGAGATCCAGCCGGACGTGCGCGAGCGGCTCGCGGATCTGCCCGGCGTCGTGGTGGCCGTCCGCGATCCTCCCCTCTGGGAGGGCATGGCAGTGGAGGACGCCGTCCAGGTGGAGATCCGGGGCGAGGATCTGTCCGCCATGGGTCCGGTGGCGGAGGTCGTTCGAGCAGGCATGAGGCGCATCCCCGGCGCCTCGGACGTGACCTCCACCTGGCGTCCGCTCCGCCCGGAGCTCGCCCTCGACGTGGACCGGGAGCAGGCGGCCGCGGCAGGCCTCTCCGTCGGCCAGGCGGGCATCGCGCTCCGCACGGCGGTGGCCGGTCAGGTCGTGGGCACGCTCGCCGACGGCGACCGGTTCTACGACCTCCGGCTGCTCGCCCGGCCCGAGGATCGTACGCCCGAGACCCTGCTCCCCTGCGTGCTCCTGCTCTCCCCCATCCCACGGCTCGACGATCCCTGGGGCCGGGGTACGCCGGTGGCCCTTCAAAACGTGGCGCGCCTGGTCTGGTCGAGCGCGCCCGGCACGATCGAGCGGCACGAACGGATGCGCACGCTCGTGGTCTCCTGCGGCGTGGTGGGCCGGGCGCTGTCGAACGTGGAGGAGGACGTGAGGAAGCTGCTCGCCGGCATCGAGATGCCCGAGGGCGTGAGCACCTTCGTCGGCGGCGACGTGGACCTGGCGCGGGACGCCATGGGCAGCATGCTCGTCGCGCTCGGGCTGGCCGTGGCCCTGGTCTATGCCGTCCTGGCCGCGCAGTTCGAGTCGTTCGTCCACCCGCTCACGATCATGCTGTCCCTGCCGCTCGCCATCGTCGGCGCGGTCTCCACCGTGTTCCTCGCCGGCTGGCCGGTGGGGATCCCCACCGTTCTCGGGGTGATCCTGCTCATGGGCATCGTAACCAAGAACGCGATTCTCCTCGTAGATCGAGCACTTCAGGGCCTCCGGGAAGGCTGCGACCCGCGGCAGGCGATGCTCGAGGCGGGCCAGGTGCGCCTGCGCCCCATCCTCATGACCTCGTTCGCCATGATCCTCGGGATGGCACCCGTGGCGCTCTCACAGGGGTCGGGCAGCGAGATCTGGCAGCCCCTCGCCCTGCCTGTAATCGGCGGCCTCGTGGCCTCGACCCTCCTCACGCTTTTCGTGGTGCCGGTGGCCTGGTTGTGGGTGGAGCGGGTACGGGCGCGATGGAAGCGGGCACCTGTGGAGAGCCGGCCATGACCACGCGCGACGAACGACGCACCACCCTTCTCGATGCCGCGCGCGACATCATCCTCCGGTTCGGGTACCGCAAGGCCACGCTCGAGGACATCGCGGCCGAGGCCGGGGTGTCGCGGGCCACGGTCTACAACTACTTCACCAGCAAGGAGGAGGTGTTCCAGGCGATCATCCAGCGGGAGGTGGAGATCCTGCGCGAGGTGATGCTGGCCTCCGCGGATCCCGAGTCTGCCCCGGAGGAGCGCCTCATGGACTTCGTGCGGACCCACTTCCGTCACCTGCGCGCCATCCGTACGCTCTACTCCGTGAACCAGATCGCCGCGAAGGACGTCATGCCCATGGTGCAGGACTTCATCACCGGGTTCGACAAGGACGTCCGAGCGTTCCTCGCGGCCACCCTCCAAGAGGGCGTAGATAGCGGCCGATTCCGTTCGGTGGACACCCACGCTCTGGCCGGAGCCCTGCAGGCCGCGCTCCGCGGGCTGGACGAGGCCTTCGTGTTCGAGGGTGCGGAGGCGGCCCGGGACGGCGCGCTCCTGCTCTGGGAGGCGCTGCTCGCGGGCCTCATCGCCCGGCCCGCGGAGGAGGACGGGTGATCGTTGCGATCCTGCTGGCCGCGGCCGTGAACGCAGCCCCGATCGCGCTCGACGAGGCGCTGTCGCTGGCCGCGCGAGCCAACCCCGAGGTGCGGATCGCGGATCTCGAGGCCCGCGTGGCCGAGGCACGAGCCGCGGGCGTGCGCACCTGGCTGCTGCCCACGGTCACGGCCTCGGGCGCAGCTCTGTGGTGGAATGACTCTTTGGAGGCAGTGTTCATCGAGGGGGATCCGTGCGCCTCGCTCGACGAGGTGCTCCGGGGGTTCTGCGAGCAGATGGTGGGGCCCTACCAGGAGCCCATCCTGTTGAGGAACGCCCGGACCCAGCAGGTGTCCCTCCAGGCCCGCCAGCCGCTCACCGGCCTGTACGGGGTGTCCGAGGGGTGGCGGGCCGGGCGGGCGGCCGTCCGGGCAGCCAGGGCCGACGCGGAGGCGGTGCGTGCGGCCACGGCGGTGGAGGTGGTGGACGCGTGGTTCACCGCGCTCGAGACGCGCCGCATGGTGGACGTCGCGCGTCGGGGCGTGAAGGCGCTGGAGGCCCACCGCACGCGGTCCCTGGCCTTCCACGAGGTGGGACTCCTCGGCCGGAACGAGCTCCTGCAGATCGAGGTGGCCCTCTCGGAGGCCCGGGTGAACCTGCTCAGGGCCGAGACGGGCGTGGGCCTCGCCGAGCGGCGGCTCGCACTCGTGGCCGGATCCGACGAGGCGGCCCTGCAGCCCGAGGACCTGGACCTGGGTGCCCTCCCCCCCCTCCCCGAGGCGCTCCCGGTGCCGACCGCCCTGCCCACACTCACGGCCCTCGCGGCCCGGCGCGAAGCCGCCCTGGCCAACCGCAACCGGCTCCGCAGCGACCTCCTGCCCCAGGTGGGAGCCATCGCCTCCTGGACCCGGAACTGGGGTCTGGGCACGTTTTCGGCCGAGCACGAGTGGTACGTCGGGTTGGGCCTCGAGTGGGAGGCACTCGACTGGGGACGCCACTGGTACGCCGCCAAGGAGGCCGGGTTCCAGGCCGAGCAGGCGGCCGTGGGGCTCGCGGCCATGGAGCGGGGCGCGCGCCTTCAAGCCGACGCCGCGCTGGTGGACGCCCGCGTGGCGCGGGCTGCGGTGGAGACCAGCCGCACCACCGTGGACCAGGCCGAGGAGAACCTGAGAATCGTGACCGCCCGGTTCGACGCCCGCGTGGCCCCCGCCACCGACCTGCTGGAGGCCGAGACGTTGCGCTCCAAGGCCGAGGCCGACGGCCTGTCCGCGACCTTCGACTACCTGCTGGCCGTGGCGAGGGCTCAGGAGGCGCTCGGAATGCCGGTACGGCCGCTGGAGGGGATCGCGGGAACGCGCTAGGGCGACCCTTCGATGTGTCTCGCCCTCACTGCCCTCCTCCTCGCGGCCGTTGCGACCCTCGCAGCGGAGGAGGACTCCGTTTCCGTGGGCTCGGCGTCCCTCTCCGACGCCTGGGCGTCGGCGCTTCGAACCCACGAGGACGGGGTCGCCGCCCGTGTCGGGGTGGACGCCGCTCGGGCCGCCCGCGACGATGTCCGGGCCGATCTCCTCCCCTGGATCGGCGCGTCCGGCGGCTGGAAGGCGTCCGGCGGCGGCGCCTCTACGCTGTACACCACGGTGACGGCCTCCCAGGCCCTGGTGGACCTCCCGGCCTGGTCCGCCACGCGCGCCGGGGTGGCGCGGGTGGATGCGGCCGTGGCCGGAGGCGAGGCCATCCGGACCTCCCTGCTGCACGCGGTGGCCCAGGCCTGGTACGCTACGCTCGCGGCCGACGCCCAGGTCGTTGCTCGCGAGGAGGTGCTCGCCGTGGAGGAGGCGTTGCTCGCGGGCGTGGAGGCCCAGGTCACCGCGGGGGCGACCATCCCCCTCGCAATCACGCGGCAACGGGTGGGCGTGGCCGAGGCCAGGGCCGCTCTCGCGGGCGCCCGCTCCGACCGGGCCCTCTCGCGCCTCGCGCTCGGCCGGCTGGCGGGCCTCGACCTCCAGGAGGCATCGCTCGCAGACCCCGGCCCGGTGCCGGATCCGGCCGCCGTGGGCGAGCCGCCGCCCGCGGTGCGGGCCGCCGAGGCCCGGGTAAGGGCCGCCGAGGCCGGCCTCGGGGCCACGCGGATGGCACGCATCCCGGAGGTCCAGGCCTGGGGCGAGGCCGGCGCCAGCGAGCCCGCCGCAGGCGGCGACGCGTCGCTGACCTGGGAGGGAGGCCTCCAGGCCACGGTGCCCCTCCTCGCAGGGGGATCCGTGTCGGCCGCGACGGACGCCGCTCGGGCCGGCCTCGTCGCCGCCCGGGCGGACCTCGATGCCGCGCGCCGCGACGCGGACCTCGACCGCGACCGGGCGCTGGCCGTCCAGCAGGCGGCCGTCCAGCGGGCAGCCGCTGCGGCCGACGCGGAGGCCGCCGCCCGCGAGCACCTGGCCGGGGTCCGGGCCCTGCTCGTGGCGGGGCGGGCCACCGCCCTCGAGGTGTCGGACGCCGGCGCCTCCCTCGCCCGCTCGGCCGCGGACGCGATCCGGGCCCGTCTCGACCGCGACCTGGCCACGCTGGCGGCCTGGGAGGCGCTCGGCCTCCCTCCGCCCGGAGCCCCGCCATGATCCGACTGCTCCTCCTCCTCGCGGCCTGCGGCGATCCCTCGGCGCGGGGCGGCGGGGGGCAGGCGCCGCTCACGGTCGGCCTCGCGTCGGCCGAGGCCGTGGCCTGGGCGGACACGCTCGAGGTGCCGGCCACACTGGCCCCCCTGGAGCAGGCGGACATCGCCGCGGACCTGGACGGGCGGGTGGTGGCGGTCCACGCGGACCTCGGCCAGCCGGTCCGCCGGGGTGAACCCCTCGCCGCCGTGCTCGACGAGGACTGGCGCCTCGCGCTCTCCCGGGCCGAGGTGGACCGTGCCGAGGCCGAGCGGGAGCTCGCCCGTACCGAGCAGCTCCTCGCCTCCGCCATGGCCGCGCCCGCAGACCTCGACGTGGCCCGCACCCGGGCGGACGCCGCCCGCACCGCGGTCGCCCAGGCCGAGGCCCGGCTCGCGCGCACCGTGATCCGCGCCCCCTGGGACGGCGTGGTGGCCGCGCGCAGCGTGAGCGTGGGGGACTGGGTCCGGGCGGGCACCGTCGCGTTCGCGGTCGTCCAGGTGGACCCTTTGCGCCTGCAGGCGGACGTGCCCGAGGCCTGGGCGAGCCAGGTCGAGGTAGGCACCCCTGCGACCGTGGTGGTGGAGGGGCTCCCGCCGGTGGAGGTGACGGTGGACCGCGTGGGGCCGGCGGTCGTGGAGTCCTCCCGCACGTTCCCGGTGGAGGCACGGATCCCCAACTCCGACGGCGGGTTCAAGGCAGGGACCTTCGCGCGCGTGCGCCTCCGCGTAGGGGACCGGCCCGGCACGGTGGCGGTCCCGACCCGCGCGGTGCTCACCACCTCGGGCTTCTCTCGCGTGTTCGAGGTGGCCGACGGGCACGCGGTCGAGCGGCCCGTCGAGGTGATGGCCACCGATGGCGACCGGACCGTGGTGACCGGGGTCGCGCCGGGCGCCCAGGTGGCGGTGCGGGGTGCCGCACGCCTCTCCGACGGCGTCGCGGTCGTGGAGGAGCGGTCCGGTGAGGAGGCGAAGGCCGGTGCCCCCGCGCCCGCCCACGGCGGGTCGGGTCGGGAAGGGTCACCGGGCGGGCGGCCGTGAGACCGGTCGTCGAGCTCTTCGTCCGGCGGCCGGTGGCCGCCTTCATGGTGGCAGCCCTGCTCGTCACCCTGGGGTGGCTGTCCTTCCGAGGCCTCGGGCTGGACCTCATGCCCGACGTGGACCTGCCGATCGTCTCGGTGTCCACGATCCTCAGAGGCGCGGGCCCGGAGGAGGTCGAGGCGGGCGTCACTCGCCCCCTCGAGGAGGTCATCAACACCATCGAGGGCATCGACGAGCTGCGATCCTCCTCCTACGAGGGCCGTTCCCGCGTCTCCGTCACCTTCGACCTGGAGCGCGACGCCTTCGAAGCGGCCCAGGACGTCCGGGACAAGGTGGCGGCGGTGGTCGGCCGCCTGCCCGAGGGATGCGAAGCGCCCGTCATCACCCGGTTCGACACCGAGGACTTCCCGGTCCTCGGCCTCACGGTGTCGGGGAACCTGCCCATGCGGGTGCTCACGGACATCGCGCGCCGCACGGTCAAGGAGTCCATCGAGACCCTGCCCGGCGTGGGCGCGGTGGAGGTGGTGGGCGGAGAGACGCGGGCCGTGGAGGTGCGCCTCGACGCCGATCGCCTCGCGGCCTTCGACCTCCCGGTCACCGAGGTGGCGCGTGCGTTGGCATCCGAAAACGCCGAGACGGCAGGGGGCCGCGTGGACATGGGGGAGCGCGAGGCGTTCCTGCGCACGCTCGGCCGCGTGGAGCGGGTCCCGGACTTCGGAGACATCTTCGTCTCCAAGCGGGGCGGCGTACCCGTCCTCTTGAAAGACGTGGCGACCGTGGTGGACGGCCTGGAGGACCCCTCCACGCTCGCCCGCTACCAGGGCCGACGCGCGGTGACCGTCCAGGTAAGGAAGCAGTCGGGAGCCAACACCGTGGCCGTGGTGGACGAGGTCTTCGCCCGGGTGGACCGGCTCCGCCAGGCGCTGCCCGCAGGGGTCTCGGTGGACGTGGTGCGGGATCAGTCGGATTTCGTCCGGCGGTCGGTCCAGGCCGTGGAGCACCATCTCCTGCTCGGAGCCGCCTTCACCGCCTTGACCGTGCTGCTGTTCCTGCGCTCCTGGCGGACCACGCTGGTGGCGGCGCTGTCCATCCCCGCCTCGCTGGTCGCCACGTTCACGGTCATGCGGTGGGCGAACTTCACGCTCAACAACATGACGCTGCTTGCGCTCACCGTGGCCACGGGCATCGTCATCGACGACGCCATCGTCGTCCTGGAGAACATCCTCCGCCATGCCCGCGACCTGGGCAAGAGCGCCGTCCAGGCGGCCATCGACGGCACGTCCGAGGTGAGCCTCGCGGTCACCGCCACCACCTTCTCGCTCGCGGTCATCTTCCTCCCCACGGCGTTCCTGGAGGGTCGAATCGGCCGCTTCTTCTTCTCCTTCGGCATCACGCTCACGGCCGCGGTGCTGGTGTCCCTCCTCGTGGCCATGGTGCTCACCCCGCCCTTCACCGCGCTCGCTGCCGGACGGCGGGGCCTGGGTGGGCACGCGCCGGGCCGGCTCTACCGGGCGGTGGACACCGCCTACGGGGGCCTGCTCGCCTGGGCGCTCAGGCACCGTGGGTGGGTGGCCGCGGGGGCCCTTCTCCTCGCGGCCTCCAGCGTGCCTTTGTACCTCGCGGTGGGCAAAGACTTCATGCCCAACGACGACCGCAGCGAGTTCATCGTGGCCGCCGAGGCCCCCGAGGGCACCTCGCTCCAGGGCGCCGAGACGCTCTTCGCGGAACTCGAGGACCGCCTGCGCAAGCTGCCCGAAGTGCGGGGGCTGCTCACCACCCTCGGCGAGGGGGGCAACCGCGCGGCGGGCACGATTCTCGTCCAGTTGACCGATCTCGAGGACCGTGACGTCTCCCAGTTCGAGATCATGCGGATGGCCCGCAAGGCCCTCGCGCCGTACGCGCGCCTGCGGCCCTCCATCCAGCATGTCCTCAACCGGGGAGGCGGGAGTCGGGGCGGCGACGTGAACCTCACGATCCGTTCCTTCGAGCCCGAGGATCTCGATGCGTTCCTGCCTGGCTACCTGGAGGCGGCGCGGGCCATCCCCGGCCTCGTGGACGTGGACTCCACCGCAGCGGTCCAGCGGCCCGAGGTCCGCGTGCACCTCGATCGTCGCCGCGCCGCGGATCTCGGGGCACGAGCGTCCGACGTGGGCGGGGCCCTGGCCACCCTCGTCGGCGGCTCGATCGCCACGCGCTACCGCGAGGGCGACGAGGTCATGGACGTCTGGCTCAGGCTCGATCGGCCCTTCCGGGGCGACCCCTCGATCCTGCACTCGGTGCGGATCCCGGCAGCGTCGGGCACCCAGCTGCGCCTGAACGACGCTGCGGGCAGCGTCCTCCGGATCCCCTCGGCAGGAGGCACGATCCCGCTGTCCTCGGTGGCCACTCTCGAGCAGGGCCTGGGCCCGGTCCAGATCGATCGCATCGATCGGCTGAGGCAGGTCACGGTCTACGCCAACCTGGTCGGCCTCGACCTGGGGGCCGCGCTCGACGCGATGCGGAGCACCTTCCAACGCCTCGATCCCCCTCCCACGCTCGACGCCCAGCTCACCGGGCGGTCCAAGGCCTTCGCCGACGCGTACGTCAACTTCGCCGTGGCCTTCGCGCTCTCGCTCCTGTTCATGTACATGATCCTCGCAGCCCAGTTCGAGAGCCTGCTCCTGCCCGTGCCCATCCTCATGGCCCTGCCGCTGGCCATGCCGTTCGCGCTGGTCACGCTCCTCGCGCTCGGAGACGCCCTCAACGTCTACAGCATCTTCGGTCTCTTCCTGCTGGCCGGCGTGGTCAAGAAGAACGGCATCCTCCAGGTGGATCGGACGCTCCAGCTCGAGGCGGAGGGCATGGGACGGATCGAGGCCATCCTGCTGGCCAACCACCAGCGCCTGCGCCCCATCCTCATGACCACCCTGACGCTCATCGCGGGCATGCTCCCCATCGCCCTGGGGCAGGGTCCGGGCGCCGCGAACCGGGCCTCCATGGCCAAGGTCATCGTGTTCGGGCAGGCCCTTTCGCTCGCCGTCACCCTGCTCATCACGCCGGTGACCTACAGCCTGCTCCGGGACGCCGCAGACAAGATGAAGGCCCGGATCGCGGGGTGAGGGGGAGAGGGATCGGTGCTCGGTCGGCCCCGTTAGGTGGGCGCGTGTCCCCACGCCTGCCGCTCCTCGCCGCCTCGCTCGGCCGCCTGCACATCGTGGCCATCGCCACGGCCGCCTGCCTCACCTTCGGCTGGATGTTCACCGGTCGCTGGCCGCTCCTTGCCGCCGGCGTGGCCGCACTCGACTGGTTCCTCGTCAACCTGCTCAACCGCACGGTGGACGTTCCCGAGGATCGGGCCAACGCCGTGCTCGCGGCCGAGGTCGCCAGCCGCCACCGGAGGGCGCTGGTCGCCGCCGGCCTCGCCGTCCTCGTTCTCTCGCTGGTGGCCATCCACCTCGTGGCGCCCGAGCTCACCGGGTGGCGGATCGCGGGCCACCTCCTGGGGCTGGCCTACAACTGGCCGCTCCTGCCGGGCCGTCGCAGGATCAAGCACCTGTACGGCTGGAAGAACCTCGCCTCGGCCGCAGGCATGGGCATCACCGTGTTCGCGTACCCCCTCGTCTCGCTCCTGTCGGGCGGCGCCCCTCTCCTCTCCGACGTCCCCCCGGCGGGCATCGGGGCGGCCCTCGGATTCTTCCTGGCGTTCGAGCTCTCCTACGAGGTGATCTACGACCTGCGCGATCGAGAGGGAGACGCCCAACGGCGCATCCCCACCCTCCCCGTGGTCCATGGATCCCGAGCGGCCGGCCGGGTGGTCCTGGGCCTGCTCGCCCTCGCCGCGTCCCTCATGGTCGTGGCCTGGGCCACGAGCCTCCTCCCGTGGCGGATCGCGGTCATGGGCCTGGCCCCCCTCTTGCAGGCGGCGTGGTTCCTGCGCGTGGCCCCGAGGGGCATACGGGGCGTGGACTGCGTGGTGATCACCTGGGCCGGGGCGGGCCTGTTCGCGGTCTACCACGCATGGGAGGCGCTCGGACTGCCGTGCGCTTCGGGACGGCCCTGGCCGTGATCGCCTTCGAGATCGCCTGCCTGGGGATCGTGGGCCTGTGGTTCGCGGTGTCGCAGGCCCGCGAGCCCGGGCGGCTCGCGCTCCAGGCAGCGGCCGTGGCGATCGCGGCGTGGATCGCGGAGGACACCTGCATCCACTTCTACGGTGTCTACGCCTACGATCCGTCCTGGGGCTGCTTCCTGGATCGGGTACCCGTGACGGTGGTGTGCATCTGGCCGGCGGTGATCCTCTCGGACCGGGCGCTTCTCCAGGCGCTCCGTCCCAGGCGGGCCTCCCCCTTCCTCGTGGGCGCGCTGGTGCTGGCCGATGCGGCGCTCATCGAGCCGGTCTCCGTGGCCGCGAGCCTCTGGTCGTGGTCCGAGCCGGGCCTGTTCGGCGTGCCGCCGGTAGCGGTCTTCGGCTGGGGTCTCTTCGGCGCCCTGGCCGCTGGGGTCCTGGAGCTCGCCGACCGGCGTGGCCGGGCCTGGCTCCTCCTCCTCCCGTTGGCGGTGCCGCTCGGCCTGCACGCTGGCGTGTGCGCCGCGTGGTGGATCCTCCTCCGATGGATCTCCCTCCCGGTCCCGGGCGGACCGGCGGCGGGCGTAGCCTGGATCGTGTCTTCTGCACTCGTGGTCCTTGTCGTCGCACGCGGCGTCGGGCGCCGCGTGCCCCTCTGGCTGGCCCTCTCCCGGGCGCCTCCCGGGCTGCTCTTCCTCGGCCTGCTCGCGGCGCACGGACGGGGACGTCCCGACCTGGTGGCCTGGGCGTTGGCGTTCACCCCACCCCACCTCGCGATCCTGCTCGGGCGCCGGCTCCCGGGCCGGCCCGAAACCCAGGACGATCCCTCCTCCGGTGCTTAGCTTCCGACGAAGCCCACATCGTCGCGGGAGCGAACGGAGGGATCATGGCCCGTGCCCCAGCCAACGCCCGTGCCAGGTCCGGCCCCTTGATCCCCCTGGGCCGCTGGGCCGGGATCCAGGTCGGCGCAGACGGCACTTGGCTCATCGTCTTCCTGCTGGTCACGCTCTCGTTGTCCCAGCGCTTCGCGGGAAGCCACCCCGGGTGGTCGCCCGTCCACTACTGGATCCTGGGCATCGGGACGAGCGCTCTCTTCTTCCTCTCCATCATCCTCCACGAGTTCGGGCACAGCCTCACGGCCATCCGGCTGGGCGTGCCGGTCCGCTCCATCACGCTCTTCATCTTCGGTGGGGTGGCGGCGCTCGGCGGTGAGCCCGCCCGGCCACGCGACGAGTTCCTGATCGCCCTGGCCGGCCCCGCGGTGAGCCTCGCGCTCGGCGTGATCTTCTGGCTCGTGGGCCTCGGTCTCGGACAGGACACGCTCCTCGGGGAGACGGCCCACTGGTTGGGCGTGATCAACCTCACGCTCTTCGCCTTCAACCTCATCCCGGGGTTTCCGCTCGATGGTGGCCGGGTGCTCCGCGCGGCGCTGTGGGCCAAGAAGAAGAGCCTCGCCCGCGCCACCACCGTCGCGGCCAGCATCGGCTCGCTGGTGGCCTACGGGTTCATGGCCTTCGGCGTCCTGACCGCGCTCTTCGGCGGCAACCTCTTCGGGGGCCTGTGGCTCGCGTTCATCGGCTGGTTCCTGCTCTCCGCCGCGCGCTCCAGCGCCGTCCAGACCGTAGCCGCCGAGGTGCTCCGCCGCATGCGGGTGGCCGACGTGATGAGCCCCTCCTGCACGACGGTACCCCCGTGGGTGTCGCTTCAGGAGGTCGTGGAGGACGGCGTCCTGCGCCGCGGCCAGCGTTGCTTCATGGTCGTGCGGGACGACGCGTTCGTGGGCATGATCACGCTGCACCAGATCCGGGAGGTCCCCCGCGAGGACTGGGGCGTCACCTCTGCGCAGGGTGCCATGGTCAAGGTGGCGGACCTGGTCACGGTGGAGCCCGACACCGACGTCTTCACGGCACTCCGTACCATGGACGAGGCCGGTGTGAGCCAGGTGCCGGTGCTGCAGGGAGGTCGCATGGTGGGCGCCCTTTCCCGCGAGCACCTCCTCGGGGTGCTCCGAAACCAGATGGAGTTTCACGTGTAGGGACGGCCCGGGCGGACACCGTCCCCGCGGCAGGCGTCAGTCCTGACGCCCTTCGATCGCGAGGAGCAGGACGGTCAGGGCCACGCCCAGGCGGGGGTCGATCGCGCCGGGCCCCTGGCTGAGCTCCACGTCGTAGGTGAGGACGAAGGGGTTGAACCGCTGCCGGATCGTCCCGGCCTGCCGGCCGTGGAGGGTCACGACGAAGGCCTGGGGCACGAGGTGGAACAGGAACCGGCGGACGAACGCGAGGACCTTGCTGTCCTCCCGGACCGAGCCGATCTCGGCGTCGTCCGGGCCCAGGATGGACCACTGGTCGCGCAGGATGGAGCGAAGGCCCCTGCGCTTCAAGGCGCCCACGGTCTCACCCGTGGCGAGGTCGATGACGTCGAAGGTGGCGGAGACGTCCAGCATCTGGCGCGCCTGGATCCCGAGCAGGGCCTGCTTCCGGGTTTCGTTCGCGTAGACCGTGATCTGCTCCCTCAAGCGGAACGCCCTCTGGCGGACGTAGAACTTGAGGTTCCCCTCGGGTCCGTAGATGCGGAACGCCGCGCCGAAGATCTTGAAGAAGGCTCGTCTGGCCACGAAACGATCGCCGTAGGGCTGAAGGGCGGTGGTCATGGACGCTCCGGCTGTGGGGGTGGACGATCGCCCGGGCGGGCGGCTTTCCCTATGCCGCGATCCCCCGATCTGCCCACGCTCCGCGAGCCGGCGATGCCCACGCTGGACGGGCCCGGCCCGACGGGGCACGTTCCCGGGCCGGAGCCTCGATGGAGATTCCTCGCTACACCGTGGGCGCCCTGACCCGGGCCATCCGTGACCTGCTGGAGGCGGGGTTCGGACGGGTGCGCGTCGAAGGGGAGATCTCGCGGTTCACCGCACACCGTTCGGGCCACTGGTACCTCGAGCTCGCGGACGACGAGGCCGTGCTCAACGCGGTCATGTTCGCCCGCGTGAACCGGCTCCTCTCCTGGCAGCCCCAGGTCGGCGACCGGGTGGTGGCCACCGGCAGCCTCGACGTGTATCCCCCTTCTGGCCGGTACAACCTCGTGGTGCAGGGGCTGGCGCGGGCCGGTGCGGGCGACGCCGCGGCACGCCTGGAGGCCCTCAAACGCAAGCTCGCCGCCGAGGGACTCTTCGACCCCGCCCGGAAGCGCCCCCTCCCCCCGCTGCCCCGTGCCGTCGGCGTGGCCACCTCGCCCACCGGAGCGGCGCTCCACGACATCCTCCGGGTGGCGGGCCAGCGCTTCTGCGGCCTGCCGGTGATCCTCTCGCCCTGCCGGGTGCAGGGCGAGGGTGCGGCCGCCGAGATCGCGCACGCCCTCGGTCTCCTCGTCCGCCACGGCGTGGCCGACGTGATCATCGTTGGGCGCGGTGGCGGATCGGCCGAGGACCTGTCCGCCTTCGACGACGAGGCCCTGGTGCGGGCCGTAGCCGCGTGCCCCGTGCCGGTGGTGAGCGCCGTGGGTCACGAGGTGGACGTCTCGCTCTGCGACCTCGCAGCCGACGTGCGCGCGGCCACCCCCAGCCACGCGGCCGAGATCGTCGTGCCCGACCGCACGGGGCTGTCCGACGGCGTGGACGCCCTCGCCGAGGCCCTCGCCGCCGCGGCCCGCCGTCGCTTGGAGCGCCTGGCCCGGGACGTGGACGTCCTGGAGGGTCGGCTGCAGGCGGCGGATCCACGCCGGCGGCTCGGCCAGGCCCGCCAGCGGTGCGACGAGTTCGACGCCCGCCTCGTCGCCGCGGCCCGTCGTCTCCTGGAGCGGCGCCGTGCGCTGTTGGAGGCACGAGGCGGCCGCCTGGCGGCCCTCTCCCCGCTCGCCGTGCTAGACCGCGGCTATGCCGTCGCCTTCAAGCACGGCGCGGCCGTCCGGCAGGCCGCCGACCTCGTGCCCGGGGACACGCTGAGCATCCGCTTCGCCTCCGGGAGCGCGAGCGCCTCCGTCACCGACGTGGAGGGGTGAGCCAGCGGCCCCCTCCCGCATTGGGGGGCGGGAGGGGGGTGCGGGCATGCCGTCAGAAGGAGAACTCGGGCGGCTCGCAGGGGATGAAGGGGATGGAGTCGCTGTTGTTCATCCCGTCGATGAGGGACGAATACGCGTTCCAGTCGGTCTCGTCGCCGGAGGCCCACGCGTCGATGGCCGCGTCGATGAGGGCGCCCGCGTTGTACGACCCGTCTTCGTACTCGAACCAGGCGTCGGCCGGATCGTCGCACAGCAGGCGGTGGCGGACGTTGAAGAGGAAGGCGAGCAACTGCTGGGCGAGCTGGTCCTGGGAGCCGAAGCCCTCGTCCGAGTCCACCAGGAACAGCGAGATCTCGGCGCGGTCCTCGCACGCGCCCCAGATCAGGCTGTCGTCGTCCGAGTAGGCCGCCTCCACGCAGGAGGCATCCTCGTACGCCCCATCGAACGGCTCGTCTCCGTCGTCGAAGTAGTCCGAGGGGCACATGTAGGGAAGGAGGCCGTTCACGTAGTCGATGTCTTCGTCGGTGATCTCGTTCATCCCGTTCTTGTTGTGCCAGTAGCCCTTGGTGTCGAAGTCCGCGTACCCGAAGGCGTAGTTCAGGAAGTTGCTGGAGGACATTGTGACCTCCGCGACGATGTACGGGCCATCGACAATGGACTCCACCTCCACGGTGATGGGCGTGCTGACCGAACTGAACCACTCGTACACCCCGTCATCGACCGGCATGCTCTCCTCGATGGTGTAGCTGCCCGGCAGCACGGCAGGGAACTCCCCGCAGCCGTCCGATCCCGTGGTGATCTCCACCTCCACGTAGTGCTCCAGCACATCGTACCCGGAAAGCGTGAACCTCCAGCCCGGGATGGTTTCCTCGCCCTCGTCCCACACGCCGTTGCCGTTCACGTCGTAGACCTTGCAGGGGTCGATCTCGGCCCAGCCCACGTTGCCGAAGACGACGTCGTGGGTCTCGCCCGACGTGCCCGCCACCTCCACCTCCACGTACGGATCGGCGTCCGGGTAGAAGGACAGCACGTCGTCGTCGAGGATCGAGACCGTCTGCAGCGTACCCTCGCAGAGGGCCTCGGTGAAGGCGTAGGTGCCGGATTCGGCGGCCAGGATGTAGGCGGTGGTGTACTCGGTCGTCTCGCCGCCGAGCGGGTCCACGGCGTCCACCGCCCAGCCGGTGACGTACTCCTCGCCCGTCGGATCGCCGTCCATGTTGGCGTCGTTGAACTTGGAGACCGTGATGAGGGCCGGGTAGATTCTGGTCCTCTTGACCTTGTAGTTGTCGGTCTTGGACGCGGCGGGCACGAAGCCGTGGTAGTTCCCCGGCTCCCAGTACTCGCCGGCGATGGAGCAGTCCTTGCCCTCGCCGACGCAGGAGAGATCCACCTCCCCGATGTAGTCGTCGGTGGGCGTGATCCAGACCTTGTAGACGCCGCCGGGGTTGGGGGTGTCCTCGTAGGGGTAGAGCTGGACCGTGATGGCGCCGTCCGGCCCGTAGTCGATGTCGACCCCCTGCTCGTGCAGACAGTCCTCGGAAACCCAGTCCCTGGCGCTCTTGCTGTACGCCTCGTTCGTCCCGGCGTAGACCTCCGTGATGAAGCCGTCGGCTCCCACGTGGATCTTGCGGCACGAGATGTGGTCCTCGGAGAGCAGATCCTTCCCGCTCGGGTCCGTGACCTGGAAGTAGTAGTCGCCCTCCGGGAGCCCGGCCGCGCCCGAAGGGGCGTGGGGTCCCGGCCCGCCGTCGAGGTAGACGTCCGTCTTCTTGGTGTAGTGGGTGTTCTCGTTGACGATCGTACCGTCCTCGGTGGTGGTGAAGATCGCCCCGGAGAGCGGGGGCGCCGCTCCGGCCACCGTGGCCACACCGAGTGCGAGCGCGGTGAGCACGACGCCGGAGGGCATGCGCACGGATCCGTTGAACGACATGGAACACCTCCCATTGCAGAGGATGGACCGGGATGGAAGACCTGCTGCGAAGGAGAGGCTACCGCCTCGCCCACGCCCGGTTCAAGAGGCCTGTCGCCGACGGCTCGAAGCGGGGCTCCCGGCCCCAAGCCCGGCATGAAATGAATCGCTTTCATTCAGTTTTATGGTTCGGTCTCTCTTCGTTCGAGATCGCTCGGCTCGGGAGCGCCCCGCAAGGATTGCCTTGCACGCCGTGGCGCGCCGGGCGGGGGGACCCTTCGGCAGCTTGGCTCGGGTCTCTGTTGTTTTTTTCGTTATTTGGGTCTTTTGCGTTTCTGGGCAAATCCGCGGGAGCGGAGTTAGGGGCAGGACATGACCGACGCGGTCCTGGAGCGTCTTCCACCGGATCTCCGGCCCCTCGCGGCGACCCTCCTGCCTCGCCGGGTGGCGCGCATGCTCGACGTCCTGGACCGCCGGCTGGGCAGCGTGGTGCTGGTCGTGGAGGCGGTGCGAAAGCGTCACAACGTGAGCGCGATCCTCCGCACGGCCGACGCGTTCGGGCTCCACGAGGTCCACCTGGTCTCGGGCGGCTTCCGGCCCAGCCACGGCGCGGCGCGGGGCTCCGAGCGGTGGCTGCACCTCGTGCGTTGCCCGTCGATCGCGGCCAGCGTGTCGGGCTTGAGGACCCGGGGGTTCCGGATCGCCGTGGCGGACCTGGGGCCGGCGTGCTGGACGCCCGAGACGGTGCCGGTGGACCGGCCGCTGGCCATCCTGTTCGGATCCGAGCTGACGGGCGTGTCGGCCGAGGCCCACGCGCTGGCGGACGGTACGGTGCACGTGCCGATGCACGGGTTCGTGGAGTCGCTCAACGTGTCGGTCGCCGCCGCGCTGGTGACCCGGAGCGTGGCGGAGCGACGGCGGGCCGTGGCGGGTGCCGATCTCGATCCGGTGGCCCGCCGAGCCGCCCTGGAGGCGTGGGTGCGGCGCGAGTCCACCTGGATGTCCGCGGCCCGCGTGCGCCACGGGCTCGATCCACCCCCCGGGACGTAGGTCTCAGTTCTCCTGCAGGACGGCCCGACCCCGGAGCAGGCGGGTGCCCCGGACCGGTGTGGGCACGCGCTCGGCTGGGCGGGACCGCGTGCTGATCAGGCGCTCGACCGCCTGCCGGCCCATGGCGCCGGTGTTCCCCGGATCCGAGGCGGATCCGCTCTCGGCATCCTCCTCCGCGGAACCCTCGTCGGCGTCTCCGGGCGGACTTGCGAGCCCGAACCGGCGCAGCTCGTCCATGAACGACAGCGTGCGCAGGTCGCAGCGCTCCACGTAGAGCACGCCGTCGAGGTGGTCGCACTCGTGCTGCACGACCACCGCCGGGAACCCCGAGAGATCGTACGAGACCCGCTCCCCCGCCTCGTTCAGGGCATCCACCCGCACGCCGGCCACCCGCTCCACCTGTCCCCGCACCCCCGGCACGGAGAGGCAGCCCTCCCAGGATCGCACCCGGTCGTCCGTGAGCCAGGTCAGCTCCGGGTTCACGAGCACCAGCGGCGCCGTGCCCTCGTCTCCGGCCACCACCACGAGGCGCACCCCCTGGTGCACCTGGGGCGCGGCCAGGCCGGCTCCGTCGCATTCCACGAGCGTGGCGACCATGTCGTGGATCAGACGCTGAATCTCGGGATCCTGAACGTGATCGGGCGGAATGGGATGGGCGACCTCGCGGAGCACGGGGTGGCCCATGAGGGCGACCTTGAGGATGGCCATGGGCGCTCCCTGGAATGGGGGGGCCGCCCCCTAACCGGATTCCGCGCCGCAGGGGCTGTGGATCTTCCGTCGTTGCCCGAGCCGGGAGGCGCGGGTATGGGAGCCGTTCCCCCAGCTCGATCTCGCTGCCTCCAGGGAGGAACCCATGGCCGATCGCGCTTTGATGTGGAAGGACAACGTCCTCGAACGTCACCTGGCCGACGCGCCGGTGTTCTACACCAACGGGAACTGCATCGTGTGCTCCGTGTGCAGCGACATCGCGCCCGACAACTTCGGCATCAGCGACGAGGAGGACCACTACCGGGTCCGATGCCAGCCCAGGGATGCCGCCGAGCTGGAGCGGTGTCGGGAAGCCATGGAGAACTGCCCGGTCGGCGCCATCGGCGACGACGGGGTGTAGAATCGGATCCGCCCCTGCCCCGGGGGCGCCCCGCCAGGAGATACCCATGACCGCGTTCCTGCTCACCGCGCTCTGGCTCCACACCACGGTGGCCCCCGTCGAGGCCGCCACGTGCAACGTCCGGGATCTCAGGAAGAAGATCGCCGAGGCCGCCCCGCGCGAGACGCCCGCCCTCTACAACGAGCTGCTGAAGTGCGATGCCCGGGCCGCGGTCGAGGTGGCGCCCGAGGCCTTCCAGAAGATGATCCCGGGCAAGGACACCTGGGAAGCCTCCATCGCGTCCATCCAGGCGGGGATCGCCAAGCCGGTGCAGGACTGGATCGGCAGCCTCATGACCGATGAACGGGCCGAGACGCTCGCGGTGCTGGGGGAGCGCTGCCACGAGAACCCCGCCGTGGTCCGCTTCTTCGTGGACGCCAAGAGCACGCTCGGCGATCGCTTCTGGCTGGACCGCTGGCACCGGGGCCTCGTGGACTGCCGGGAGCCCGAGATCCAGGATCTGCTGCGCATGTCCTTCGAGGAGGAGACCGTCCAGCGCGACTCCTCCAGGTTCGGCTCGGTCCTCGAGGTCTACAGCCGCAACGCACGCCAGGAGGCGATCCCGCGGATCAAGGCGCTGGTTTCGACCGCCCGCGAGGGGAACCAGCTCCACCTCATCGGCGCATTCGCCGACGCGGCCGGAGTGGGCTCGCTGGAGGGCACGAATCCCGAGGCCGCCAAGGAGGCTGTCCTCGCGATCCAGGAACTCGCGCCGACGCTCTCGAGCAAGGTCCTGGAGCAGGCGCGCACCACGCTCCAGGCGCTGGGCGATGCCGATGCCTCCAACCGCCTCGTCGCGGTGCGGTACGCCGACCGGCGGCAGCCCGACGGCCGGTTCCTGTGGGGCGCGGTCGCGGTGGAAACGGTCCTGTGCAAGAACGGCAAGACCCAGATCGGCATCCACTGGGCCCCGGTCTACGAGGGCGGCCACCGGTGGCCGGACCAGATGCAGGCGGCCGTGGACGAGGCGGTCCGGTCCGGGTGGAAACTCAACCTGGCGAAGAAGTGCAAGGGCCAGGGTCGCGTCGAGGTCCTCCTCCCATCCGAGCCGTTCGTGGATCCGCTGGCCTTCGCCCAGTGGAAGGAGGAGACCGTCAAGGATGTCAAGAGGCGCGTCTCGGACCGCACCTACACGTTCGAGGAGGACGCACCCGTCCTTCCGTGAGGATCACGCCCGAGCGAGCAGCGCGCGGCCCCAGGGGTGCCGGGCGAACGCATCGCGGTCGCCGGTGGCAAGCCGACCGTGGATGCGGTCGAGGCAGGCGCGGGCCTCGACGAGCGCCGAGCAGGCGGCCTCGGGTGCGCCCACGCGGCGGGCCGCTTCGAGACGGGCGAGGCGCCAGGGCATCTCCAGGGCGGGCACGTCCGCCTTGGCCAGCCAGACGAGGACAGGCGCGAAGGTCGCATCCGGATCGCCCCCGAGCGCCTCGTGGCGCCGTGCACAGGCGCGGGCGAGGAGCGGAAGGTGGCCGGCGGCCGCGGCCACGGCATCGTCGGCCGCGGCGACCGCACGACCCGTGGCTCCCCTGCGAGCCCACGCCAGCGCCGCCAGCCCCGCCGCCTCGGCCAGGAGCGGACCCGAGCCTGAGGACCGGGCCTGGGCACAAGCCGCCTCCGCCCGGGCCGAGAGATCTGCATCGCCCATCGCCAGCGCCACGCGACAGCGGGCCACCTCCAGCCGTGCGGCCCGCGCCCCGAGGTCCCTGCCGGCCAGCAGGACCTCCACGTCCTCGAGGTGCTCGCGAGCGAACCCCAGGCGTTCCAGGTCCGTCTCCACCGCCGCCAGGACGAGGTGGAGGTCCACGAGATCGAGGACTCGACCCCCACACTGCTGGAGACCGAGTTCCCGGTAGAGCAGCGTGGACGCCTCGCTCCATCGCCCCTGCCAGGCGAGGGCGGTGCCCAGCGCCGAGGCGGCCGCCGCGCGATCGGCCAGCGCGACGCCGGCCGGTTCCACCGCCAGCTCGTGGCTCAAGGCCTCTACCGCCCTCCCCACGTGGCCGTCGGCCAGTCGAGCTTCGGGGAACGGCCCCGGCGGGCCCTCCAGATCGGTCGAGCGTCGAGGCATCCAGCAGGTACGCCCCGAGGCCAGCGCCGCGGGAACGAGGAGCCCGGCCGAGACGATGCCCTCGATCCGATCTCCGACCGTGCCGGGTCGTCCCGAGGCCTCCCGGTGCAGCAACCCCACCAGCGAAGGGTCGGGCTCACGGCCGCCCAGCATCGCCCGGACGAAGCAGGACGTGCCCCTGCCTTCCAGGGGGGGCACGCCCACCACGTCGACCTCGGGCTCCAGCGCGAGCGTGCCCGCCCGTTCGGTGGTGACGAGGAACCCGACGGGGATGCCACGGTCTCGGACTCCCCTGCCGAGCCGGGCCAAAGCGTCCCGATCCGCAGGGGAGGCCCCGTCCAGGTCGGACACGGCCACGATGCCCGGCACAGCAGAACCGCCCACGAGCCCCCTCAGCGCCTCGGCGACCGCCGTCACTTGCCGCGCCTCCGGTCCCGGATCCCCCTCTCCGGACGGGTGGACCCGGCGGTGGCGCGGCAACGCGAGCAGGGTCTCCCCCAGGATGCCATGGGCAAACCCCTCGCTCGCCTCCAGGCGCACCACCCGTGCGCCCTGGGCGCGGGCCTGGTTCACGGCAGTGTCCAGCAGGCGGCGCTTGCCCGATCCGGGCGGACCCTCGAGGAGGAGGAGCGCGCCGGGCACGATGCGCCGCACCCACGTCTCGACGGCTTCCAGGGGGCGTTCCCAGCCGATCGGGGGCATCACGCCCCACCTGGGGGACGGCGGCGCCGTGGGATCGTCCGGGACCCAGGGCTCCAGCGCGCTCACCACGGTCCTGGCGTCCGGTGGCCGGTCTGCGCGTTCGGGCGCGAGCAGGGCCAGCAGGAGCTCCCCGAGCCCGCGGCCCACCCCCAGAAAGGAGAGCTCGGACCGCAGAACCTCCACTGTTTCGGTCACGAGGTGACCCGTGATCATCCGGTGGAGCAGGACCCCGAGCCCGTAGAGATCGCTCCGGGGGTCCTGGACCTCTCCGCGCCGCTGCTCCGGGCTCGCGTAGGCCTGGGTTCCCCCCTCGATGCCGTCCTGCGGGCCGAAACGCGCCACGCCCAGGTCCAGGAGGCGCACGCCGCCGTCCCGGAGCACCAGCACGTTGGACGACTTGACGTCGCGGTGCAGGATGCCACGGCCGTGCAGCACGTCGAGGCCCTCGGCCACGGCCCGCACGACCCGCACTGCCTCGGCCGTCCGGCGGGGATTCCCGGGGCGGCCCGTGGAACGGGCATGGACCTGGGCCGGGCGTCCGTCCAGCGGCTCCATGGCCAGGAACACCCACCCCTCGTCCCGACCCACGTCGAGCACGCGCACGATCCGCGGGTGATCGATGCCGAGCAGGACCTGGTACTCGGTCCATACGCGGGCCGCCAGGCGATCCTGGGCGGGCAGGACCTTGAGGGCCACCACCCGGCCGCTCTCCGGGTGTACGGCCTCGAAGACCCGCGCGGCGCCCCCCCGACCGAGCACCCCTCTCAGGTGCCATGGGCCGACGCGTCGGGGCCTGGTGTTCACCGGGGCCCCGGACCGGAGGACTCCCCGCTTCCGCGATCGTCCCTGGCCGGTTCCATCTCGAACATGGCTCCTCTCCGGCCCGTTATCCCGGGGGAGGTTTGTGGGACCACATCCAGGGGTGCACCCGAGGACAGGGGGCGTTACCAGGGCAGGCCCTGTTCCCACAATCGTGGCAAAGGAGTGCTCCATGCGTTCCCTTTCGGCCTTCCTCACCATGTTCCTCCTCCTGGGCTGTCCTCCTCCGGCCGAAAAGACGACCGGCGGCCAGGCGCGTGGACAGGTGCAGGCGGGCGGCGCACCCGCCCTCGTGGGCCCCGCCCCCGACACCGTGGTCGCCACCTGGACGGGCGGCCAGATGACGTGGGGCGAGCTGGAACAGGAGGCCCGAGGCCGCCTGATCCGCATGGAGGTCAGCTACCTCAACGAGCGTGACGAAGCCCTGAGGAGCGCGATCAACAACACCATCAACAAGGCCCTCCTGGATGCCGAGGCGAAGCAGCGCGGTGTGGCTTCCGCCGACGCGCTGCGCGAACAGGTCCAGAAGGAGAACGCCACGGTCACCGACGCCGAGGCCCGGGCCTTCTACGACGCGAACCAGAAGCGCTACCGCAACAAGCCCTTCGAGGAGGTCCAGAAGGCCGTCACCGACGCCCTGGTCCGGACCAGGCAGAAGGAGGCCTGGGCCGCGCTCGTAGAGCAGCTGCGTGCCAGGTCCGACGTCCAGATCAGCCTGGCTCCTCCCGAGCTGCCCCGCATCGAGGTTCCGGTCGATGACGACCCGGTCCGCGGCGAGGCGTCCGCACCCGTGACCATCATCGAGTTCGCGGACTACGAGTGCCCGTACTGCGCCCGGGGCTACCAGACGATGAAGCAGGTCATGGAGACCTACCCCGGAAAGACCCGCTGGGTCTACCGAGACTTCCCGCTCTCCTTCCATCGCAACGCCATGAACGCCGCGGTGGCCTCCAACTGTGCGGGCGCGCAGGGCAAGTACTGGGAGATGCACGACCTGATCTTCGACAACCAGAAGGCGATGACCGAGGCGGATCTCGAAACCTACGCCGGCCAGATCGGCCTCGACGCGGCCGCGTGGAAGACCTGCTACACCGAGCGTGAGGCGCAGTTGAAGGAGATCGCGGCCGACCAGACCTCGGGCAGCGAGGCGGGGGTGACCGGCACGCCGGCCTACTTCCTGAACGGCCTGTTCATCTCCGGTGCCCGCCCGTTCGAGGACTTCAAGGCGGCCATCGATACCGAGCTGGAGCGCCTCGGGAAGTAGGATCGGAGGGTGGAGAGGGGCGTGCGCTCGAGGCGGGCCGGCCCGCCGCGCTGCCGTTTCTACGTTCGACGAGAGGAACCGTGAAGCGCTTCCTGCGCGCCTACGGGGTCGTGCTCGCCCTGGCGGTGGGAGGGTTGTGGCTCTGGGTGCACTCCCGCGCGGCCCGGCCGGATCTCCCCGAAATCGCCCCTCCCCTAGTGCTCTTCACGCCCAGCGGAGAACGGTGGTCGCTCTCCGAGCTCTCGGGCCGACCGGTGGTGATCAACTTCTGGGCATCCTGGTGCGATCCCTGCCGGGTGGAAGTCCCTCAGTTCGCGGCCTTCTCGGCCGCCCGACCCGACGTCCCCGTCCTGGGCGTGGCGCTCCGGTCGGGGAGCCCCGACCAGGTGGCCGAGGCGGCCCGGAGGTTCGGCATCTCCTACCCGGTCCTCGTGAGCGACGAGGCCACCGACCGCGCCTGGGACGTGTCCACCCTGCCCACGACCGTGGTGGTGGCCCCGGACGGTCGCGTGGCCTCGGTCCACGTGGGCACCATGGATCAACCTGCAATCGAGCGCGCCGTGGCCGCCGCCGAGGCCCCTACCCCGGCTCCGTGACCCACACGCCGGTTGCGCCGGGAGGGAGAAACGGCGATTCCCGGGCGGCCGGGGCGGGCCCGACGCCTCGGCGGGCGGTGCGCGTGCGGGCCCGCGCCGGGTAGGATGAGGCGGAGAAGAGGATCGCCCGTGCCCCACCGCCTCTCCCTCCCCGGGTTCCTCCTGGCCCTCGCTCCGGCCTGCGGGGAGCCACCGGCAGGCGAACCGCTCTCGCTCGTCCCGGCCCAGAGCCTCACGTTCGACCTCGATCTCGAGATCCCCTCCTTTGCCGCGGACCCTGCGCTGGACGTGATCGTCTCCTGGGAGGCCGCCACGGCCGGCATGCTG
>JAFGLY010000005.1 GCA_016927815.1 Deltaproteobacteria bacterium | reverse complement strand
TGTTGAGCCTGGGAGACTCCAACACCTTCGGCCACGGTGTGGAGGGCCACCAGACCTACACCAACGTCCTCGAGCACCTCCTCGAGGAGGCCCGACCCGGGGTGACCGTGGAAGCCCTCAATGCCGGCGTGGTCGCGTTCGGCTCGGGCCAGTCTCTGCGCATCGAGGAAGAGCTGTTCCAGGAATCGGCCTTCGACCTCGTGCTCATCTACACCCTGGGATGCGACCGCTCGCTGGCTTCGCGTCCCGACACCGCCTTCCTCCACGGACCGGCGGTCACCGCGCTGCTCGACCTGGCGCAGCACAGTGGCCTGTTCCGGCTGGCGCGCAGAGCCGCCTTCGGCGGCGGCCACGACGCCCAGGGAGCGGGTACCACGACCGTGCAGCGCGCGACGCCGGAAACCTACCACGCCAACCTGACCCGCATGGTGTCCCTGGCCCGGGAGCACGGAGCCGAGGTCCTCCTGATCCTGCCCCTGCCCGTGTGCAGGCGAGGCGAATGCTCCAGCGTGCTGGCGCCCCTGCAGGACCCCTCCCACGAGCGGGGAGGCATGTCCAAGGGGGAGAAGGAATACCACGAGACGATGCGCAGGGTGGCTCGAGAGACCGGCGTGGGCCTGGTCGATCTGCCGTCCCAGGTGGAGAGCTGGGGCCCCACCCAGGCCATCTACCTCGACGCCAGCCATCCCACGGTCGAGGGGCACACGCGCATCGCGGCGGCCATCGCCACCCAGGCGCTTCTGCTGCTCGACTCCCGGCACGGGGTGGGTTCAGGGAAAGCGCCCTCGTGACCGCCACCCCCCCGGCGTTCCGCCACCCCCCCGGCAGGAACCGAGCGTCTCTGCGGATCGGGTCGTCTGCGTGGATCGCCCCTGCGGCCGCCATGCTTGGGCTCCTCGGGTGCGCGGTGCCCGACGACACCGGCCCTGGCCATGACCCCCCCTGCACCGCCAGCGCGGTCCTCATGGAGTACAACCCCCTCGGGGCGCTGGTCACCGCCCGGTGCACGCGACCCGTGGATCTCCAGGTCGCATATGGCGAGGCCGGGGACCTGGATCGCAGCACGCCGGTCCGGTCGGCGGGTGTAGGGGTCACCGAGGTCGAGGTGCTGGGGCTCCGGCCGGACCGGACCGTCGAACTGTCCGTGGAGGCCCTGGACGAGGAGGGCGCCTGGGAGGTGGCCACGCTCGAAGTGGCCGTTCCGCCGCTGCCCGACGCCTGGGCCGGTTGCGAGGTGTCCTCGGTTCTCGACGACCCACCGTGGACCGCCGACGAGGTCGTCTGCTTCCCGGCCGGCCACGACGAAGCCCACCGCCCGCTCCGCTGCTTCGACCGCTCCGGCGAGACGGTCTGGGCCCTCTCGCTCCCGGAGGGCATGCAGGCCAAGTCCTTCCGGGGCCTGGACGACGGTTCCCTGGTGCTCGTCGGCGGAAACAGCAACCGGGCGGTGCTCGTCGACGCGGCGAGCCGCGTGAAGTCGAACGTGACCAGCTTCGACTTCGGGACGACCCGCTACGCCCACGACAACATCGACGGCCACGACGTTTCCGTGATCAAGGACGGTCCCTGGACCGGCATGGTCGCCTTTCTCACTGCGGCTTTCGACAGGCTGCCCAGCGGGCGGCAGGCCGTCGGCTCGGGCATCGTCGTCTTCGACCCGGTGACACGCGAGGTGGTCTGGGACTGGAGCCTCCACGGGGAACTCGGAGACGGGGAGCCCATCTCCCCCAACCTCGACTGCTCCAATCCGGGCAACTGCCTCTACGTGAACGCCCTGGCCCACGAGGTCGACGAGGACGACCGCCAGTCCTTCTGGATCGAGCGGAACAACGAGAGCCAGATCCACCGCGTGGACATCGAGAGCGGCCAGGTCCTCTGGAGCCTGGGATCCGGGGGGGACTTTCGGCTCGTGGACGACCTCGACGCCGCCGATCCCGCGGATCTGCCCGACGAGGGTTGGCCGACCGCCCCTCACGGACTCGTCCTCCTCGGGCGGAGCGGGAGCCGCGTCCGGTTCATGCTCCACGACAACGCCGGGGCCGGCCTCGGCGGAGAGGACCCGGGCTTCAGCCGCGTGATGGAGTACGAGATCGACGAGAGCACCCTAAGGGCCACCATCCGCCTCGCCCACGGCGGCCCGGACGCCCCCCTCGAGGCCCGCTGGTTCTCCCCCTCGGGGGGCAGCGTGCAACTGCTCCCCGACGAGGTCGCCTTCCTCTTCCTCAAGAGCGAGGCCGACCTGTTCGTCTCGGATGTGGCCTACCCCGAAGGTTCGGAGCGCTGGCGCATCGCCTGCGAGGACTGGCGGGACGCGCACCGCATGGCCTGGTTTCCCTCCCTGTACGAGATGCGGTAGGAGGATCGAGGCGACTCGCCCGCACGTCTCGTCCTTCCCTCGGCTGTGGCCGCCGATCAGCCCGTCGGGGGCGTTTCGGACTGCACAGGCGCAGGGGCGACGTCCACGGGTCCGTCGGGGACCCGGAATACCTCCACCCCATCCGGGAACGTCCTCGGAGCCCCCAGCACGGCACCGAGATCCCTCTCGAGGCGCCGGTCTGCCCGTGGGTCCTGGAGACCCGGATGGAACACTACCCAGCCGTAGCCGTTTCTCCGCATGGCCGCGGGATCCCATCGTTCCGGCAGCGGACGCGGACTCCCGAGGGCTCGCGCGTGGAGCACTTCGACGAGCGGATCGGGCAGGGGAAGCGCGCACAGGTCGTAGCTCAGGCGGGTACCCACGGCCGTGAGCACGGGTCTGCCGTGCACCGTCTGGTCGAAGAGAAACCGGCTGCGCAGGGCCTTGCTCCGGTTGGCGCTGCCGGTCTCCTGGATCACCAGCAGCGGCAGGTCGAGGACCGCGCCCGGTTCGGCCTCGGCGAGGAACTGCGCGTGGGGTCGGGGCTCCAACTCGAAGGCGGGCGTGGGAAGGTGGCTCTGGCCTTGGTACCCCTGGGCCTCCCAGGTCCAGAGCCCGATGGCCAGGAGGGGCAGGATGCCGGCCGCCCGGCGCCATCCTCGGCTCCTCGCGACGCCCACGAGCCAGGCCAGGCCGTGGCCGGCCGAGAGGGACAGGAGCAGGTGGACGGGGAGGGAACGGCGCCGGGAATCCAAGAGCACGAGGTCGACCGCGAGGGAGGCCACCGAGGCATCGCTCTCGACGGTGTTCGGTACGTGGCGCGCGACGACCGGAGCGGCGATCATGTCGGCGACGAAGGGCAGGGCGAGGAGCAGCCAGAAACGACCCCTCCGGGTCGCCGCACCGGCCAGGGCGAGGAGCAGCCAGGTGACCCTCAGGTCCTTGGCCAGGGGAGGAGGAAAGGTACGAGAGGTCGGGATGGTCTCGGCCAGGCTGCACAGCGGCTCGGGCGTGGGGAGCAGCACGCGGGCCGCCAGGAGGACGGCCACGCCTCCGACCAGGAGGCCGGCGGTGGCCCACAGAGCGCCCACCTGGGCCGAACGCCCGCGGAGCGCGTACAGGAGGGCCACGAGCGCCCCGCCTCCGCAGGCCAGCAGGAGTCCCCCGTACCAGGTGGCCAGTCCCTCCAGGAACAGGCAGGCCGCGAGCCCCACAGCGACGAGCGCCCGGCGTCGCGGGGACGTCTCGTCTCGGGGACGCTCCATCAGGTGGAGGATCGCCAGCACCGCCAGAGGGATCCAGGGAGCGGCGAGGTTCTCGATGGCACCGCCGTACAGGAAGCCGACGTGGTAGGGGCAGAGGCCCCAGGCCAGTCCGACGAAGACCGAAGGCCCGCGTGCCAGGCCGAGCCAGGCGGCCAGGCGCATGGCCGCCCACGCACCGGTGGCCGTCGAAAGGACGACGAACACGTTGTAGCTTGCGATCGGGCCGGCGAGCTGGGTGATCGGCAGGGTCCACAGCCCATCCAGGAAGCTGGCCAGGTAGTAGCCGACCTCCAGCCCCCGGGGATGGTGCAGCATGTGCGTCCACGCCGGGTTCGTGTGCTGGTCCAACACGGCCTCGGCGGTCCACCAGAACTTCCAGACGTGGGTGAGCACCCCCGGGTGCTCCCGGCCTGGCAACCTTCCCGCTGGATCCAGCCACACGGGCCACGTCGCGACCAGGGCGGCGACGAGCCCCAAGGCCAGGAAGACGACGTGGTCCCTCCAGGACCGGACGCCGTCCTCTTGTCCTCGCGCTCCGGCGACCGGTACCTGGCGGGTCATGGGCCCGGGTAGAGATCGGCGAGGAGGTGGAGGCGACCGGTGCCGACCCGTGGCCCCGTCTTGAGGCTCCAGGCGACCTGCCCGTCGGGCGTGACCTCCGTGACGAGGCCCTGGGGCGTCCAGGAGGCCAGGTAGCTCCCGCTCTCGAGCTTGCGCACGTCGCCGAGGAAGGGGGCGTACCGCTCGGGCACGGGGCGATACGCCCAGACCTGCCAGGCCTTGCGGTCGTCCCAGGCGAACTCCGCGATCCGGGAGACCGGTGGTTGGTGGTGGTTCCCGTTGTCGAAGACCACCAGACCGTCCTCCCAGATGTGGGTGATGTGGGGGTGGCTCCAGATCGGTTCCGGACCTGAGTCCAGGGTGGCGTTGGCCCCTCCCAGCTCCCACAGGATCCGCCGGCTGGCCCGGTCGATGCGCACGACGTTGTCCAGGTTCCTGGAGACGAGCCACCAGGCGTCGGCCGGCTCGTCGTACACGATTGCGTTGGTGTGGCTCCAGTCGAGGGCCCCCAGGCCCATCACCTCCCGGCCGGCGCACGGGCAGGACCTGGAGGGGGCGGCCGAGTAGTCGTCGAAGAAGTTGAAGACCGTGCGCACGGCAGGGTCGTCCGGCCCGGCTCCCTCGGGCCCTTCCACGATCGTGGAGGCCGCCACGGGCTGTACCCCGAGGTCACCATAGGCGGTGGTGCGCACGTCGAGGGAGAGCCAGGCCAGGCGGCCGTCGGGCAGCTCGGCGAAGTCGTGGTGAGCGCGGGGCGTCGAGGTGGTGGTCCTCTTGGACCCGTCCAGCGCGATCCGGACGATGGACGGCACCACTCGGGCGTCCTCGTTGTTGTACTGGCCGAACAGTACACTCTTCCCGTCCCGGCCGGGCTTCACGGTCGGGATCATCAGCGTGGGGTCGGACGGGTACCACCACACGACGTGGCCGGTCCGATCCACGATCACCACCCAGCTCTGGCGCTGATCGGGCGCCATCACGCTCATGAGGACCCAGCCGGGCTCCGAGGAGGCACCACTCGTCTGGATCTCCGCCAGTTGGAGCGGCGGGAGGGGGACGTCGAAGGTCTCCACCGAACCGAGGTGCCTCTGGCCCGCATCGTCCACGGTGACCGGACGGACGCGGTACCGGGTGCCCGCGTGGAGGCCGAGCACGGCGATCTCGTGCTGGGTCCCCCCCGCATCCGGCGGTGTACCCTGGTCGAGATCCTCTCCCTCCCCGTACTCCACGAAAGACGGGCCGGGCACGTCCGAGGTCCACCGCACGACGAGCACCGAGGGCACCAGATCGCTCGGCCGCAGATGGATCTCGCCCAACGCACCTCCCGCGGAACAGCCCGCGCCGAGGAGGATCGCCGGGAGGATCCAGGCCCGCACAAGAGGGAGGGGTGGGGCACCGGGCGGGCGCGGCAGGGCGGGCATGGGCCTCCTCGAGGGGTGCCCGTGGGTGGGTCTGGCGGCAGGAGAACCCATCCTACCTTCCCCCGACCGGTGGGCGCCGCTCCGGTTCGGCCCGGTCGGGCACGGCGGACAGCCACAGGTCCGCGAGCGGGGCTCGCCGGCCGGCGAGCACGGCCCGGATGGCCCGGTTGGAGGTGAAGATCCACCACGGGGCCAGGACGGAGGCCGCCTCGGTCGCGCGGATCTCGCCCGTGGGGTCTTGCTTCGCCACCCGCCGGACGAGGGATGCGTCCAGCAGGTACAGGCCCAGGGCTGCGGGGAGCCCCAGCGACTGGAACCCCTTGCCGAGCAGCAGCATTTGGAGCCCCACCGAGAGCCATGCCCGAGTGTCGGCAGCCAGGGGAGCCGGTGGGCGTTCGAAGGCCGAGAGCCACTCCGACACACGTGCCGCGAGGTCCGCGATCGGCCCGTCGCGGAGGCCCGCGATCGGCGCCACGGCCTTCGCGAGTGCGGCGATTACGTCCTCCCGTGCACGTCGCGCCACGCACAGGTCCGGCGCGGGCAGGGTCCGGCCGACTCCACGCGCCAGGGCGTCGCGCAGCGCAGCCGCCGCACCCTCCGGGCTCCCGTCCGCGGCTCGGGCCACGTCCAGGAGTCGAGGCTCCACCCGGCACCAGTCTTCGAGGCCGATGGCCTGGCCGGGCAGCACCTCGACGGTTTCCGGAGCGAACGAGCGGAAGGGGTGCGGAAGGGCAAGGTACTCCTCCATCCTCGAGGTCAGGCGTTCGCCGTCGAAGGCCGATTGGGGGTGGCCCAGGCAGGTGGGCCGGACCACGAGCGCGGCCCCGAGCGGATCGTGAACGAGTTCGAGCGGAAAGACACGGCAGAAGTCGGGTTTCGCCTCCTCTCCCAGGACGGCATGGATACGGCAGCCGACCGCGTCGTCGCGGAAGACGCAGGCACCGGACGGCCCCCTGGAGAGGAAGAGCCGATCCGTGCCGTCCGATCCGCGATGCGCCTCCACCAGCGGCGCCCCGTGCGGAAGAAGTGCGGCGATGGCCCCCGCCTGGGCCACCCAGCCCGGATCGACGGGCCCGAGGGCCTGGGCCCGGCAGCAGAAGCCACAGCCACGACACGACCAGCGGGCGTCGGGCAGGGTCCGGACGACGGTCGCGCTCATGGGAAGAGGCGGTCCAGGACGGCGGGGATCTCGTCGAACCGGTCGAGGTGGGCCTCGGCCTCGAGCGTGTCGTACGGCTGCCTGGCGTACCCCCAGGTGGCCAGGGCCACGGGCAGGCCTGCCCCGTGCCCGGCGGCGAGGTCCACCGGGTGATCCCCGACCACCAGTGCGCGGTCCGACCTGCCTCCGATGAGTTCCAGCACGGCCAGCGGGTGGCGTGGATCCGGCTTGCGAAACGGATACCGGTCGCCGCCCACGACGGCGTCGAAAGCCTCCGCGAGGCCGACGGCCGCGAGGAGGCGGTCGGCGGAAGCCTGGGGCCGGTTGGTGGCGACACCCAGGCGGTGGCCGGCCGAGCGAAGCGCGGCCAGCGTGTCGATGACTCCGGGGAAGGGTCGCGTGTGCTCGGTGGACCGGGCGTCGTATTGGTCGGGGAACGCGGGGAGGATCGCGTCGAGGTCGGGATCCCCCAGAGGATGGCCGGTGGCGCGAAAGGCGCGTGCGAGGAGGTTCTTGAGCCCTTCCCCCATCATCCGGAGCACGTCCTCCTCCGCCAGCGGTCGCCGGCCGTGGTCGACGAGGACACGCGACACCGCAGCAGCGAGGTCGTGGATCGAGTCCACCAGGGTTCCGTCGAGATCGAAGACGAGCGCGGCGGGGGGAGGAGGCATGGGGCGCGTGCACCACAGGGGCGCGGGCAGTATCCTGCCGGCATGGACGATTGCGACTCCGTGCCGGCCCTGCGCAGGATCCTCCTGGAGGTTCTGGGCCTGAAGGCCCTGCCGAGGACGGGCTGGGTGCGAGCGGGCGTGGCTCGGCCCGAGTCCGTGGCTGCCCACACCTGGGGCGTGGCCTGGCTGGTCCTCGCGCTCTGCCCGGCCGGAGTGGACCGAGGCCGCGCCCTGGCGCTGGCGCTGGTGCACGACCTCCCCGAGGTCCGCACGGGGGACCGGACGCCCGGCGAGATCCCGCCCGCCGAGAAGACCCGTTCGGAACGCGAAGGCCTGGCAGACCTGGTGAGGGGCCTGCCGCATGCCGCACAGGTGATGATGCTGTGGGAGGAGTACGAGGCAGGTCTCACCCCCGAGGCCCGGTTCGTCCGCGCCTGCGATCGACTCGACATGGCGCTCCAGGCCGCCCGCTACGCACAGGAGCAGGGCCTCGATCCCGAGGCGTTCGTGGACTCCGCGCTCGCGACGCTGGAGGATCCGATCCTAAGAGCCCTGGCGTCCAGCTAATAAGGGGCTTCGAAACCCTGTTTCAGCAGCGGTTCAGCAGTTTGAGCACGTGCTCGGCGTCGCTCTGGAACGCCCCGATGCGCAGCCTGCGGGTCCGCTCCCGTTCGGGGCCGCGCACGAGCACCCAGCGGGAGAACCAGGTGTCGGCGCTGGAGCGAGGATCCGTGCGGCTCGGAAGCGGGCCCCCGAGCCGGTAGACCTCGGCTGCGAGGGCCGCGGCGAGGCGGTCGTCGCCTGTGGCCTGCTCGAGCACGGCTTCGGGGGAAGCCGAGCGCAGCCGGGCACCGCCCAGGCCCGTGGCCGCCTCGAATCGGGCCAGGTCCTGGCGGTAGACGGCGTGGAGCAGCATCTGGCTCACCGCGCGCACGTGCTCGGGCTCGAGGCCGAACAGCGACCGGGCCGACCCCTCGGGGGCTGCCCTCGACCGGGCCCGATCCGACCCGTGCCACCCGGTGAAGAGCAGGAGGCGGGCCAGGGCGGACGACCGCTCCTGGTGGCGGGGATACCAGGTCCGTCCTACATCCGTGCAGAGCGCGTCCAGCGCCACGGCACGCGCACCGTCGGGCGCTCCGGTGTCCACGAGCATCTGTCCGGGGAGCGCGTTCACGAGAGCCTCCATCCCCAACGTAGCCCGGCGCCCTTCCGGGCGCCCAGGCGGGCAGAGCGAGGATTCGGTCGGCCGCGAGAGGCTACCCGAGGATCTTCGCGACTTCGTCCACGAGTTGGGAGAGGTCCACCGGCTTCCGGATGTACCCGACGACATTGGGCAACGCGCGTGCCTGGGCCACCTGCTCCTCGTCCACCGCGGTGAGGAGCAGGATGGGTGCCTGGTTCACCCCCTCCTCTTGAGCGCCCTGCACGAAGCGGATGCCGTCCATCACGGGCATCATGAGGTCGCACAGGATCAGGTCGTAGCGCTCCTGGGCCCTCAGGCGCTCGAGCGCCGCCGCTCCGTGGCCGGCACGGGTCACCGTGACGTCGGAGAGCAGGCGGGACAGGCCCAGCTCGAGGAGCCGGGCCACACCGGGGTCGTCCTCGACGACCAGGATCCTCCGCGGCAAGAAGACCTCCTCGATAGGGGCGTCACTGCCCGGGTGTGCCAACCACCGTGGGGAGCGACAGCGTGAAGGTGGACCCCCGACCCGGGGTGGATGCGAGTCGGATCTCTCCTCCGTGCTCGCGCACGGCGCGAGCGACCATCGCCAGCCCGAACCCGTGCCCGTGAGGACGCGTGGTGAAGAGGGGCTCGAAGATCCGCTTGTGGAGTTCGGGCGGAATGCCCGGCCCGTCGTCCTCGACCTCGAGCAGAACGCGATCGGGGGAGGCATCCGGCCGGGTGCGGACCCATACCGTGCCCGGCCGGCCGTTCGATTCGATGGCCTCGATGGCGTTCCCCACGAGGTTGAGGAGCATGTCGTGCAGCTGCGTGGGGTCGGCCAGGACCGTCGGGGACACGCCGAGATCGGCCTCGAGGCCTGCACCGGCACGCAGGGCACGATCCTGCTCGGCGTCCAGAACCTCGCGGACCACGGTGCCGAGGTCCACCGGGCGGCGCTGGGGGGCCTCGAGATGGGCAACGCCGAGGAGGTCGCCGACCAGTCGGCTCATGCGCTCGTTCGCGTCGCGCAGGAGGGGCCAGGCCTCCGCGACCAGAGAGAGGTCCGATCGGGTGAGGCCGAGATCCACCAGGGTGGCCGAACCCTGGGCCTGCGCGAGGATGTTCTTGATGTGGTGGGCGATCCCGGCGACCGCGGTTCCAAGTGCGGCGAGACGCTCGCCGCGGAGCTTCTCGTCGAACAGGCGCGTGGTGACGATCTGCATCGCCGCCTGGTCGGCGAGGAGCCCGAGGATCCGGGCGTCCATCTCGTCGAAGGAGCCCTGCTTCTTGTTGAGGGCCTCGATGACCCCGATGAGGGTGTCGCCCTGGAGCATGGGGACGGCGACGAGGTCTCGCGTGGGGAAGCGTGTGGCCTCCAGCACGAGGTGGCGTGCGTCCTTGGAGGCGTCGGGGACGACGATTGCCCTCCGGCTCACCGCGGCCACGCCGGCGATGCCCTTGTCCATCGGGACGCGCTGGAATCGGATGCGCTCGTCCCCCCCGACCACGACCTCGAAACAGAGGTCGTGCCGACCTTCGTCGTAGAGGAGCAGGGAAGCGGCCTCGCACCCGAGGAGGTGCCGTGCTTCGTCGAGGATCGCGCGGAGCAGGGGAGACAGGTCGCCCTGGCTCTGCACGCGCGAGGTGATGCGGGTCAGCGCCTGGATGAGCCGGTCTTCCGGATCTTTCGTTCTATCTGGCATGCGAGAGACTGTTCGCCCGAGAGGCGACCCGCCGGACCCGGCGGGAAACGATGTACCCGGGATCCGCAAGGAGGTGGGGTCGGAGGTGAAAGACTCGTGATACACGGGATGCGGTGTGCGCTCCTCCGATCGAGACCGGAGGTCCCAGAGTGGCCCAGGCGCGCGACGACGAACCCCGGACCTCCCGGATGGCGCCTATCCCACGGTGGATGCTCAGGCTCACCTTGGTGGCGGTGGTAGGAATCGCCCTCCTGCAGGCCGCCGGGGCCTTTCGGACGGCGGATCGCAGAGCCCTGGACCTGGGCCTTGCGCTGAGGCCCCTGCCCTCCCGCGAAGCCGCGCCGCTCCTGCTCGAGGTCGATGCCGCCGCACTGGCCCGCTACGGACCCCTGCCCTGGTCGCCCGGACGTTGGGCCGAGATCGGCGATCTGCTCGTGAAAGCAGGCATCCTCGAGGTCTACGTGCTCGATCCGTGGACCCGCCTCGTGGCGTCCGGAGACCCGCCCGCGCCCTCCCGAGCGGTCCTCTTCGTGCCGCGTCTCCTGCGACCCGGCCCCGGCGGGGCCCTCCAGGTGCTCGATCCCCCCGACGATCGCGCTCCGTTCGTCGCGTGGGACCACCAGCTCCACCTGCCCGAGGGACCCGACGGCGTGGTGCGCGAACTCGCGCCCGCGCGGGCCGGGGGGGTCTACGGGCCGTCGGCCTTCTGCGCCTGGGCCCGCTGTCCTCCGGGCGAGGGGGCCGTGCTGCCCATGCACCCGCTCGGCCCCGCAGGCGCCCTGCCGGCGCTCTCCATCGCCGACCTGGCCGAGGGCGTGCGGCCGGCACCGAGCGGCAGGACCGTGCTGCTCGGCATCACCGATCCCTTTTTCGCCGACAGCGTGCACGTGGGGGCCGACGCCCTCCGGATGCCGTGGCCCGAGGCCGTCGGGCAGGCTGCGGCCTGTGCGAGGTCGGAGCCGGCGATGCCGGTGCCCGGAAGCCTGGGACAGGCGGCGATCACCGTTCTCTGTGGGCTCGCGGCCCTTCTCTTCGTCCACTTCTCCCGGAAGCCCCGCACCGCCTGGCTTCCGGCAGCCTTCCCGGTGCTCGTGGCCGCGACCGGGCTCGGGGCGGCGGCTGCCGGCTGGCTCGTACCCCCGGTGGTGGGCAGCGTGCTCTCGGCTGCGTCCCCCCCCCTCATCGCGGCACTGGCCAGCCGTCGCGTCGCGATTGGGTTCCTGGAGCGTGTCTCCCTCCTCCTTCTCCAGGACGGCGTGCGCTATGCCTGGCGCGACACGAGCGTGACGAGCGTACGGGCGCTCACCGAAAAGCTCGGCGCCCTCACCCGGAACCACACCTCCACCTCCCGCATGGCGCTGGTCCGGCGGGTTCCGGGGACGTCTCGCCTGGCGTGGGAGGGGGGATACGGCATCCCCCCCGAGGCCCTCCGGGCCGATCGGCTCCACCTGGGTTCCAGCCCGTTTTGCGAGGCGCTCGACCGCCCCGGCGGAGCCTCGGCCGACCCCCTGCTCGTGGACGGCCTGAAGGGGAGGGTGGTCCCGATCCGACAGGATCGCTGGCTGGCCGCGTTCTGGGTTCCGATCTGGGACGCCGGCGAGGAGGGGACCGAACCCGAGGTCCTCGCCCGGCTCGCCCGCTGGATGGGGCTCCACCTCGCGCTCGAGGATGCCCCCCGCCCTTCCGGCCTCAAAGACCTCCTGCCCGACCGCCTGGACGTCGAAACGGACAGGGTGCAGCGGCTCTTCGCAGCCGCTTCCGAGGAGCGCCGCCGCCAGATCCAGATGCTTCACGCCCTCGATCTGCCCCTGCTCACCGCCGACCTCGCGGGGACGATCCTCTTTGCCAACCGGGCCATGCAGGCACGCCTCCTGCAGGCCGACCTGGCGGGACAGCCCACGCTGCGTGGCGTCCTCTTCCGCCTCATGGGTTCCCACGGATTCGAGGCGGCGATGCGCGGGCTCTTCGCGGGCGGCGAGCCGCTCGCGTTCCCCTGGACGTCCTCGGACGATCGCGCCTGGCGGGTGACCGTGGAGCCGGTCCTGGAGGCCGGGGCCTCAGGGGGAGAGATCCTGGGCTACGAGATGCACCTGCAAGACGAGACCCACCTCGTCCAGCTACGCGAGATCCGTTCTTCTCTGGTCCATTTCACGAGAGCGCACGTCCGGAATGCCCTCCAGGTCGTCATCGGGTACACCGGCCTCCTCCATCGCGGCGACCCGTCATCGGAGAACCGCGAGATGCTCGATGCCGTCCTCTCCCATGCCCGGGAGGTGGAAGAGGCCGTGGACGCGCTGGGGCGGCTGGGCCGCTCCGAGGATCTGGACGAGCCGCTGGAACTCGACCTCGTCCGCCTCGTGCAGGAGGTGGTTCGAGAGGCCGACCCGGCGGCGCTCGCCCGCCGGCTCACCCTCGGCGTGGAACTGCCGGCCATCGCCATGCCCGTCCTGGCCGCCCCGGTCCGGACCCGGGACGCGGTGGCGTCGCTGGTTCGGGAGGCGTGCGCCTCGGCGGCACCCGGGAGCACGGTCTCCATCCGGATCGCCGAGCGCGAGGACCGCTCCGAGGTCTGGATCGCCTGGCCGGGAGCCGGCCTCGATCCCGCCGTGCGGGCCCACATCCACGGGGAGTGGCACGCGTCGCTCGGTGCGCTGCCGCGCGAGCTGCACGCGTTCGCCCGCGCGAAGGTTGTGCTGGCGGACCTCTCCCTGTCCGGGGCGCCGGGCCGCGGGGTGGAGGTGACCTTCACGCTGCCGCGCGCACAGCCGGGGCCGGCGACGTGATTCCGCTCTTCCCCGAGCGCATGCTCGACGGGTCGATCCACACCGCGGTCCTGCTCGGTCTGATCGTGGTCTGGATGCTCTGCGAGACGTACGGCTTCGTGTTCGCCGGCTTCGTGGTGCCCGGCTACCTCGCGTCGCTGGCGGTCGTGGCGCCCATGTCGCTCGGCGCCACGGTCGTCGAGGCGGTCCTCACCTACGGCATCGTGTGGTTCATCGGGAGGGCGGCCCCCGCGTCGCGGCTCTGGACCCCCGTGTTCGGGCGGGAGCGGTTCCTCCTCTTCATCGTCGTGAGCGTGCCGGTCCGCCTCCTGGTGGAGGGACTCGCCGCACCCGGGTTCGAGGCTTGGCTCCAGCCCTGGTTCACGGATCCGCTCTGGCACGGGGCGCGGTTCTTCGGCATCGGCGTGGTCCTCGTGCCCCTGCTCTCCAACACCTTCTGGAAGATCGGGCTCGGCAAAGGGACGGTCCAGGTCGGATTGACCACCTCGGTGGTCTACGCCGTGCTCACGGGCGTGCTCATCCCCTACACGAACTTTCATTTCAGCGGCTTCGAGGTGACCTTCGAGGATGTCGCCATCGACTTCCTCGCCGTGCCCAAGGCCTACGTGGTGCTCGTGGTGGTGGCCTTCGTGGCGGCCCGCAACAACGTCCGCTTCGGCTGGGACTTCGGAGGCATCCTCATCCCGGCCCTTCTCGCCATCGTCGCGTTCACGCCACTCAAGCTCCTCACCACCCTCGGCGAGATCGTGGTGCTGGTGAACGTCTACCGGTGGCTCGTCCGGCTCCCGGGGATCCGCGATCTCGACCTGGGGGGTCCGCGGAGGATCGTCTGCATGTACGTCCTCTCCTACGGGCTGAAGTGGCTCGTGGGAACCGCGGCGCTCCACCTGGCCCCCCAGGTGGACATCTCGGACACCTTCGGCTTCGGCTACCTGCTGACGTCGCTGGTGGCGGTGCGCTGCGTGCAGAAGGGGCACACGGGCCGGACCCTCGCAGCCCTGCTGTACACCACCGGCCAGGGCCTGGTCCTCTCGCTCGGCGTCTCGCTGGTGCTCGGAGGGGTCCTTCCCCAGCAGCGGCCCGGCCGTCCGTCCGAACCCCCCGAACCGGAGGTCGTCCCCCTGGAACGCTCGGTGCTCCTCTCCCGGGCCTCGGTTCGCGAGTCCCGGCCGGAGCCGGGGGCGGAGGAGCGAGGCGTTGCCTCCTACATCGAGCGGTTCGGGGCGATGATCGAGCGAGGGGCTCCCGATCTCGATCTCCTGCTCGGCCCGGAGATGCGCGAGGCGGTCTACGCCGGGGTGGCCGTGCGCGCAGACGGCACCCGGTGCGCGGCGGTCCGATCCCACCGGCGCGATGCGACGCCGCCCGACGGCTGGCCGGCCTTGTGGTGGTGCGGAGGCGCGGGCCCGGTGCTCCACGTGCCCCGGCCCGTGGGCGACCCCGACTCCCTCTGGATCACGGCCTGGCTCGCGCACCGGGCCGACGTGGCGGGAGTGTGGGTGGAGGGCGCGGACGAGTCTCGCACCGATCCGCTGGAACCGAGCCTGGACGGCCAGCGGCTGGCGCGATGGCGACGGGTTCGGGAGGCCATCGGCGATCACGCGGTCGTGGTCGTGCTCACGGCTCCCGCCGGGCGATCCTGGCTCGACCCGCGCTCCTCGCTCGCGACCACGGCCTTGCGTGGGCATCTCGGGCCCCTGACCGGTGTCCCGGTCCGGTTTGCGGACGCGCACGTTGCCTTCGAGGATCTCTGGTCCTCCCTGTCCGACCAGGACGCCATGCTGGTGGTCTCCAGAGCCGAGATGGAGACCATTCTCCCGCCCGTTCCGTCCACCCGGGATCTCGACGCCCTGCTGGACGCAGCCGCGATGCGGCCGGAACGGTTGGCGATCCGATCCCAGCCCGACGTCCAGCTGGTCACGGCCGAGGTCGTCCTCGGGCACGCGTTGAGGCAGGCCGGTCCTATGCCCTCCCTGGCCTGGCTGGCGGGGGTGTTCGGCATCGAGGCGTCGGCCGCCCGAGACGACCTGGATCGGACCTTGGTGGTCCTCGACGAGACCTCGGATGCACCGCGGGGCTTCGGAACCTGGGTCCTCAAGCCCGGCGCCGGTCCGTGGAGGGTGGTGGCCCCCTTCGACGCGGAGTCGCCCGGGATCTCCCGCGTGGCCCGGTACGCCTTCGACCGTCTCGACGCCCAGGCGCTGTGGCTCTCAGGGCACGGCCGGCACCTGGGAGCCGGCGATGCGCTCGACAAGGACCTCCGGGACCTCCCCTTGGAGCCGCTCGCCCTGCGCGAGGTGCTGCGCAGCAGCCCGGATCCTCGCCTGCTCGTCCTGCGATCCCAGCCGATCCGGGCGCCCCAGCGCGAGGGGGCAGAGGGCGTGGTGCTCTCGTCCGGCCAGGAGATGCTGCCCGCCGAGGAGACGGAAGCCCTGATCGCGGACCTGGCCGCTGCCCTGGAGCCCTGGCCCGGGTACGGATTCGAGGATGGACGTGCGGTGACCGCCTCTCTCGCGTCCTACGCGGCCTTTCCGACCCGCTACCTCGCCGCGCTCGATGCCCGGAGAGCCATCGTCGGGTGGCTCTCCCCGGATCTCCTCGCCGAAGTGGAAGGGACGCCGGCCCACGCCCGCAGGGTGGCCTGGTACCGGGCACACGGCGTACGGGTCACCTCGACGGCAGAGTCCCGGTCGCTCCTCGATCGCGTGGATCCCGAGCGGTCCGGACAGGGGGCCTCGGATCTCCTCCGAGCCATGCGGCAGCACGTCGACACCCTCGACGAGGCGAGCCTGAACGCGGTCCGCACCCTCTCCGGGGGCAGGGTCCGGGTCCTGGACAGCGGGCTCAGGCTCGCGTTGCTCACCTGGGACGGGCAGGGGCTGTGCGCTGCGGTCGCGGGGAACCCGATCGCCGAGGTCCGGTTCCCCCTGGACGGGTGCTGGCCCTGGACCGAGGGGAGGGTGCGGTGAGGCGGCTCTGGCCCGTCCTCGGCCTGCTGGTCTTCGCGGCCTGTTCGCTCGCCACGATCCAGGCCGTGCGAGGCAGCGGGATCCCGGGGTCCGAGGAGGGCGCGCCCTCCATCTGCTACGAGGTCCCGTCTCGCGGGATCCTCGACCTGAACCTTCCGGCGGAGGTGGAGACGGTCCGGCTGCAGACCCACACCTTCGCGCCCCCAGGGATGGGCGAGAATCCCGTGCAGTGGCTCGACTACCCGGTGCGCCTCGAGTGGATCGATGGCAGCGGCCAGAGGGTCCAGGACCGGACCTTCGTGGAGCGGACCCGGGTGACGTGGTTCCCGAGCCTGGGGTCGGCGCCCCCGCGCTGGGCGACGCGCCTGCTCCACGACCCGCGGATCGTGACCGACGGGCGCACCACGCTGGTCCCCGGTCGGGCCGTCCTGCCGGACGGAGGCGTGCTGCGCGTCTCGGGAGGGGAGACCGGTCTCCTCTTGAGGCCGTTCGGATCCGTGGACAGCGGGGGGGTCGGCGCTGCGCTCCAGGGGTTCACCGCGACCCGTCAGGCCCGGGAGGCCTGGACCCGTCGCACCGGCCTGCCCGACTGGTCCCTGCTCGACCTCGGGGAGCGCCGGTCCGTGGCCGGGACCGCGTGGCACGTCCTTCGTCCTGCAGGCGGCAAGGGCACGGGTCACCTCTCCCGATGGATCACGAGCGCGGACCTGACCCTCTCGTCGGTCCAGCAGCAGACCGCCGGCATCGTCCTGGCACCGGGCCGGTCCGTGGCGCTGGATCTCGTGGGGCCCCTGGCGGTGAGGATCTCGGGCGGAGAGGACGTGTCGTCCCTCGATCACCACCTCGTGTGGGAGAACCACCCCGACGCATGGCGTGCCTCCTGCTCCCCCGACACGCCGTTGGGCCTCCCGGGCGAGACCCGTGCCGTGCGATACGACCTCCTGCTGGACGGTCCCGTCTCGCTCCACCTGCACAACCGCACCGGGCGGCCCGTCGGGCCGATCCTGGCGAGTCTCGACCATCCGGATCCCGAGGCCATCGCCGGCTGGTCGGTGGGAGCCCTGCTCGAGGAGGTGGATCCGGCGCGCCGAGGGGAGGAGGGGACGCTCCTGGGTCCGGAGTGGCGGTACATGGGCGGGTGGCGCATCGATGCCGCGCACCGCGTCGAGATCCCCCTGGAGTGGATGGAGTCGGGGGCTCCGGTGAAGATCATCGCACGGCCGATCCTCTCGGGACCCGGCGATCGCACGCCTCGGGTCCTGGATGTCGAGGCGGTGGGAGACGACGGGGTCGTCGAATGGCGGGCCGAGGCCTCGGTCCCGGCCACACCCTCGCGCTACGAGACGGTCCTTCCCGGCAGGGGATGGATCGGAGAAGCGACGGTGCTCTTCGTCCCGCACGATCCACAGGTCCGCCGCCTGTCGGTGGGCGCCGCTCGGGAGATGGTCGTGGTCGTCCGGACACGCAGCGCGCCCGTCGGCGAAGCGGGCCTCCACCCACGCCCCGAGACCCCCGACGTGATCCTCCGGTTCCGTCAGCTCCTGGCGTCCGAGTGGCACGTGGTGCTTCCGGACGGAGGGGATCTGCCGCAGATCCGCTTCGCGGCCAACGTCCGACTGGAGCGCCGCGGTGCGAGGGATCTGGACGGCGACGGTATCCCCGAGCCGGGGGTCCGGGAGACGCCCCACTGGCGCAGCCTCGGCCCGGCGGACGAACGGGCCACGGGCCGTACGTGGCTGGTCCCGGGCCCGCGTACGCGACCCGGGCTCCTCTACTGCCGTCACGAACCCCAGGAAGGCAATCAGAGGGTGGCCTGGGGGCCCGAGGCCGTCCGTGCGCTGGAGGGACGCCTCAAGGGCGTGTTGTGGACCCCCGATGCCTCGTCCCTCGGTCGAGCCTTCCAGGTGAGGCTGGACGGCGCGCCCTGGCGTCGGGGCAGGCTCCGACAGCGGGTCACCCGCTTGTCGGGCGCCGGAGAGCGCGCGCGGACACACCTCTCGTTCCAGGGTCCCGCTGGCTCCTCGCTCTGGGTGCGGACGTGGGGGGAGCCCGACGAGGCGTGTGCGGCGCCCCATCGGCCCCTGGTGGCCTGGCCGGTGGACGCGGGATCCGGCATCGTCTTCCAGGTGGAGCGGGAGTGGCCGGGGCAGCTCGTGAGCGTCGGAGGGTTCGCGGACAGCGACGCAGAGCTCCGCGTGCTGCTCGACGGTGGACACGTGAGCCGGCGTGCCGGGCTCCTCGAGGCCTTCAGCGATGCGGATCGGGACTGGATGCTGGTACCCACTCCCGATCGGGCGATCGTGCTCGACGATCCAGACCTCGAGGCGTCCGTGCTCCAACCCCGGGCGCTGGCCCTGGGCGAGGACCTGGTCGGCGCGACGCACCGGATCGAGGTCGTGAACCGCTCCGACGAGCGGGTGTGGATTCGTGCCGCGATCCAGTCGGACCAGCCGACCGGTCCCGCGCGGGCCGAAGAGCCGGGGATGGTCCCGGCGGGAGGGGGAGAGTGATCGCGCTCGCCTGGATCACGATGGCCCTGGCCGGTCCGGGCGAGGTCCTGGACGCCGCCTGGGAGACGTCCAGAAGCGACGTCACCTGGCGTTCTCCCGTGGTTTCCGAGCGAGAGGCGGTACGGGAGGCCATGCGGGCGCTCGCCGCCGCCCCGGATCCGTGCGAGGCCGTCCCCGAGGCGCGCCGCCTCCTGGAACCCGTGGACATGGTCGTGGATCTCCTGGAGGGCGAACCTCGCCTCGTGGTGGTCCGCGAGGGGCGAGAGCACCGGGGTTCGGGGTTCTTCGTCGTCCGGTGCGGACCCGCTCGCCCCTGGGTCTGGCAGGCTCCTCACGCGTTCTTCGAGGCGCCGACGCGCATCATCGCGCGGCAGCTCTTCCTGGAGAGCCAGGCGCGTGCCACCCTGTGGAACACCGTGCACCGGTACCGGTCGCTGCCCGGGGAGTCGCCCGCCCACGAGGTCCATCCGGGCGACGTCACGCGGGAGTACGGGAGCCTCTTCCAGGCGGCTACCATCGGGCTCGCCGCGGGCGATCCCTCGCTCGGGTTCGTCCAACTCCACGGCTTTACGCGGGAGGCTCTGCCCTGGGACGCGGTGGTGAGCTTCGGAGCGGCCGAATCCTACGCGGGGGACCTGGCCGAGGCCCTGGAGCCGGTGCTCGGACGGGTCGCAGCCTGGGGCCGGGACGTCGATGTCCTGGGAGGCACCACCAACGTCCAGGGACGGGCGCTCTCCCGGGCAGGCCGCCGGTTCCTCCACCTCGAGCTCGCATCGGAGACCCGGCGCCTCCTGGTCGAGGATCCGGCACGGCGCGCGGCACTCGCGGCCGTCCTGGAGGACGCATGGTGAGGCGGAGGCGGCGATGGTGACGCTCTTCGCGCTGCTGTCCGCGGCGTCTGCCCTGATGGACGCCCGTTGGGAGGAGGTGCGGTCCGTACCGGGTACGCTCGAGGTGGGGCTCGAGGCGCCTCTATGCGTCATTGAGGTGCCCGGGGACACGGTCGTACGGGCCCGCTGCCCGGGGGACGGGCGACGGTGGGCCCTCCTGCTCCCGGAAGGCGGCGCGGCCCTCGTCGAGGGCGCCTTCTCCCAACCCACGCCCGATGCGGAGGGTTGGAACCGGTACCCCCTCGCCCCGGCCTCCCTCGGGACCTGGGCCTGGCCGGCCGGCTGCGAGGTCCAGGCGCGCAGGGTCGCGTCGACCTCGTGGACGCTGGCCCGCGCCGAGCGGGAGGCAGGGGAGGAAGCGGCGCTCGCGAAGCGGGTCGAGGCGGACCCCGAGGCGCGGGCCTGGCTCGCCCAGGAGGGAGACTGGCGGAACCGCTGGCTGGCCTGGAGACCCCCGGGGCCCTGGCCGGTGGCATGGTCCTTCCCCGTGCCCGAAGGGGCAGAACCGGTGCCTTTGTCGCTCGGGGGCGAACCGACGACGACCTGGTGGCGTTCTTCGGCACCCAACCTCGAGATCGTGGGTCCCCGGAGGATCCGCGTGGTCGCGCGAAGGCTCGGACCGCGGCGTCCCTTGTGCCTCCAGGTCGACGGCGGACCGCTCTCCTGCGACGTGTCCGAGGACCGGACCGAGGTCGTCCTCGATTCGGGCCCCTCGCGGGTTCCGGTCGACCTCGACGGCGAACCCCTGGGCCAGCAGGTCGAGTGGAGGGTGCTCGTCGGGCCGGGCCGGCACAGCCTCGTCCTGGACGGCCCCGCCCTCGTGAGGGCCTCGGCGGCTCTGCCGCTCGACGGGTTGGGGAAGGAACCGGTCTCGACGACCGTCCTGGGCAGACCCCAGGCAGAACCCGTCGAAACCATGTCGCTCCGGCCTCTGTTCGCCGGGTCGGCCCTGCTCCTCCTCGGCCCGGAGCGCGCCCGGAGCGTCGAGCGATCGGTGGCCCGGTGGCTCGATCCCTCCGAGGCCGAGGGGCTCCCGGTGGTGGATTCGGACGGGCGCGTCCACCTGTGGCTCGATCCGTCTCCCGGATCGATCTGCGCTGTGACCCTGGGCCAGGACCGCTGGTGGGCCACCCCTTCCCGCAGCGTGAACCGCTTCCTGTGGACCGGGCCAGAGCCCGCCCCGGCCGTCCAGCCGTCCGTAGAGGGCTGCACGATGCGGGTGCGAGCCGAGGTTCCCCCGGACCGCACCGCCCAGGGGGCCGAGGCCATGACGTGGTACCCCGCGGATCGCGCGGTCCGGTTCGACGTCCCGGACAGCCCGTCCATCACGCTCTTCGTCACGGTCCCCCACGAGACGCCCGGTCCCTTCACCGTGCGCGCGGTCCGCGCCGGCACGGTGGAGACCTTCCGCCTCCGTCTCCTGCCCTGGCCGGAGCCCGCCCGGCGAACCGAGGACGGGCGTGCGTTTTCGGCGCCGATGGCGATCCCGCTCGAAGCGGTGGTCGGCCCCCTGGAGGTGGAGGCACCGGGCGGCCTCGTGCGCGTGTCGGCGGCTGGACCGGCCGAGGAGGCCGCCACGCAACCCACACCCGAGCCGCCCGGGGATGCCGCCCCCCCTCAGATTCCGACGATCGACGATCTGCGGAACCTGTCGCGGGCGGTGGCCTCGGCCACCCGGGACCCCGAACGCGCGAGCGCGCTCCTGGCGCGGGCCGACCTCCTCCTCGCGTTGGGCCAGCCCCGGCTCGGCTGGAGCGACCTGGCCCGTGCGCTCCTGATCCGGCCCGGCCTCGCGGATGCCCGAGCCCTGGGCCTCGCCGTGAAACGGGAGGAGGGGCGGCTCGCCTGGGGATCGGGACGGTGGGTGCCGGAGGATGCTGCCTGGGTGCCCGACGCGTCACTCGTCCTGCCGGCCGCTCGAGGCGATCACGTCGCGGTGGCGGAAGCCCTCGCAGCCTCGGGCCTCGATCCGTGCGAACGGTGGCGCAGGGCCATCCTCGAGGGGCAGATCCTCACGCCGGACCAGCGCACGCGGGCCTATACCGACGCTCTGGCTCGCGAACCCGAGGAAACCCATCCCTGGCTCGGGCCCGTTCGAGCCCTCTCGCGCTGGGAGCGCATCCACCAGGTTCGCGGGGACGGGTTGCCAGCGCCCGGCCTCGTGCTCACAACCCCCCACGACGCGATCGAGGATGCCCTCTGGCCGGACGCATGGCCCCAGGCCGTGTCCCTTCCCGAGGGATGGGAACTGTTCCTCCCTGCCGGCAGCCAGCCCCGCGAGGTGCGGGTCCGTGCCCGCTCGGCCAGGATCGAGCCCCTGGCCGGTGTGACCGTGGAGGCCCGGGCACCGGACGGTCGGATCGTGAGCGACATCCAGGTCGATTCGTGGGGAACCCCCGGCGTCCTCCGACTGCCCCCGGGCCAGGCGTTCGCGCTCCGAGCCCGGCCGTCCGATGGCATCTCGGTGGAATGCCTCCTTCCCCAGGGCGTCCGCCCCATGCCCGGACGCGCCTGGACCCTTCGGGCGAACGGGGTTGCCACGTTCGAGGTGCTCGGGCCGACTACGCTCGGCCTGGTCGTGGCCCGCGACGGCGCCCCGACCGTCGTCGATCTCACGGTCGAGGGAGCCTCGGGGTGCTTCGAGAAGCGGTTCACGGTGGACGGGGTGGCCGACCTCCGCGTTCCGATCCGACTCTCCGGGCCGCTCGAGGTCGCTCTCCGCACGCTCGATCCCGTGCGATTCCAGGTCCGGGCCCGCGTCCCGGCAGCCGAGTCCGTTCCCGTCGGCGCCGACCTCGCAGCGCTCCGAACGCCGAGCCTCCGGCTGCCGGAGGTGCCGCCTGCTCCTGCCTCGGCAGACCTCTCGTCCGCACGGCCGGTCGGGCGTCCCCTCGTGTCCTCCGGCGTCCGGGTCGCGGTCCGTACGGGGGAGGACCAGCCCGACGACGCCCCGGCCACGGCCTCGAGGACCAGCCTGCAGGCCCTTCTCGCCACGAGACCTGGGCAGGCCCCCCTGTGGGTCGAGGGGAGGATCGGCGGGGATCGGGCCGCCCAGGGCAGCTACGCGTTCGCCTCGGCCGGCATCGACGCGCGCCTGGCGGCACGTCGCGCACACACCTGGCTCCTCCTCGACCTGGACGCCGTGACGGGGGTGACCGGGGCTCCCTTGTCTGCGACCCACGCACGTACGCGCCTGCGCTGGGACGTCCCCCTGCGGAGGCGGTTCACCCTGCTCGCCGCCGCCGAAGGCGACGTGCGCCTCGGCTCCGGGGCACCCGAGGCGCCCACCTGGCACTGGTCTGCGTACAAGGCGGCCCATCCGCTGGCGCTCGGCCCCGCTCTGGAGTTCCGGTGGTCCCCCGGTCCGTGGCTGCGCCTCACGGGCTGGACGGACGCCACCTCCAACCCCACGCCGACCTCCCTCGACCGGGCCCGGATAGGCGGCCGCCTCGAGTTGGGCGCTCCGTCCCTCTGGCTGCGCGCCGGAGCCTCGCTGGATCACCGTTTCGCGGACAGTGAGCGGGCCTTCCCCTACGACTCCCCGGAGTGGCGCTTGGAGGGCTGCACCTGGATCTGGGTGCGCCGGGGCCTGGGCATGCGCCTGGGCGCGAGCCTGGTCTGGCAGCCGTACTGGGACGCGGTCCTGGGGGGCGCATCGGTCCTGGTCCTCGGCTCGCGCGACCGGGGAATCGGAGATCTCAGGCCCTCGTCCCTTGCTTTTCCCCATGCCGCGGGGTGGGGTGCCGAGCGGGCTGCAGCCCGATCGCTGGAGGGACGATGACCTGGGCCGCGGTCTTCTCTGCCATGCCCGAGGTCGCACGCCGGGCGGGACGCCACACCCTCGCCCACCTGATCCGCCGTCTGGACGACCTGTCCCACGAGCGGCCCGATCTCCCCCCGGTGCGGGTCCTGGCGGCCCTCGTCCCCGTCCTCACCGGCGAGGTGACGGTTGCCGAGCGCGAGGCCGCCGCCCTGTGCGAGTCCCTCGAGACCGCGCGTGCCACGGGACAGATCCGGCCGGCGCTCGCCGATGCCCTGGCCCGCACGGCCTCCGGAGCCGCCCTCCTGGGGGATCTGAAGGCCCTCGACCGGGCCCTCGGCCCCGAGGCGGTCACCGACCGTCTCCTGCTCGCGGTCCACGAGGTGCGGCAGGCCTGGGAGTTTTTGGCCCTCGCCCTCGCCTCCCAGGGCACGGACGCGCTCCCGGAGGACGATCGGGTCGCCGTGCGCGACGCGGCCGCGACCCTCCTCGACGGGTCCGGGCCCTGGCCCGTCCGCGTGGCCGCCGCGCGGCTCATGGGCAGCGCCTCGGCCTGCGAGGCGGCCGGTGCGGCATCGGCTCGCCAGCGCCTCCTCGACCTCGCCTGGGACGCTCGGCAGGACCCGTGGGTCCAGGTCGCCTGCCTCGAAGCCTGGCTCGGCCTCCAACCGGCCGGGCCCGACATGGATGCCGTGCTCCTGGGGATCGGGGCCCCCAACACCGCGATCGGCCTCACCCTGCCGCCCGATCACCTCTTCGTGAGGGCTCGCGTCGCAGCCCTGGCCGCCCGGTACCATCGGTGGGAGGTGCTCCGAGCGCTGCATGAGGAGCCCGATCCCAGCGAGCACGTCCGCATCGAGGTCGCCCGCGCGCTCGCCGGTTCGCCCCGCTGGGAGGACGTGGCAGCCCTGGTCGCGTGGCTGGCCCTTCCGGGCGATCGCGTGCCTCGGGCGGCCGCCGCGGTGTGCTGCATGCCGCCGTCGGGCCCTCAGGACGGCCGCTGGATCGCGCTGGGCGCCGCAGCCCTGTCCTCGGACGCCTGGGTGGCGGAGATCGTGATCCGCGCCCTCCTCGACCGCCGGCGTCTTGTGGGTCCGGACGAGGCGGCCCGCGTCGCGGCGGAGTGGGGCGACGCTCTGGCGCGCTGGCGCACCCAGAAGGGCGACCTCGGGATCACCGCGTCCGCGCTCCTGCACTGGTGCGACGTCCAGGCCGACCCCGTCCGGCGCGACGCGCTGGGCGCCATCGAGGACTGGCTGGACACCTCGGGTGCCGGCGAGGTTCGCCACTTCCAGGACGGTCCTGTCGCCCGGCTGGACGAGGACGCACTGCTCGACGTGCTCGCCCTGGCAGCGTTCGACGGGTTCGACCTCTCTGCAGACGCGACCGATCGCTCCATCACGGGCGGCACGCGCGGCTGGCTCGTGTACCACGGCGAGCGGGCGGGCTTCCAGCCGTGGCGGCTCCTGTACGAGGCCACCCACCTGCACAACGACAAGCGGCAGGCCTTTTCCCACGTGACAGACCGCGTGCCGCCCGGGCGGCTCGTCGCCCCCTCGTCGCGCCTCGCAGAGGCCACGCCCACGCGGGTTCCAGGCCAGCGTACCGCCAGCCCCACGCGACTCGACTGGCGATCCGATCTGCCTCTGCCCTCCATGCTCCTGCGCGCTGCCGCGCGCGGCGGGATCCGCCTGCGCACGCCCCGGGTCGACCTCTCCATTCACCCCGCGGTCCCTCCATGGCGGGCCTGGATCGCCATCCAGCTCGGCTACAGGAGGCTCGCCGACCAGCGCGCACGGCTCATCGCCTCCGAGGATCCCGATGCCGTCGCCATCTGGGACCACCTGGTCCAGGAGACGGGGTTCGTCGTCGAGCGCCGGGCGCTCGGGCCGGTCCTCGGCTTCGGCCTGGCCGACTTGGACGACGTGGTCGCCCACCTGGCCGCTCTCGACTCCAACACGGTCGCTCAGCTCGCAGCGTTCTCCGCAGGGCTGGCGGTGTACTGGATCGGTCGGTCCATCGTCCGCACTCGGAAGATCCGCCGCAATCGATCCGCCCTTCCGCTGGTGATCGGAGGCTGGGGATCCAGGGGCAAGTCCGGCACCGAGCGGTTGAAGGCCGCCCTCTTTCATGGCCTCGGCTACAGCGTGATGTGCAAGACCACCGGCTGCGAGGCCATGGTCGTGACGAGCGTTCCCGGTCGCGATCCCACCGAGGTCTTCCTGTACCGGCCGGACGGCAAGGCCACGATCCACGAGCAGGCCGACGTGATCTCCTTCGCGGCCGCCACCGGCGTCCAGGTCTTCCTCTGGGAGTGCATGGCACTCAACCCCGACTACGTCGAGATCCTGCAGAAGCACTGGACCTGCGACGACTTCACGACGCTGACCAACGCCTACCCGGACCACGAGGACATCCAGGGTCCGGCCGGACGCGACGTGGCCGAGGTCATCTCGGCCTTCCTCCCCCGGCGCGGCCGAGCGTTCACCACCGAGCAGCACATGGCGCCCATTCTCGAGGCGGAAGCCCGGCGGCAGGGGACGACGCTGACCGTGCTGCGGCCCGAGACCTGGAAGCTCTTGCCTTGCGACGTGCTGGGGCGCATTCCCTACGACGAGCATCCGCGCAACGTGGCCATGGTGGTGCGACTGGCCGAGGAGCTGGGCATCGCCCCCGACGTCGCGCTCAAGTGCGTGGCCGACCACGTGGTGCCCGACCTGGGCGTACTCAAGGAGTACGGCCCGATGCACTACGAGGAACGGCGTGCGTCCTTCGTCAACGGCATGTCCGCGAACGAGCGCGCCGGGTTCCTCTCGAACTGGGCCCGATCCGGGTTCGATGCCCGGCACCCCGGGGCGGGGCTCACCGACTGGATCGCGGTGGTGGCCAACAACCGTGCCGACCGGTTGGCCCGCCAGGCCGTGTTCGCTCGCGTGGCCGCACTCGACGTCGTGGCCGACTCGATCGTGATCATCGGCACGAACGTCGCTCCGTTCCGCGACCAGCAGGCGCAGGCCCTCCGGGTCGCGCTCGCCGAGCACCTTCGCGACGTTGCCGGGAGCGGCCCGGACGCACGCGCCCGACTGGTCCGGGAGATCGCTCGTCGCACCCGTCGGGACCCGCTCTCCCTCGAGGAGGCCAAAGAGCGTCTAGGCTCACTTCTGGGGCGGGACCTGCCCGAGGACGCCCAGGCCTTCTGGTCCGGCAGCGCGGAGGCCGCGGCACTCTCCCTCGTCGTCCATCCCGTCGAACCCGACCGTGGGCTCGACGCGTGCGTGGCCCAGTGGCTCCGGGAGGTGTCCTGGCTCCACCTCCTCGCCTCCACCGACGACTGGTCGATCGAGACCGCCATCGCCGCGCTCGGTCGGCTCCTGTCCTCGCGCGTGGTCCCACTCCTCGATCCCTCCCTTACCGGGGATCAGGTGATGCACCGGGTCGTCACGACCGCTCCTGCCGGCTGCCACGTGCGGGCCATGGGCATCGAGAACATCAAGGGCACGGGCCTGGACTTCGTGTACCGCTGGCTCTCGGTGCAGAAGGTCCTGGACGCGATTGCGCGCTTCGAAGGAGCGGACCGAGCCGAGGCACTCGAGATCCTACGCAGCCTGGCCGCCCGCCCCGACCTGGGCGTGGCCGACACGGCCCAGGCCGTGGAAGCCGTGGAGGGTTGGCTCGCCACCGGTCGTCTGGCCGCTCTGGGGCTGGAGGGGGAAGGCCGGAGCACGCTCGACGGCCTGGCGGCCCTCCTGGCCGAGCGGCGTCTGGCCATGCGGACCTCGCGGGGTACGGGACGTTGGGCGGTCTTCTGGCGCTGGCTGGCGCGTACGTTCGAGTTCCTGGAGTCGCTGCGTTCCAGGCGCGAGGCGGACAAACTCCGAGCCGATCTCGTGTCTCGCCGCATCGGTCGATCCGACGCGGCCCGGGTCGCCAAGGCGCTCGCGGCCCGTCACGGGTAGCCGGCAGGCCTCGACAACGCTGCCTCCGGCCGCATCCCGGGCGGCCCGGGTGTCGGCAGGTGTCGGAATCCGACGATCCGTCCGACACTTCCGACGGCCTGACCCGCAGCGGTTCGGCGTTTGGGGCCGATCGCGATCCTGGCACGAGATGTGCCC
>JAFGLY010000156.1 GCA_016927815.1 Deltaproteobacteria bacterium | reverse complement strand
GACGGCCTGCCGGACCTGGCCTTGGCGGCGGTCAACTGGGATACGGCGGACAGCAGCACCATCCGTTCCGGCCGCGTGGCGATCTGGTTGTCCTCGGACCGGTAGGTGAAGCCTCCCATGCGTGAACCGACCGGGCCGTGCTCGGCGCGGGTCGGGTTCACGCACGGGTGGATCGCGGGGATCGCCGCCCTCCTGGCCGCGGGATGCCAGGAGGCGGGGCCCGTCGTCGCCTGGGTCGACGAGGCTTTTCCCACCGTGGTGCACGTGAACTGGTCCGGCGGTCCCGAGGGCGTGGGCGTCGTCCGGTGGGTGGACCCCGACGGCCACCCGCGGGAGGTCCACGGGAATGAGGCCGTGAGCGACCACCATCTCTCGGCGGTGGGGCTTCTCCCGGGCACGGCTCCCCTCCTCGAGGTGAGCCTCGATCGAGACGGGAGCGAGGACGAGGTGGGATCGGTCACCCTCGAGATCCCGATTGCCCCCGCGGCCATCCCCGATGCCCACGTCCAGGGCGTCCTGCCGGACGGGGGCTACGTCCTCACGCACGTCCTGACCCTGGACCGGAAGGACGCGGTGGTGATCTGGGATACCCAGGGGCGCCCGGCCTGGTACCACGTCACGGTCGAGGGCCAACGCGTGCTCAACTCCCTCGTGGCCGGCGACGGCACGCTCTGGTTCACGACCAACGCCGCCGACTACCTCTCGACGAACGGCTACGTCCACCACGTGTCCCTCGACGGAACCACCCACGAGGTCTGGCCCCTGGATCGCGCCTACTCGGGGGCGCCCCTGCCGGGGGGCGGGTTCGGCTACCTGGCCAAGTACGATGCCCCGTGGAAGGACGGCACCCTGATCTGGGAGGCCATCTGGGAGATGGCGCCGGACGGATCCACCCGCGAGGTCTTCGACTTCGCGGACTGGTTCGAGCCCGAGATCTTCTGCGCGTGCTGCCGGATGGAGGTGGAGGCCACCGGGCAGGTGATCTACGACTGGACCCACGCCAACGGGCTGGTCCTCTCCGAGGACGCGAGCGCCTGGTACCTGATGGTCCGCCACTACGACGCGCTCCTCAAGATCGACCGGGCCAGCGGCCAACTCCTCTGGGTGATGGGCGGTCCCTACGGGGAGTTCTCCTTCGCCCCGCCGGGATCGGAGTTCATGCACGCCCACACCTCCACGGTGGAGGACGACCGCCTGCTCGTCATGGACAACGGCAACCACCGCAACCCCCCGATCTCCCGGGCCGCGGTCTACACCTACGACGCCGAGGCCCGGACCGCGGACCTGGTCCGTTTCATCATGGAACCGAACGGCGACTTGATCTCGCTCCTCGGCGACGTCAAGGATCTCCCCGACGGCGGCCTCCTCGTCTCCTGGACCACCAAGGGACGCATCGACGCCTACGACGACACGAACCGTCTCCTCTGGAGGCTCCAGACGCCCCTGGGGGCGTCCACGGGGCGCGCCACCTGGCTGCCCTCCCTCGACGCGCCCTGACCGGCGGCGCGTCCGACCCCCAGATGACGACACCCCGCCTCGACACCCGGATCCCCGAGCAAGGCTTCCCCGACGCGGACGCCATGCTGGGCGCGTTCCTGGACTGGGTGGCCCAGCAGGGCCTTGCGCTCTACCGCCACCAGGAGGACGCGATCCTCGAGATCTTCTCGGGGAAGCACGTGGTGCTCGACGCGCCCACCGGCAGCGGCAAGTCGCTGGTCGCCACGGCCCTGCACTTCAAGTCCTTCGCCGAGGCGCGGCCGACCTGGTACACCGCGCCCACCAAGGCGCTCGTCTCCGAGAAGTTCTTCGCGCTCTGCGATCTCTTCGGGGCCGAGTTCGTGGGCATGCTCACCGGCGACGGCGCGGTGAACCGCGATGCCCCCATCCTGTGCGCGACCACCGAGATCCTGGCCAATCTCGCGCTTCGCGAGGGCGCACGGGCGCTCGTGGCCAGCGTGGTCATGGACGAGTTCCACTTCTACGCCGACCGGGATCGGGGATGGGCCTGGCAGGTGCCGCTGCTCACGCTGCCACAGGCCACCTTCCTGCTCATGAGCGCCACGCTCGGCGACACCACGGCCATCCGGGAGGACCTGGAACGCCGCACGGGCCGGCCCGTGGCCGAAGTCCGCGGCGTCCACCGGCCCGTGCCGCTCGAGTACGCCTGGAGCATGGACCCGATTCACGAGGCGCTCCAGAGTCTCGTCGCAAGGGAGCGCTGGCCGGTCTACGCGGTGCACTTCACCCAGGCGGAGGCGAGCGAGCAGGCCCAGGCCCTCATGAGCACCGACTGGTGCACCCGCGAGGAGAAGCGAGCGCTGGCCGAGGCGGTGCGCGATGTGCGGTTTCACAGCCCGTTCGGGCCCACCCTGAAGCGGACCCTGCTCCACGGCATCGGCCTGCACCACGCCGGGCTCCTGCCCCGCTACCGCCTGCTCGTGGAGCGGCTCGCGCAGATGGGGCGACTCAAGGTCATCTGTGGCACGGACACGCTCGGCGTGGGGATCAACGTGCCCATCCGGACGGTGCTGATCACCCGGCTCTGCAAGTTCGACGGGACGAAGACGCGCATCCTGGAGGCCCGCGAGTTCCACCAGATCACCGGTCGGGCGGGCCGCGCGGGCTACGACGACCGGGGCTGGGTGGTGGTCCAGGCGCCGGCCCACGTCATCCAGAACGCCCGGATCGACGCCATGGCGGACGAGCGGAAGAAGCGGCGAACGGTCCGGGCCCAGCCTCCGGCCCACAACTACAAGCCCTGGGACGAGGCCACCTTCCACAGGCTCGTGGCGAGCCGGCCCGAGCCGCTCGAGAGCCGGTTCACGGTGGACCACGGCCGCCTGCTCGCGGTGCTCCAGAAGGCGGCGGACGAGGGGGGCGACGCGCGCCCGGGCGTGGATGCGCTCCACCGCCTCGTGGACGAGAGTCACGCCGCCAAGGCCGAGAAGGCGCGTCTTCACGCCCGCACCGACGACCTGCTCGAGGACCTGCTGGCGGCCGGGGTCGCCCGCCGGGACCACGAGCGGCTCCTGCTGGACGCGGGGCTCCAGCGCGACTTCAGCCTCCACCACTCCCTCTCGCTCTACCTGCTCGACGCCCTCGGTACGCTCGACCGCGAAAGCGAGTCGTACTCGCTCGACGTACTCACGCGCGTGGAGGCCATCCTCGAGGACCCCCGACCGGTGCTGCAGCGCCAGGTGGACGTGGCTCGGACCGCGCTCCTGCAGGCCTTGAAAGCCGCGGGTGTGCCCTACGAGGATCGCATCGCCGCCCTGGACGAGGTGACCTGGCCCCAGCCGGACGCGGATGCCCTGTGGGCCCACTTCCACGCCTACGCCCGCACCCGTCCCTGGGTGGTCCGGGGCGCGATCCGGCCCAAGAGCGTGGCCCGCGCCATGGCCGAGTCGTTCACCTCCTTCGCCGACTACGTCCGGGACCTGGGTGTGCAGCGATCCGAGGGGGTGCTCCTGCGCTACCTGTCCGAGGTCTACCGGGGACTCGTCGAGAACGTGCCTTCCTCGATGTACACGGACGCCCTTGTGGACCTCGTGGCCTGGCTGCGCGCCCTCCTCGCGGTGGTGGACGAGAGCCTGCTACACGAGTGGGAGCGTCGGGTCGGCGGCACCGACGCGCCCCGGCTCGTGGAGCGGCCGGTGGACATCTCCGCGGACCGGCGTGCGTTCGCGGCCCGCATCCGGGCCGAGTTCCACGCGGTGGTGCGGGCCCTGTCCCGGGAGGACTGGGAGGAGGCGGCCGCCTGCCTCAAGCGGGGCGAAGACGATCCGTGGAACGTCGAGGCGATCGCGGCCGCGCTCGAACCCTTCCTCGAGGAGTACGGCGCCGTGGGGTTCGATCACCGGGCCCGGCTCGCCACCCACACGCGCATCGTGCCCGACGGCCCCCACCGCTGGACCGTCCGCCAGCGTCTCCTGCCGCCCGTGGCCGTGGATCCGACGGCGAGGGTCGACGAGGATCTGGGCGCCTGGGCGCTCTTGGGCCGGGTGGACCTGAGGGAGGACACCCACCCGGAGGGGCCCGTGGTGCAGCTCCTGGACGTGGAGCGGTAGACCGGGGAGGGGCCGGGTCAGGGCTCCGGCACGGGCCGGGCGTCGAGGAGGACGCTCTCGTCGGGCGTCACGCCCCAGGCCGTGCGCACGACCGTCTCTGCCTCCAGCGCCGCAAGGGTCGTGGCCCCCTGTCGTGCCGCGGCTGCAAGGCGGTCATGGAAGGCGCGCGCGCCGGGCGGCGGGGGCGGAACGGGGAAGGGATCGAGGTAGCGGGGCAGGAAGTGGAGGAAGCCGCCCGCCTTGCGGGTACCGCCGTACAGGGCCTCGTAGATCACGTGGCAGCAGGCCGAGTTGAGCAGGATCGTGACCCACTCGGGCCAGCCGAGGGCCGCGTCGACGCGCCGGAGGCAGCGCAGGGACAGGAACGTGTCCTTGAGCACGAAACCCTGGGCGTCGAGCGCAGCCCGGCTGCGCCGTGCGTTCTGACAGATCACCACCTGGGGCGGCTGGAACTGTTCGGCTGCGGGCAGGGGGTTGCGGTCGGCCCGAGCGCGGGCTTCGTCGTAGTCGATCCAACCGCCGGCCCAGGCGATCCGGAACGGCTCCACCTCCCGGTTGCCCGCGAATCGACCTCCGCCCAGGAAAGGGCGCGCGAAGGGGGTGTTTGGACGATGGTCGAAGGTGTATCGGTCGCGCAGGCCCGCTCGGTGGAAGGAGACGCACCAGCGTGGGCGCACCACCGATCCGAGCGGCACCAGGCGGCGGTCCGCGAGCACGCGCGCGAGGAGCCGCCCCACGGACGGGTCCGGCAGGGGCATCAGGCCGTCCAGGGGGCCCGAGAGCACGTCCACCGGCAGGTCCGCACCCGCGCCGGACGGGTCCTCCACGCGGTACCGGGGCGCACCCGACCGGACGACCGCGAGCAACACGGGGTAGACCGCCGCGTCCTCGAACACGGCCTCGCGGGTCAGGTCCACCACGCGGATCGAGCCGTCTTCGAGGAGCAGGCGCCTCAAGCCCTCGGCGTACGCGGTCACCAGGAAGCGGTCCGGCAGCACGAATCCAAACGCGCCGCCCGGACCCACGAGCGCGTGGGCGCGCTCCACGAAAGCGCCGTACAGGTCGAAGGCGCCGCGGGCGGCCACCGGACAGGCGGCCCGGATCCGGGCCTGGAGCGAGGCCGGCATGCGCTTGGCCTCGAGGTAGGGCGGGTTCCCCACGACGCACGCGAAGCGGCCCTCCTCGCCCGGATCCAGCGCGTCGCGCTGGTAAAGGACGGGCGCGGGAAGGCCCGTCTCGGCAGCCACGACCGCGAGCCGGGCGCGGGCCAGGGCGAGCGCCTCCTCGTCCACGTCCCACCCGGTGATCGGGCAGTCGGCGGCTCTGCCGGGGGCCAGGCGGGCGATCCGGCGGAGGGCTTCGGCCAGGAACACCCCGTCCCCGCAGGCCGGGTCGAGCAGGGGGCCCGGGGGCCACGGGAGCAGGTCGAAGAGCCGGGAGGCCACGGCGGGTGGCGTGTAGATCCGGCCGTTGAGCTTGGGGATCGAGGTGGCGAGACCCACCTGGGAGGGGCGCCGCTCGCGGAGCAGGCCCGGTACGTCGGTCATGGGCGTTGCAGGAGACCGCGTAGCGCCTGCGGATCTTCGGCAGCCCGGCCGGCCGCGTTCAGGATCCGGGCCACGGCCTCCCGGGACACCCTCGGGTTGCGTCCGCGCTGCAACGTGTCGGGACCGGACTCCACCTCGGCCAGGGTGCCCAGGGCGAGCAGGAGGGGCACGGCGCAGAACCGGACCACCTCCGAGCCCTCGGGGATGGGCCAGAGCAGCGTGTACTCGCGGGCCCGCTCCAGGTGGAGGCGCGCCCGGGCCGCTACCTGACGGATCGCGCCGAGGCCGGCCTCACGGAAGGCCGGATCGAGCAGGCGCTCGTCCGCGGGTGCCCCGTGGGCGGCGAGGAGCGCCTCGGGGAGGAACAGCACGCCCCGCTCCAGGTCCTCTGCCACGTCCTTCACGATGTTGACGAGCTGCAGGCCCAGGCCGAACGAAGCCGCTCGGGCCTCCAGCGCCGCCTTCGCCTCCAGGCCGGGTACGTACCCGGCGAACAGGGGAGTGAGCAGTTCGCCCACCGTGCCGGCCACGTAGTAGCAGTAGCGCTCCAGGTCCTCGAGATCGCGCAGGCGGAAGCGGCCCAGTCGCGCGGCCCGAGCCGCGTACATGCGCATCCCCAGCGAGAGGTCGAGGATGTGCGGCCTCACGGCCTCCCGATCGGTCGCGGGCAGGGCGCGGAAGGATCGGAACACCGCTCCCGCACCCCGACACAGCGCCTCGTCGGCCCCGCCCTCGCCGAGCGCGAGGGCCCGTTCCTCGAAGCCGGCCGGATCGGCGCCGTCGTCGAGCAGGCAGTCGTCGAAGGCCTCGAAGAGCGCCGACCGCGTGGGCCAGGGCAGGCCCGCGGCGTCCTCCACCGTGTCCACGACGCGGCAGAGCAGGTACGACACCCGGACGGGATCGCGTAGGCCCGGCGGCAGTGCCTCGATGGACAGCGCGAACGTACGGGACACGCGGGGGAGCATCTCGACGCAGAAACGGGCGTCCTCCTGGGTCACGGCCGGCCCTCCTCGAGCAGGATCCCGTGGATGGGTCCGAGGGAGAGGTCGCACAGTCCCTCGGCCAGCTCCGCGAGCGCGGGCCAGCGCGCGAGCGCCGCCCGGGCCCGCTCGCGACGTGCCCGGATCCCGTCGATCGCGAAGGCCAGAGATCCGCTCGAGCGGAACAGCTCGGCTGCGCGGGCCGCGTGGGCAGGGGTGAACGCCTCTCGGGGCGCGTCGAGCAGGGCCGTGAGCCAGGCGGCGTCCGGGACGGGTGCGTGGGCCAGGGCGTGGAGGACCAGCACGCTCCGCTTGCCCTCGGCGAGATCGCTGCCCCGTTCGCCTCGGCCCTTCTCGCCGTAGAGGTCGAGCACGTCGTCCTGAATCTGGAAGAGCACGCCCAGGTGGCGGGCTGCCTCGCACAGGGCCGATTCCACCTCTGCCGGCGCGCCGCACAACAGGGCTGCACCCTGCAGGGGCAGCACGAACAGGCCGGAGGTCTTGCCCTCCACCATGCGCGTGTATGCCTCCAACGTGGGGGCCTCGAGGGTCTTCAGGGCGAACTCCCGCTCCTGCCCGTCGATGACCCGGAGGGTCTCTACGAGGAGCAGCCGGGCGACCCGGGCGCGACGCTCGGGGGGGAAGGCCAGCCGATCGAGGCACAGGAGCGCGAAGTAGAACATCGCGTCCCCCAGGTTCACCGCCTGAGCCTCGCCGAAGCGCCGCCACACGGTGGGCTCGCCCCGTCGCACGGTGTCGCCGTCCTGCAGGTCGTCGTGGACGAGCGTGGCGTTGTGGAGCATCTCGCAGGCGGCCCCGAACGGCACCAGGTCGGCCGGGTCCGTCCCCAGGTCCTGGGCCACGAGCAGCGGCACCAAAGCCCGGATCCGCTTGCCGCCGGTCCCGAGGTGGTAGGCGCACATCTCGGGAAGGGTGGAGCCGGGCGGGCAGGATTCCCGGGGCACCGCGTCCAGGACCGCCTCGATCGCGGGCAGGAAGGCCTGGGTGGTGGCGTCGAAGCGGGGTCGGAGATCCATGGGGGGTCCGGCGTGGGGCGTGCTGCCTATCCGGTGGGCAGCCCTTTGGCGGCCTGGGCTAGGGGATGCGCTCCACCCGGACGTCCACCTCGAGGGTGCGATGCACGTCCGGGAAGGGTTCGTTGGAGAACACGAGGGTCCAGGGCTCGTCGTCCGGCAGGCGCACCTCCAGGGAGCCGACACCGGTGGCCGGTGTGAGCGCCCAGGCGTCGAACGGCTCGCCCGCGGCCCAGTGCTCCTGGCCGGCGGCGTCGAGGAGGAACACGTCCACCGCGCCCCCCTCCTGCCTGACTCCGTAGGTCTGGCCGAGCTCGTACCCCTCGGTGACGGGGTTGGCCACGCGGACCTCGCTCTCGGTCACGATCCAGGACGCCGTGAGCCGGAGAGGACCCTCGGGCGGGCTGCCCCGGTCGAGCGCGCGCCGCGGGAGGATGTCCTCGAAGGCGAGGGACCCCTGACACGGCGGCGTGCACAGGTCGGTGCGGAGCGACCAGCGGTCCTCCTCGATGGCCTCCATGAACGCATGATCTGCGGCGAAGGCGATGAACTGGTCGTCTCCGATGGACATGGAGGCCACGCCCGCGGCATCGGTGGGCGCCCAGGTGCACATCCAGTAGCCGGACTCGTAGGTGAGGGCCTGGACCCGGGCGCCCTCCATCGGCGCTCCCGCCGCGTCGGTGACGTGGATCTCGACGGGCACCAGAGAGGTGTAGAGGTCGGAGGGCTCCACCGACTCGTCGGGGAGGAAGCGGAAGACGTGCGCCACCTCGCCCAGCACGCCGCTGCCGTTGAGATCGTCGTCGAAGATCTCGGGCCAGTCGATGTACGGGTAGTGCGGGTTGGAACCGATCTCCCCCAGGCTGTTGTCCCACATGATCCAGCGGCCGTCCCAGAACTCGTTCCACTCGTGGTCGTCGGCGCGTGCGGACACCGTGACGGTCGGGATGAGGGCCGTGCGGGCCGCGGCGGTGGTGAGGATGCTGTACTCGCCGCAGGATCCGTACGCCTCCCAGTAGATGTCGAGCGGCCAGATGTCGTTGGAGGTGTAGCCGAAGGTCATGTAGGACTGGATCCAGGTGCCCAGGGCCAGGGCCGCGGCCTGCACGGTGAGCGCGCCCTCTACCGCCTCGACGAGCGTCTCTCCGTAGGTGTCGTCCTCGAGCCAGTAGGACCGCCAGAAGACGTCTCCGTTGGGTGCGGGCAGATCGATGTACGCGCGCGGATAGGCCACGAGCCGGTAGTAGAGATCCGGTTCGAGCGTCGAGACGCCCTCCTCGCCCACGGTCTCGAGCGTGGTCCGGCCATCCTCCAACTCCACGAGGTCGGCGTAGGGGAGCACGCCCTGGAGCGCGTAGATGGCCGCCGCATTGTCCGCGAAGAGCCACTCCCACCCGTTCTCGAGCAGCCAGGAGAGAATGGCTGGGTCCGTGGCGCCGATGGTCCACGCCACCTCGTCCACCTGCTCGGCGGGAGCCCCGAGGATCTCCGCGGCGAGGCGGTCCGCCTCCTCGGCGGTGAGGGTCGCCAGGGTGCGGGCGAGGCCGTCCTGGAACGCGGCAGGCGTGGCGTCCACCGCGTCGAGCGCCTCGCCGGCCAGGAGGTCGCGGGGCCTGTCCAGGGGATCGGCCTCGAGCAGGGGCGCCTCGGGGTCCACGTGGACGGCCCACGCACCGCCTCCCTCGAGCACCACGGTGGTCGCCACGACGGTGGGGTCCTCGTCCTGGTCGGCGGAATCTCCGCACGCGGACAGGAGGGCGAGGAGGGAGATGGCCGCGTTCGAGGGGAGGGTCATGCGGGGCCTCCAAGGCGATGAGGGCTTTCTATCCCGCATCCGTGTCCCGGGCGCCGACGCCTCGATAGGGGGGGGCGCCGAGATGCGCCAGTGGATGCTGCCCATGCCTTCGCTCGCACCCTACCTTGCCAAGGACTGGCCTCCGGGTCCCTTCCGGATCTTCTCGCCGGAGCACCTGGCCGCCATCGGGACCCTCCTCGCGGTGATCCTGGTGGCCTGCCTGGTGCTCCGGCGGCACGAGGCCTGGCGTCGCCCGTTCCGGATCGGGGTGGCCGCGCTCCTCGTGGCCCAGGAACTCTCCTACGAGGCGTGGCACCTTCACATCGGCGACTTCCACGCCGGGCTCCACCTGCCGTTCCACCTGTGCGGCATGGCCGTCGTGCTCTCGGCGGTCCTGCTGCTCACCCGCCACCCGCTGCTCTTCGAGATCGTCTACTTCTGGGGCCTGGGCGGTGCGACCCAGGCCATCCTCACGCCCGACCTCGGGCCCTACACGTTCCCCCACTTTCGCTACTTCCACATGTTCCTCTCCCACGGGCTCATCTGGCTGACCGTGACGTGCATGCTCGTGGTGGAGGGCATGCGGCTCCGAAGGGGCGCGCTGTCGAGGATCGTGGGCCTCACGGTCCTCTGGATGGCGCTCGCGGCGGGGATCAACCTCGTCACCCGGGGCAACTACGGCTTCATCTGCCACAAGCCCGAAACCGCCTCGATCCTGGACCTGATGGGTCCCTGGCCCTGGTACCTGCTCGGCATGGGCGGCCTCGGCCTCGTCGTGTTCGGCCTCCTCGCGCTCCCCTGGTGGGTCGTGGAGCGGGTGCGCGGCCGGCGGGCGGATCCCGCGTGATGCCTCCTGGCCGGTGCCCGCAGGGCGGCTATCCTTGCGCCCCTGCCGACCTCTGGAGGCGCACGTGAAGCGGACCGTTCCATCCCTGAAGCGGGTCTTCCTGCTCGGCCTCGTGGCCGTCCTCCCGGCCTACGTCACGATCTACGTGCTCGTGGCGCTGTTTCACCTCGTGGACGGTTCGTTCGCGCCCGCCATCGAGCAGATCGCCGGATTCCACATCCCGGGGCTCGGCCTCCTCGTCACCATCGTCCTCATCCTCGGTGCCGGGTTCGCCATGAACTTCGTGCTCGTCCGGCGGGTGGGCCGGAGCGTGGAGGCCCTCATCGGCACGATCCCCTTCGTCCGCACGGTGTACGCGGCGGTCAAGCAGGTGGTCCAGCCGCTCGTGGGCGACTCGGATCACTCGGCGTTCCAGCAGGTCGTGGCCCTCCAGTGGCCGGGCGACGGCCTGTGGGTGGTCGGGTTCCTCGTGAAGGACACCGGCCGAGGCATCGAGCCCTCTCCGGACGACGAGGTGCTGGTGTTCCTCCCCACCAACCACCTGCACCTGGGGTTCGTCCTGGCCATGAAGCGATCCCGCCTGCGCCCCTTGGACGTCACCATCGAGGAGGCGCTCCGCATGCAGTTCTCGCTGGGCGTCGCGGCGCCCGACGTGCGGTTCGTCCAGGACGCACCCGAGCTAGCCCTCGAGCCCGTTCCCCCCCCACGCTCCGAGTGATCGCGATGCCGTTCGTCCTCGCCGCCGTCCTCCTTTCCCTTTCCTCCGAGGCCGCCCCCGCCTACCTGCGCTACCCCGACCTGTGCCGGGACGTGATCGTGTTCTTTGCAGAGGGCGACCTCTGGACGGTCCCCGCGACCGGGGGAGAGGCCCGCCGGATCACCAGCGCCCCTGGAGAAGAGCGGTTTCCGAGGTTCTCCCCAGATTGCGCTTCGATCGCATTCACCGCGCGCTACGACGGGAACGACGATGCGTACGTGATGCCGGCGGCCGGTGGGGAGCCGCAGCGAATCACCTGGCATCCCGAGGTGGACGAGGTCATGGGCTGGTGGCCCGACGGCAGTTCGGTGATCTTCCGGACGCGCGCCGAGGATCCCCACGGCCGCTCCTACCACCTCTACACCGTGCCTCCGGGCGGCGGCGATGCGCGGGAGCTTCCGCTCGGCTGGGCCGGCAACCTGGACGTGGACCCCGCCACCGGCCGCTGGGCCTTCGTCCGGATGGGTTGGGAGCACCGCACGTGGAAGCGCTACCGGGGTGGCACGGCACCCGACCTGTGGGTGGGCGACCCCGAGAAGGCCGATTTCCGTCGGATCTCCACGTTCGAGGGCACCGACGCCTTTCCCATGTGGCACGACGGCCGTGTCACCTTCCTCTCCGACGAGGGTGGCACCGCCAACCTCTGGTCCTCCGCCCCCGACGGGACGGATCGCCGCCGGCACACCCACGGGGACACCTGGGATGTGCGCTGGCCCGCCATGGCACCGGACGGCCGGGTCGTGTACATGCTCGCCGGCGACCTCGTGGTCTGGGATCCGGGCGCCGGCGCCTCTCGCACCCTCGAGATCACGCTGCCCTCCGAGCGGATCCTCGCCCGTACGCGGTACCCCGACCCGCTCGGCACGCTCACCTGGTGGACCGTGTCGCCCCAGGGCGATCGCCTCCTCCTCACCACGCGCGGCGAGGTGATCTCGGTGCCCGTCGAGCCCGGGGTGACGCTCCCGGTCACGCGGGGCAGCGGTGCCCGGGAGTCGTGGGCGTCCTTTGCGCCAGACGGGCGCCGGGTCGTGTACGTCACCGACGAGAGCGGGGAGCAGGCCATCGTCACGGCCGATGCGTGGGGCCGCGGCGACGTGGCCACGGTGCTGCCGCCGAGTCCTGGGCGGTGGCACCTTCCGCCCGCCTGGTCTCCCGACGGGAAATGGATCGCCTGGTCCGACCAGACCTACACCCTGCGGGTGGCCCCGGCGGCCGGCGGGGAGGTGAGAGACATCGACCGGTCCGACCAGTGGGAGATCACGCAGTACGCCTGGTCGCCGGACGGACGGTGGCTCGCCTACGTCCGGACGGACCGCCGCTCCTTTTCCTCGATCTGGATCTGGGACAGCCGGACCGGGAAGACCCACCGGGTCACCGGCCTGCACACGCACGACCACAGCCCGGCCTGGGACCCCGAGGGCCGTTTCCTCTACTTCCTCTCAGATCGCACGATGAACCCGGTGCTCGGGAACCGGGACTTCGCCTACATCCAGGACCGCACGACCCGACCCTACGTCCTGCTGCTCCGGCCGGGCGTCCAGAACCCGTTCCTCCACCAGGAGGGTTTGCCCACCACCGAGGAGGAACTCACCCGTGCCCAGCGCCGGAAGCAGCGCCGCCAGGCCCGGAAGCTCGGGGTGGCCGAGGAGGCGCCGTGGGCTCCCCGGCCCGTGGAGATCGTCTTCGAGCAGATCGAGGATCGCGTGGTCGCGTTTCCCGTGGACGCGGGCAACTACGGATCGCTGCGTGCAACCTCGCACACGGTGTTCTGGCTCTCCCAGACCACCCGGGGCATGGGGGAGAAGCCCGCGCGCGGGGGCACGCTGGTCGCCTTCTCGCTCGAGGACGAGGAGCCCGCCGACTGGATGTCCGGGGTGACCGGCTTCGAGCTGGCGTTCCGGGCAGGGCGGATCGCCGTCCACAAGGAGGATGGGACCTTTCGGGTGCTCGATGCCGCCGCACCCCCGCCCGCCGACACGTCCGACGCGGTCGTGTCCGTGGCCGATGGGGTCGTGGAGCTGGATCCCCGGGAGGAGTGGCGCCAGATCTTCCTCGAGGGATGGCGCCTGATGCGCGACTTCTACTGGGAGGAGGACCTGGGCGGGCTCGACTGGGAGGCCATCCGCGATCGGTACGCCGCGCTCCTGCCCCGCATCGCCACGCGCGGCGATCTCACCGACCTCATGGGTGAGGTCATCGGCGAGCTGGCCACCAGCCACACCTACCTGTGGGGCGGAGATCCGGGCGTGACCCCGCCCACCGTGTCCACGGGCCTGCTCGGCGCCGACCTCGTCCGCGAGGGCGAAGCCTTCCGGGTGGCCCGCATCCTCAAGGGCGATGCGGCCGACACCGTGCGCTCCCCGCTGGCCGAGCCCGGCGTGGACGTGCGAGAGGGCCACTACATCCTGTCGGTCCACCACCAGCCGTTCCGGCCGGATCGCCCCTTCCTGGCGTCCCTCCAGGCCCAGGCGGGCCGGGCCGTGGTGCTCACGGTGAGCGACCGTGCGCCCGGGACCAAGGGGGCCGTACAGCGGGACGTGGTGGTCGTCCCCCTCGAGAGCGAGCAACCGCTCCGGTACGCAGACTGGGTCCGCCGGAATCGTGAGGCCGTGACCACAGCCTCGGACGGCCGCATCGGCTACCTCCACATCCCCGACATGGGCAGCCGGGGCCTCATGGCGTTCGAACGGTGGTTCTACCCGCAGCTCGACAAGCAGGGCCTCGTGGTGGACGTGCGCTGGAACGGTGGCGGGTTCGTGTCGCAACTCATCCTGGAACGGTTCCGGCGCACGGTGATCGCCGTGGATCGGGCCCGGGGAGGCGGTCTCTGGACCTACCCGGAGAAGGTGCTCAACGGCCCCTTCGTGGTCCTCACCAACGAGTTCGCCGGCTCCGACGGCGACATCTTCCCCCAGGCGGTCCAGGTCGAGGGCCTTGCGCCCGTGATCGGGCGCCGGTCCTGGGGCGGGGTCGTCGGAATCCGTGGGGACAAGCCGCTCATCGACGCCGGCATGATCACCCAGCCCGAGTTCGCCTTCTGGTTCCCCAAGAAGGGCTGGGGCCTCGAGAACCGGGGCGTGGAGCCGGACATCGAGGTCGAGAACCCGCCGCAGGACGTGGCAGCGGGCCGCGATCCCCAGCTCGAACGCGCCGTCCAGGAGGTTCTCAGGCTGCGCGAGGAAGGCACCTGGTTCGAGCCGGCCTTCGAGCCGCCGCCCGTCAAGACCCGCGAGCACTTCCGGGAGAAGGAGCGCTGACGGCTACTTCCCCGGGCAACAGGCCACCACGGCCGGGTCGATGCCCTTGTGGCCGTAGGCCTTGTCGAAGCGGGCGGAGAACTCGCTGGCGAGGCGGCGGGCACGGGTCTCGAACGCGGACCGGTCCGACCAGGTGGCGCCTGGATCCAGGATGGTGGGATCCGAGACACCCGGGCAGCGGAGCGGCACCTGGAGGTGGAAGAGCGGATCCTCGCGCCAGGGGACGTCCTCGAGGGCACCGGACAGGGCGCCCTCCACGAGTTCGCGGGTGAGGGTGATGTCCATCCGGCGACCCACGCCGAACGGCCCGCCGCTCCAGCCCGTGTTCACCAGGTAGACCCGGGTGTGGTGCCGGTCCAGCTTCTCCCCGAGCAACCGTGCGTAGACGCCGGGATGCCTGGGCATGAAGGGCTCGCCGAAGAACCGGGAGAAGGTGGAGACCGGATCCACGACACCGGTCTCGGTGCCCGCCAGCTTGCTGGTGTAGCCCATGAGGAACCAGAGCATGGCCTGATCGCGACCCAGGCGGGACACCGGGGGCAGGACCCCGTTGGCGTCCGCGGCCAGGAACAGGATCGTCCTCGGGTGGTCCCCCACCGGCGGATCCTTGGTGTTGGAGAGGAACGAGAGGGGGTAGGAGGCCCGGCTGTTGGGGGTGAAGCGCTCGTCGTCCAGATCCAGCGAGCCGTTCGGGTAGACCATGGCGTTCTCGATAATCGCGCCGTGGTCGAGGGGATCGGCCTGGTGGCAGATGGCCCGGTGGATCTCGGGCTCCTTCTGGGGATCCAGGCGGATGAGCTTCGCGTAGCAACCGTACTCGAAGTTGGCGACCCCGCGATCGGACCAGCCGTGCTCGTCGTCCCCGAGCAGGGCCCGTCTGGGATCCGCGGAGAGCGTGGTCTTTCCGGTCCCCGAGAGCCCCAGGAGCAGGGAGACGTCTCCCGCCACCCCCTCGTTGGCCGAGCAGTGGAGCGGGAGGATGCCCTCGGCCGGGAGGTAGGTGTTCATCACGGTGAAGATGAGCTTCTTCACGCTGCCGCCGTAGGCCGACCCGTAGACCACGCCGATCCGGCGGTCCAGGTCCATGCCCACCACCATGGTGGAGGTGCCCCCGAGGCGTGGGTCCACCCTCAGGCGCCCTTGGTAGCGCTCGGGCCGGAGCTTGTCGTACGGCAGCACCAACAAGGTGAAGGGCCGACGGGCGAAGCAGGAGCGCTCCAGGTCCGGCGGGACGGGCCGGAACATGTTGTCCGTGAACAGGGCGGTCAGCGCCTGGTCGGTGACGGTGCGGATCGGCAGGGCATAGTGGGAGTCGGCGCCCACCACGCGGTTCGTCACGTAGATCGTCGACTTCGTGGCGAGGGTGGTGAGGCAGTCCTCCAGGATCCGATCGAAGGTGTCCGGGGTCACGGCGTTGCTGTTGGGCGAGTCCCAGTCGATCTCGGCCTCGCTCTCCGGGCGCCGCACGAAGACCGTGTCCTTGGGGCTGCGGCCGGTGGACTCCACGGGGGTCCAGGTGGCCAGGGCACCGTTCGCGGTCGCCATGGCCTCGCGGCCCGCGAGGGCATCCCGGATCATCTCTCTCCGGGGGGGATCCACCCGGATCCCAGAGGCCTTGCGCCGTTCGAGAAGGTCTGAGAGGTCTTCGGGGAAGCCCATGGCCGGTGACTCCAGGTGCGGAGGAAGCGTCAAGGTACCCGCATCCCGGGGTCCGGTCCATGACCCCCAGGGAGCGCCCGGCCGCACGGGGCGGATCCGGGCAGGCACTGTCGGCAGGTGTCGGACATCGACCGACACCCACCGACACCCCGGCCGTCGCTCATGCGGCGTTCCAGCGGGATCTCGTGGTTGGCACGCCCTGTGCTCCGGAGAGCGACGTCCCTCGGATTGGAGCCATCATGCCCCTCCTCGCCCTCCTCCTCCTGGTCGGGTGCCCCGGTCCCGCCTGCGACACCGGCTCCTCCTGGATGGCCCCCCCGCTCGAGCCGATCGTCACGCCCTGTCCGGTCGCATCGCTGGCCTTTGCCTCGGCCGCGCGGGGCGGGGTCGCATGCGCTGGAGACTCCGGGGTGGCGTTCACGGAGAACGGCGGTGTCACCTGGGCCTTCGAGCCCCTTTCGCAGGGTCTCCTTCCCCAGGCGGTAGCCGTGACCCCGCACGGGGAGTTCCGGGCGTGCGCCCGCGGTCCCGGGTCCCGGGGGGTGATCCTCGCCCGCCGGAAGGGGGCCTGGGCAGAGGTCGCACGCCTGCCGCTGGCCGGTCCCTGCACCGCGCTGGGCGCGGGCGACGGGGGGCGCCTCCTGGTTCGCCTCTCGCGGACCTCCTGGGCCGAGTCCGAGGACGGGGGGCGCTCCTGGCGCACGGGGCCGGGCACTCCGGTCCACGTCGTAGACATCGATCCTGGCGCCGGCTGGGGAGGCTTTCTCCTCCTCAACGCGGGACGGCAGTTCCTCCACCTGCCCGGTCTCGTGCGTTCCCCGCCCCCGCTCCCCGAGGACTTCGAGGCTCGCGCCCTCGCGGTGGGCGGCCTGGAGGCGCTCCTGGTGGGCGGCGAGCAGGAGGGAGCGGAGGGGGATCCACGGGCCGTCCTCGCGTTCGAGGGCGGAAGCGGATGGATCCGGCCGCGCGTTCCGCCCGGGATCGGCACGGTGGAGGACGTGGCCGCCGGACCCGAGGCCCTGGCGTTCGTGGCCGTGGGCCGGGCCACCCTCGCTTCGGACGGCGGCTACGCGCTCGTCACCCGCAACCCGACGGCCGGCGTGGCCCTGCGCGTCGCCCCGGTGCCGCTCGTCGAGGTGGTGCCCGCCGGACGTCGCTACCTGGCCCGCGGCAGCGACGGTAGCGTCTGGAGGGGGGACTTCCTGCAGCCGTGAAGGGGTGCGACCGGGATCAGGATCGCTCGGGAACGCGGAAGACCCCGTCCGTCACGTACACGGCCTCCTCGCCGCGACCGGCCTTGAACTCGAAGCAGCCGAGCAGGTCGTTGTCCTGCTGGTTGGCGATGGTGAGGTAGCCGGACTCGTCGGCGTCGGCCGAGGACAAATCCAGGCCCTCGGGCGGATAGAGCAGGGCCCAGCCGCCCGACGCACTCTCCGAGATCGTGAAGTCGAAGGGGAACTCCTGGGCCTCGAGCGCCTCGGTGGCGGTCGCGCCGTCCTCGGTGGTCTGGAGCACGAGGGTGAGAGCCCAACCACGGGCGGTCTCGGTCGTGATCCGGAGATCCGTACCGGAGTCGAACCACACGCCGTCGGTGGCCTTCCAGCGTTGGTCATCGATCCGGGCCACCACGGAACCCGGGGTCATGGAGTCCGGCACCATGCAGGGGTTGCAGGCCGCGACGGTTGCGAGGGCGAGGCAGAGGACGGGGAGGGAACGATGCATGGGAACCTCGGGGCGGGCGCTCTCTCTAACCAGACCTTTCGCGGGTCGCTGGACAGGCGTGTCCAACCGGTGGAAGATGGGGCCCCTCGATGTCCACACACACGGAGGGATGGATGCAGACCCCAGTGGACGTGGCGATCGTCGGCTCCGGTTTCGGCGGCAGCGTCGCCGCCCTGCGCGCCGTCCAGAAGGGCCACCGGGTCGTGGTGCTGGAGGAGGGCCGGCGCTGGCGACCCCAGGACTTCCCTCGCTCCAACTGGGACGTGCGCCGGTTCTTGTGGGCGCCCGGCCTGGGGTGCCGTGGCATCCAGCGGATCCGCATGTTCCGCCACTTCATGGGCCTGGCAGGGGCGGGCGTGGGCGGAGGTTCCCTGGTGTACGCGGCCACCCTGCTCGCACCCCCGCCCGGGTTCTTCACGGATCCGAGCTGGGCCCACCTGGACCCCGACTGGGCGGCGACCTTGGCTCCCCACTACGACACCGCGCGCCGGATGCTGGGCGTGGCCCCCACGCCCCGGCTGGGGATTGGCGATCTCCTCCTGAAGGACTACGCGGCCTCCATCGGCCGGGGCGATGCCTTCCGGGCCACCGAGGTCGGCATCTTCTTCGGAGAACCGGGTGTGGAGGTCCCGGATCCCTACTTCGGGGGCGAAGGGCCCAACCGCACGGGCTGCGACTTCACGGGGGCCTGCATGGTCGGGTGTCGTTCTGGCGCCAAGAACTCGCTCGATCGGAACTACCTGCACCTCGCCGAGCGGCGAGGTGTCACCATCGAGGCCGATACCCGGGTCACTGGCCTCGTACCCGACGGCTCGGGCGGCTGGTGGGTCCACGGTCGGACCTGGCGGCCCGGCCGGGGCAACGAGCCACGCACCTGGAGCGCCCGACGGGTCGTGGTCGCGGCCGGGACCCTGGGCACCGTCGAGCTGTTGCTGCACTGCCGCGAGCAGGGGTGGCTGCCCGGGCTCTCTCCCCGGATCGGCGAGCGGGTGCGCACCAACTCCGAGGTCATCGTGGGCGCCCGCAGCACGCGGCGGGAGGACCGCTTCTGCGAGGGCATCGCCATCGCGTCCCAGGCCCAGGTCTCCGAGGAGACGTGCATCGAGGTGGTGCGCTATCCCGAAGGCTCGGACGTCATGGGCTTTCTCGGATCGGTGCTCACGGATGGCGGGCGTGGCCGCCCCTTGCGCTTCCTCGCCACCTGCCTGGCGCGGCCCTTGGAGGCCCTCCGGATCGCCTGGGTGCCCGGCTGGGCTCGGCGAAGCGTGATCCTGCTCGTCATGCAGTCCGTGGACAACCAGCTCCGATTGCGCCTCGAGCGGAGCCGACTCAGACCCTGGACGCGCCGGCTGGTTTCCGACGCTCCCCGCGCCCTGCCGACCTGCATCCCCGAGGCGAACGCCGCTGCACGCGCCATTGCCCGCGCCATCGGCGGCATCCCCCAGGGCGCGTGGAGCGAGGTGCTGCTGAACCGGCCGCTGACGGCCCACGTGCTGGGGGGATGTCCCATGGGCGGCGGGGTCGAGGAGGGGGTCGTGGACCGGGCGGGCCGCGTCTTCGGACACGAGGGCCTGTACGTCTGCGACGGCTCCATCGTGCCGGCAAACCTCGGCGTCAACCCCTCGCTCACCATCACGGCCCTCGCGGAGCACGTGATGGAGGCCTTTCCCGAGGCTTAGGAGCCTGTAGGGCATCGGCTCCGTTCGTCGGCACGGGTGCCCCCTCCACCGATGCCCTCGGGCTCCTAGTACACGTCCTGCGGCGTGATCATGGTCGCGCGGACCGACTTGGTGGCCGTGAACTCGGCGAGCTGGGTGTCTGCGTCCACGTCGCAGTTGCCCCGGACCGTGAAGTCGAAGATCTCGTACAGCTCGGCCGAGTAGTTGCCGCGTACCTTGCCGGAGGGCGAGAAGCCCAGGGTTTCGTAGTCGGGCGGCCAGGTCCAGGCCCGGAGTCGCTTGTCCATGGCGCCGCCCGGGGCCTCGGAGAGCTCCATGAAGACGTCGTTCGCCGCCTCGTAGGCGATCTCCGCCGTCCGGATGCCATCCACGTTGACCGGCACCTCCGCCCGCTTGGCCCGGTACTGCATGGAGAAGAAGTTGGGGATGGCCAGCGCGGCGAGGATGCCGATGATGGCTACCACGATCATCAACTCGACGAGGGTGAAGCCTTTTCGCACGGTGAGAAGGGACCTCGGGTGCATACGG
>JAFGLY010000029.1 GCA_016927815.1 Deltaproteobacteria bacterium | reverse complement strand
GGCTACCTCATCGGCGACGTGGTCGCATGTAGCGACGTCGACGGCGATGGCCATCTGGACCTCGTGGCCACCCGGAGCGAGTGCGACTCTCCCAGTATCTACGTGGAGTCGTTCGGAATCGTCGGATGGTATGGCAGCGAGGACGATTGGTCACCCACCCCCGGTGCACCCGACTTCGAGTTGTCCTACGACCTGGGCATCTGTGATCCCTCATGGTCTCGTTGGTGGCGCGAGTTTTCGGTGGGCGACATCGATGGAGACGGCGCGAGCGAGATCCTCGTAGCGATGTACCCGCAGAAGAACTCCGGTGCTTTTCCGGGGACCAAGGAGTGTGGTGTGTGGGTGATCCCCGGAGGTACCTACAGCGGCTCGGGCGACCTCGAAGACGAGGTATGCGACAGGTACGAATGCGAGGATCTGGGGTGGCTCCAGAATCCCTGGGTCGTCGACCTGTACGGGGACGGCATCAACGAGGTGGCCATCGGGAACCAGTTCTATTCAGAGGGCAACGGTTTGGTGGGACTGCTCTCCGACCCTGACCCTGACGAGTGCGTCACCGCGGACATGGGGGCCCTGTTCCACACGAGCATCGTCGGAACGGAAGGTGAGTATCTCGGCTTTTCCGTCGCATTCGGCGAGATCGATCTCAATGACGGTACCGACGCGGTCATCTCGGCATACCTCAACTCCACGGGAGAGCACTATGGCGGCGCGCTGTACTTCTTCAGCGACGTGGGCTCGCTCGGTGAGACCGGTCTCCATGCCAGCGAGGTGGCCGACGCTGTCGTGCTCGGTGACGTGGAGGAATGCTACTTCCCCGGCTACAACGTGGTCACGGTGGGTGATCTGGATGGGGATGGCTACGGCGAGGTGCTGGCTGGCGAAGCGTACCTCGGGAGCCGGCCCAGCGTCGAACGAAGCTTCCACCTCCTGAGCGGCGCGGCACTGGCTAATGCGTCCGAACCCCTGACCCCCTTGGAGGCCGACATCCTTGCATGGGAGACCGCCGCAACCCACTTGATGGGCGAGGAGATGGTGTCCGGAGACTTCGACGGCGATGGGTACGGCGACATCGCCATCGCCCAGCCGGACTACCCCACCGGGGGTTATCCCGAGCAGGGCAAGGTCTACATCTACCTCACCGGCGACTACGGGCTGTAGTCTACCCTCCTCCTGGAGGTCCGTCGCACATAGAGTTCTGCGCGATGGCAAGGGCAATCCGCTGTAGGGGCGCACCTTCACCACGGCGTACAGCCCGTTCCCGGTTCACGGTCGCTTAGGGGATGACCGAGGTCTGTTCTCGGGCGACATGACCGACGCGGGGCGGGGTGGCGCGCTACCAGCGTGGGCCCACCGGCTACGATGTCCGCGGCCAAGAAGGAAGATGGTGGTGAGGCGGCACCGGATGTTTCGCTTCTTTCTATGCCGCCTCACTTTGCTGGGAGGACCAGTGCATGGGGCGCATCTTCGAGCTGTTCCTGGGTCCAGCCCTCGGACCCGGATGGATGACCTTGGTACCCGACGTGGATGAGGTTCGGCCGTGCCTCGCCACGCTCCGGCGGCGGGGGGTACGGATCGTGGGTGCCGAGCCGGACGGCGCGCCGCCCTGGAGCCTGGATCTCGCCGGCCCGCTGGCGCTCCTGCTCGGTGGCGAGGACAAGGGGCTCTCTCCGCCCCTCCGCGTACGGTGCGACGCCATCGTGGGCATCCCGCTCGCGGGAGACCTCCAGTCGCTCAACCTCTCGGTGGCCGCCGGGGTCCTGATCTTCGAGAAGGTCCGCCAGGAGGCCGTGCGTCGTCCAGACCGCGTGGATCGGGGGGACTCCTGCCCCCTAGCCGGAGTGAGGAGCCGCAGATCCCGGATCACGGATCTCGAACGAGCCAAGCGCGGATAGGGTGGGTTCCGGGCATCAACCCTTCACCCGTACTGGGCTCTGCAGCCGCGCCCTTCCGCCCGAGATCACCGAAACCGGGCTGGCAGGCTAGGGCCTGTCCTCCGGCCCCTCGCCTTCGGTGAGGTCGAGGTAGACGGGTGCGTCATCCGGACCCCAGGCCCAGATCCAGAGTGGCCAGAGGCAGAAGAAGCCACCGAGGGCGGGTCCGATCTTGATCTCGTTGTTGATCTCCTGCACGCTCGCCTGATGGCCGGGTGCATCGGCCCAGACGTAGAACGTCTCCCAGAGGTAGTAGTCGAGCGATCCGACGAAGGGAGACGTTCCAGCCTGCTCGTAGGAAACGGGCTTCATCGACGAGAGCGGCGGGTAGTCCGTGATGTAGATCTGGGCCCCCTCGGGCTTCGTGTAGACCGTGATCGTCGTCGCGCAACCGACGAGAAGGGGGCTCAGGAGGAGGGTGAGAGGCCGCGCTCCGTCCATGGACACCTCGGAGGGTCCGATCAGAGGCCGCCACGTTCTATCGGGTTCGTCCGACGAGTGCGATCCGGCGCTCGCCGAGGCCGCGACAGCGGTGGACGCCCTCAGTCGTTCCCCAGATGCGACCGGCGGCGTGATCCGCCAGCCCGTCTTATACCAAGGCCAGGAGGCTCCCATGGCAAACAAGGAGCAAAAGAAGAGGGCTGCCAAGACGAACAAGCCCAAGCTGACGACCAAGGAGAAGCAGGACCGGAAGGCGGAGAAGAAGGCGCCCATCAAGCCCGTGTAGCTGCGGCGGACGACTGCGACACCCGCGAGTGGATCGGACCGCCTCGGGGCACACGGCGACCGCGCGCAGGGCGGCCTCCACGGCAGCCATCGGCTTCTCGATGGGCCGGACCTTGACCGACGGCACGCACAGCACGAAGACATTGGCCATCCAGTCGAGTCGGCCGGCGGCCAGAGAACGCTCCAGGTGGGCTTCCTGGCGCCGCACGCGATGGCTCGCGGCCGACCGGTGCGAGCCCGTCGGGTGCGAGGGCATCCCTCCATCCCGGAAACCCGAGCGTACGCCTCCAGGAGGCCCCCAGGGCCGAGGCCGGCAAGGGATGCGACCCGTCCTCCCACCTGGGACCAGGAGGTAGAAGACCAGGCGCGTCTCGCCACCAGAGCCGGGCATAGGACGGATGAACGCTGCATGGAGGGACTCTAGCTCCGGTCTGGGGCGGGGGTTTAGCGGCAGGAGGGTCGAGGAGAGGGGGAGTTGGGCCTGGACGGGCGGTCCTGGGAGTGCCGGGCGCCCGGGGACGGGAGCAGGAGTGAACTTGATCCGGTTTCGTGGACACCTTCGATGAGGCGATAGAGGAGTCCGCTATGGAAAACCGATCCCCGAAGAACCAGAAG
>JAFGLY010000155.1 GCA_016927815.1 Deltaproteobacteria bacterium | reverse complement strand
CCGACGCCGACGCCGACGCCGACACGGACGCCGACACGGACACGGACACGGACACGGGTACCGACACCGGCGAGGAGTGGATCCCCCTCAAGCACCCGATCCGCGAGGCGAGCGCCCGCCTCCACGACACGATCCGGTCCGTGGTGTACGTCTCCTGGACCCAGGTGGAGGAGGCCGACACCACCTGGGTCGAGTACAGCTTCGACGCGGGCGTCTGGCTGTCCACACCCGTGAGCGAGGCCGGAATGGGGGCCCACGAGCAGATCGTGCTGGGCGTGCCCTACGGCGAGACGGTCACGTGGCGTGTCGCCGTGCGGAAGGCCCACCAGGTGGTGACCAGCGGCGAGGAGACCCTCGCGGTGGGCTCTCTGCCCAGCAGCCTGCCCCTGGCCTCGGTGTCGGTCTCGGAGGCCGACGAACTGGAACCGACCGGGAACTACCTCATCACGTCGGTCACCGAGCGCAACCCCCTCTACTACACCGATGCCCACTTCTGGCTGGTGATCGTGGACCGCCAGGGCCGCGTGGTCTGGGCTCTGGCCTGCCCGCGGGGCACCTGGACCTTCTTCGCCAAGCCATCCCACGACGGTGCGTACCTGCTCTGGGACGAGAGCTACTACTGGACCTCGTTCGGCGGGTCCGACGACGGGGTCGTCAACCAGATGAAGCTCGACGGCGAGATCGTGCACTCCTGGGCGACGCCCAACCTGCACCACTCGTTCGACGACCTCGATGCGAACACGATCATCTGGAACAACCTCGAAGACCACGACGACGTGGTCTACCTGAGCGAGGGCGAAGCGCCGATGGAGCAGGTCTGGAGCTGCCTGGACTGGATCTTCGAGGAGGATCTGGGCCTCGAAGCCAACCCGGCCAACGAGGAGTGCGCGGCCAACGCCATCTCCTGGAACGAGGACAGCCACACGGTGCTGCTCTCCATCTGGACCCACGAGATCGTCCTGGAGCTGGACCCGTCCACCGGCGAGGTGCTCTGGTACGCGGACCCCAACCGGGGTCTGGGCTACCAGGTGACCCCCGAAGAGGCCCGGTGGATGTGGCAGCACGAGCCCGTGCTGCTCTCCGACGGCAACCTGCTGCTCTCCTGCGGGGTGTACGACGGTGCACCCGGCTGGACCTACGACCACACCGCGGCCTTCGAGTACACGATCGACCACGACGCCCAGGTCATCGAGCTGGTCTGGAGCTACCTCTCGGAGCGGTCCTGGGTGTTCGCCTATCGGGGCGGTGCCGAGCGCCTGCCGGACGGCAACACCCTGCACTTCTACGGCGACGTGGGAGGCGTGCGGGAGCTCAATCCTGCGGGCGACGTGGTCTGGGAGCTCACGTTCACCCGGGCGGGGGGCGACGCCTGGGTGGGCCGCTCGCGGCTCGTCGAGGACCTCTACCCCCTGGGCCCCTGACCCCCTTGCGAGGGATCGACCCATGAGACCGACCATCCCGGCCTGCGCCTGCGTCCTCGTGCTGCTCGTCGCCTGCAACGAGGCCGACACCGACGACACCGCGGCCGACACGGACACCGACACGGACACCGACGCGGACACGGACACCGACACGGACACGGACACGGACACGGACACCGACGCGGACACCGACGTGGGGCTCGAGCAGCGAATCGGCCGCGCCAGCGTGAGCCCCGACGGGTTTCTGGGCCAGGAGGACTGGCAGGTGGTCGCGGACGAGGGCAAGGGGGCCACGGTCTGCCGCATCCGGGTACACCTCGAGGAGGTGGAGCGCCGCACGGACTGCGCCGTCTGTGCCTGGGCCTGGGACGTGGAGCGGAGTGGCGCCGTGGTGGACACCGACGTGGACGGCGCCTGCCGGGCCACCCTCGGGGTGGACGCGAGCAACGTCTCCGAGCTGGACGGGGTGGTCTGGGGCTACGGCTTCGATCCGGACTTCCACGGCCACGCCCGGGTGCTCATGCTGGACACCCACGACGGCGAGGGCTGGCGCCCGGTGACCTTCGCGGCCTGGGACGAGGCGTCGGGCAGCCTCCAGTACGACTGGGACGTCGGCTTCGTGAAGTACTGATGGACGCCGTCCTCCGGCTGGAGCTGCCGACGCCCTACCCGGTCGGGACCGTCAACGCCTGGTGGCTCGACGGGCCCGAGCCCGTGCTCATCGACACGGGCGTGCCCACGCGGGCCAACCTCGAGATCCTCGAGGCCGCACTGGCCGTCCACGGCCGCAGCCTCGGCGACGTGCGTCGCATCCTCCTGACGCACGATCACGCCGACCACGCGGGCGCGGCGAGCGCGGTGGCCCGCAGGAGCGGCGCGCCGGTCCACATGCACGCCCGGGGTCGCCTCGGCCCGCGCTGGAAGCCCGAGGAGATCCAGGCGCTGGCCCGCTTCCTGCTGCGCTGCGGGATGCCGGCCGACGTGCTCGCCGGAGCGGGAGAGGCGCTACGACGGGATGCCCGGTACGCGGACGCCGATCCGGTGGTGCCGGAGCCCCTGTGGGGCGGGGAGATCCTGGACAGCCCCCTGGGTCCCCTTACGGTGCTGGCCACCCCGGGCCACAGCCACGACCACCTGAGCTACCTGGCGATCGACGCTGGGCTCCTGTTCTGCGGGGACACCCTGCTCCCGTACATCACGCCCAACCCCATCCTCCACCTGGACCCGGACGCGGGCTTCCGCCGGGTGCCGAGCCTCCTCCAACACCTCGAATCGCTGCGGACCCTGGCCGCTCTGCCGGTGCGACGGGCCCATCCCGGCCACGGCCCGGACCTCCTGGACGTGGCCGGGCGGGTGGCCCACGACCTCGCCTTCGTGCAGGCGCGGCAGGGCGTGTTCCTGGCGGCGATCCGGCGCGGTGCCGACACCCCATGGTCCCTTGCCCAGGCGGTGTTCGGCGACCAGGACCCCACCGGCCGGTTCCTGGCGGTCTCGGAGACCGTGGCGTACCTCGACCTGCTCGAGCGCGACGCGGGCCTCGACGTCCGCTGGGAGGCGGATCCCATCCGCGTCGGCCGAACCTGATCCGCATCGTCGAGCGCCGCGTCCGGTGGTCACTTCAGGTAGCGATCCGGATCGACGTCCCCGCGCTTCACCTTGATCCGGACCTGCGCCTCCTTGATCCGTCGACCCCATGCGCGCTCGCTCTCCCGGTGGAGGCGCTCGTCGTGACGGCGCTGCCAGGCCAGGGCCTCCCGCTCGAGCGCTCGGAAATGGTCCAGACGCTCCACGGTGAGCCGGCCCGCCCGGATGGCCTCCTGGACGGCGCACCCCGGCTCGTTCTCGTGCTGGCAGTTCCGGAACCGGCATTGCGTCGCGAGCGTGGCCACGTCCTCGAAGACGACCTCGACGCCGTTGTTCTCGTGAACCAGGAGCTCCCGCATCCCGGGGGTGTCGAGGAGGAGGCCCTCGCCGGGCAGCCGCACGAGCTGCCGGGTGGTGGTGGTGTGGGTGCCTCGTCCGTCCCTCTGGCGGACCGGGCGCGTGACCAGCCGGTCCTCGCCGAGCAGCGCGTTGATCAGCGTGGTCTTTCCGGCGCCGGACGACCCCACCAGGGCCGCGGTGCGGCCGTCGCCCAGGTGGGATCTCGGAGCGTCGAGTCCCTCACCGAGGCGTGCGCTCACCGCATGGACGGGAACGGTCGGGCACCGGGCCTCGATCTCGGCCACGTGCAGGGTCGGATCCCCCGGGAGGTCCGCCTTGTTGAGGAGCACGACGGGCTGGGCGCCGCTCGCCCAGGTCAGCGCGACGTAACGCTCGATCCGCCGCGGGTTGAAGTCCGCGTCCAGGCCGCTGACCGTGAACACCACGTCCACGTTGGCCGCCACCACCTGTACGCGGCTCGATCGGCCCGCGGCGCCGCGGGTGAAGACGGATCGCCGGGGGAGCAGGGCCTCTGCGATGGCCGGGCCGCCGGGACCCGGGGGAGCCTGGAGCACCACCCAGTCGCCCACGCCGGGCTGTCCCTCGCTCGCACGGCGCAGCCTCCCCGAGAGACGTGCCGGGGCGGACCCCCCGGTCCACCAGACCTCGAAGGCGCCTCGGTGTTCCGCAGCGATCCGTGCCGGGACGCCCGGACGCCCAAAACGCCGAAAGGCCGCCTGGAAGAACTCGTCGAATCCAATAGATGCAAGGTCGATCACGGATGCCTCCCCGTGAAGGGTGGAGAACACCACGCACAGGACACGCCGACCTTCGCGATCGGCGAGGCGCGGGGTGGAGGATCGGCGACGACCGACAGGCCTGGGGTCTACCGCCGATCCAACGCTGGGGAGGCGACCGACATCAACCCTCAGAGGTGGAAGGGGGAGACCGCATGTAACCCGGGCACTTCGGGCCATCCAGGGGCGACCCCCCACAACGCAGTGGACGGTGCCCCAGGATGGGGACATGCTGGGGCCAAACTGCCCGGAGGTCCATTCCATGCGTGCTTGTTTCCCCCTGCTGCTGCTCTCGCTGGCTGCCTGCGCCTCGTCCGACGACACCGGGCAGGTGGACCTGCGCGACCCGCGCACGGTCACCTCGGACACCGCGGGAGTGGCCAGGCTCGTCGCAGGCAACAACGCGTTCGCCTGGGACCTGTTCCGCCAGGTTGGCGGAGACGACAACCTCGTGCTCGCGCCCTTCACCGCCTCGGTGGCGTTGGGCATGAGCCTCGCAGGGGCCGCTGGGACCACGGCCGAAGAGATGCGCCAGGTGCTCCACGCGGACCTCAACGACGCGGCGTGGCACGAGGCGCACGGCGCCCTGCTCCAGGACCTCTCGGGCGATCACCACCGCGCCTACACCCTCCAGGCCGCGAACCGGGCCTGGGGCCAGTCCGGCTACCCCTGGAAGGAGGCCTTCACCTCCGTCCTGGCCGACGATTACGGCGCACCTTTGAAGGAGATCGACTTCCAGGCGGACCCGGCCGCGGCCACGGCCGAGATCAACGCATGGGTGTCCGAACAGACGGAAGGCCGCATCCCCCAGATCGTGCCTCCGGGCACGTTGAACCAGGACACCCGGCTCGCCCTCGCCAGTGCCCTCTACCTGTACGCCGCCTGGGTGCTGCCCTTCGCGGACGAGAACACCGCCGACCGGGACTTCACCCTGGCCGACGGCACCCAGATCCAGGTCCCGACGATGAGTCGATTCGACGAGACCTGGTGGTACGCAGGGGACTTCGACGCCACGGTGGTCCGGCTCCCCTACGTGGAGGAAGAGCTCGCGTTCTACGTGGTGCTGCCTCCCGATCCCGCAGGGCTGCCCGACGTCGAGGCCACCATCGACGCCGACCGCGTCGAGGACTGGGTCCTGCGCATCCAGGACGAGGAGCGCCACGCGGACGGCCTGGTGCTGCCCCGGTTCTCCTTCCGATCGGCCATGGATCTGCCCGACGTCCTCTCGGCGCTGGGCATGCCCTCCGCCTTCGATCCCGCGCTCGCCGATTTTTCTGGCATGGCGGACACAGAGCCCACGCTCCACATCTCCCACGTGCTTCACGAGGGCTGGATCTCGGTGGACGAGGCCGGCACCGAGGCAGGCGGAGCCACGGTGGAGATCTCCGAGAACGGCGATCCGGTCGTTCTCTACTGCGACCACCCGTTCCTCTTCTTCCTCCGCGACGAGCTCAGCGGCGCCATCCTCTTCCTGGGCCGCGTGGCCAACCCCTCCGCGTCCAAGTCCTAGGCTTCGCGGCTCGGGGGTCCGGACGCACGGCGCTCCCGGGGCCGGATGGCGCCGGGAAGGATGGCGGATTATCGGCTTCGGACATCGTCACGCGGCGTCGGGATTCCCTCTGCGCCGAGCGGCCGGGGTACCGGCCCTGGAGGGCGTCCTCTTGTCCAATCCCCGAACCCTGAAGCGTGAGCGCGAGCGCCTGCTCAAGGAGCGCGCGAAGGAGAAGGACGAACGCCGCAAGGTGCGCCGCGCCGAGCGACTGGCCCGCGGTGAGGATCCCGATCTCGCCTCGGACGTGCTCGACGGCGGCGCCCCTGGCATCGCGTCGGAACCGGTCGACTCAGCGTAGCGACCCCTCGGGGCGCGTGTCCTGTCGGCGCGCCGGGAGGGAGGAGAACCCCACGGTACCGGAGCGGGCGACCGTGCTCGTCGTCGGTCGGGGTGAGGTGCGTGCCCGTTCAGAGGTCGCCGAGGCCGCTCCCGTCGCGACGGACCACGAAGAACTCGTAGGCGTAGGTGTCCGCGTGGCGGCGGTGCATCTCGGGCTCCCGGGCGAGCTGTTCGAGCACGGCGAGATCCTCGGCCTGGTCGGCGTACTTCGCGTGCAACGCGGACAGGCGGTGGATCATCGGCGTGTAGAAGTCCTCCCACCACGCCTCGTCCGGCAGGGTGAAGTGGCCGAGGAGCGCGAACCCGGCCCGATCGATGGCCGCCAGGACGTCCGGGACGCGGCCCATGGACGGGTAGTCGAGATCGAAGCTCGCCTTGATCTCGGGCGGGGGAGACGGCACGCGCCACACGGCGTCGGTGAACGCCAGCAGGCCGCCGGGGCGCAACAGCCGGTGGCACTCGGCGAGCGCGGCGTCGAGGCCGATCTGGTAGAGCGCTCCCTCGGACCACACGAGGTCGAAGCTCCCGGGCGGCAGATCCAGGGCCGCCATGTCGCCGACCCTCGGATGGATCCGCTCGGACAACCCGAGCGCGGCCACGGTCCGCTGGAGCCGCTCGATGCTCGGGGCATGGGTATCGACGGCGACGAGGGTCCCGGACGTGAGCTCGGCCAGGTGAAGCGTCTGGGCGCCGACGCCACACCCCAGGTCCAGGATGGCCGGCGAGGAGGGGAGACCCCGGCAGAGGGCGAGCGCGCGGGCGGCGGAGGCGCGGTTCCCGGGCCCCTGCCGGGGCAGACCCTCGTAGAGCTCGTGGAAGATCTCCCAGAAACGCGTGCTGGGCTCGCTCATGTGACCCTCGCAACCGGTGTGGGGTCCAGGGCGACCGGAGCGAAGGGAACCCCGGTCGCCGACACGACGGGGCCGCTATCCCGAAGCGCCCACGGGCGGGCCTGCCTTCCGCCCCCAGCCCCTGGCGAGAGGTACAATGCCGGTCACCCCCCGGCTCCACCCCGGCGACAGGGAGGCCCCATGCGGCTGTCGAAGTCCAGGTTCACGAGTGGACTCCAGTGCCACCGGCTGCTCTGGTGGCGGGTGCACGAGCCCGACGCGCCCGAACTCGTGCCCGACGTGGCCGGGCAGGCGATCCTGGACCAGGGCACGCGCGTGGGCGAGCTGGCGCGCACGTACGTGCCCGGCGGCCGGCTCGTGGACCTGCCCCACGACGCCTGGGACGAGCGGCTGGATCTCACCCGCCGGCTGCTGGCCGACAGGGTGCCGGCCATCTACGAGGCCTCGTTCTCGGCGGGCGACGTGTACGCCGCCGTGGACATCCTCGAGCGGGGGCCCGACGGCCACCACCTCGTCGAGGTCAAGTCCTCCACCCGGGTGAAGGAGGAACACGTCCCCGACGTGGCCGTCCAGTTCTACGTGCTGGGGCTCTGCGGCGTCCAAGTGTCGCGAGCGGAGCTGATGCACCTGAACCGCGCCTGCACCTACCCGGACCTGTCCGACCTCTTCGTGCGCGAGGACGTGAGCAAGGCAGCGGCCGCCTGGCAGCCGGGGCTGCCGACGCGGATCGCCGATCAGGTGCGCATGCTGGCGGGCCCGCTGCCCGACGTGGCGGTGGGCGCGCACTGCCACAAGCCCCGCGCCTGCCCCTTCCTGGGCCGCTGCTGGGCCGAGGTGCCCCGAACCCACGTGGGCACCCTGTACCGGGTACGGGACGGCGGCGCGGACCTGCTCGCCCGCGGTTACCGGACCATCGAGGAGCTGCCCGACGGACTCGGCCTCAGCGCGATCCAGGAGCGCCAGCGCCGAGCCGTGCGGACCGGGCAGCTCGTGGTGGAGCCCGGGCTGGGGCGCGCGCTCGGGGTCCTGCACGCTCCGCTGGCCTTCCTCGATTTCGAGACGATCGCCCTGGCTGTCCCGGTCTGGGACGGCTGCCACCCCTACGATGCCGTGCCCGCGCAGTTCAGCTGCCACCGCCCGCGCTCCGACGGCTCGCTGGACCACCACGAGTGGCTGGCCGAGGGACCCGAAGACCCCAGGCCCGAGATCGCCCGGCGGGTGGTGGCGGCCTGCCGCGGGGCGCGCGGCGTGGTGGCCTACAACGCGGGCTTCGAGCGGCGGTGCCTGGAGCACCT
>JAFGLY010000154.1 GCA_016927815.1 Deltaproteobacteria bacterium | reverse complement strand
CTGGCCGGGCCGGGAGGGGCTGCGGAGGGCTCCAGAGCGGATCGGACTCCCTCTCATGACGTCATGAACCCGAGTTCGATCCCGTCGAAGGGACCTCGGGGGAGCGTCCGACGGCCGGTGGATCGACCACGGACAGGAGCGCGACCCCGAGACAGCCAGGCCCCTGCCCAGCGCGGCACCCGGATAGGTCGGATCGATGCCTCGCCGCCTCCTCGGCCGCCAGTCGCTGGCGTCGGAAATGGCCGTGACCGTGGACGACCTGCCGTGGGTGAAGGGGACCCGGTCGGGCGAGACCACGGCCGAGGGCACCCACCGGCTCCTGGCCCATCTGGCAAAGCGGCACGTGACCGCCGTCGGGTTCGTGAACTGCGCCCGCACCGCGGGGCACCCCGGTGTCCTCGACGCGTGGCGCGCGGCGGACGCCGCCCTGGTCGAGCGGTACGGAAGGTAGGGCGCCGCCCGAGGCCGGTTTGGAACGGCTGCTGCCACGACCCTCTGCCCCATCCGCCTCCGGCACGCCCTCCCGCGGGCCCGCCATGTCAGCTCCTCGGTGTTAGGCCCTGCCTCCATGTCGCCTGTCCTGGTCCTCCTCCTCGCCGCGTGCGGGCCCGACCTCCAGGTCGAGATGCTCGTGAGCGAGGTCGTGCCCACGGTCGTGACCGTGCGCTGGACGGCGTCGGAGCCGGTCGCCGGCCGGATCCGATTCGGGGTGGACGGCGACTTGGACCGGGCCACGCCCTGGGAGGCCGCCGCGGTGGAGCACGAGACCGTGCTCCTGGGCCTGGGTCCCGAACAGGACGTGCGGATCGAGGTAGAGGCCGAGCAGGAGGGCGATCCCTGGGCCACGGCCGAGGCGTTCGCCCGCACCGGTTCGTACGGTGCGGACGTGCCCCGGTTCACGATCACCCCGGGCTCGGGCGAGGCGTTCTCGGGGTACGTGGCCGTCCCGTCCTGGGAGCGGCCCGACGGATCGGGCAGCCGCCTGGCCGCGATCTTCGACCCCGCTGGCCGGCTCGTCTGGGCAACCCCGCTCGACGAAGGAGAGATTGGCGTCCGCGTCCGGCCATCGCGCGACGGGAGCGGCGTGTACTACGCCACCGCATCCCTCTACAAGGACGACGACTGGCCCGAGGCCATCCACCACGTGTCATGGGATGGCGACACGCACGTCGTGCTCGACACCCCCGGGCTGCACCACGACTTCGTGGAGCTCGTGGACGGTCGCCTCGCCTGGCTGGGCGTCGAGGACCGCGACGTCGAGGGCACGCCCGTCGTGGTGGACACCCTCGAGCAGGTAGCCCGGGACGGCACGCGCGAGGTCGCCTGGCGGGCGTGGGACCACCTCGAGGCGCTCGGGCTTTCGGACCTCGATCCGGGCGAGTACGGCGAAGAGAACGACGTCCTGCACATGAACCACCTCGTCGCGTCCGAAAGGGACGGCACCTTCCTCCTGACCGCGCTCCGGCCCGGGCTGGTGGCCCTCGTGGACGCGACCTCGGGCGATCCGCTGTGGGTGTTCGGCGGCCAGGGCTCGACGTTCTCGCTTCCGAGCGGCGAGCCGCCCCTGGGCCGGATCCATGGGGCCGCGTGGAACGGCGAGCGACTCTCCGTCTTCCAGAACGACCGCGGGGACGCCCGGACCGACTGCTCTCGGGTCCGCCGGTACGCCCTCGACGAGCGGTCGGCCGAGCCTGTCTCCACGGTGGCCCTCGACCCCTGCACCTGGGTGTGGGTCTTCGGTGGGGTGGAGGATCGGCCCGATGGCGGGTCCCTGGTCACCTGGAGCACGGCAGGCCGGATCGATGAGCTGGACGCCGCAGAGAACCTCGTGTATCGCCTCGAAGGCCCCGTGGGGTCGGGGTTCGGGTACGCCGTCGTCGTCCCGTCGCTCTACCCCGAACCCTGAGGCCCGCCTCAGGCCTCCGGGACCAGCACCGCGAGGAACACGGGTGCGGGCACCCAGGACGAGGACGTCCACAGGGCCAGGAGCCAGGTGCCGTCGAGGTCGATCCCCGCGGGACGCCCGAGAGCGGAGAGGCTCACCCGGCCGTTGGCCCCGACGTCCCCGCGGACGGCCCAGGCGTCCTCGAACCCGTGGTCCTCCAGCACGGACGGGACATCGTCCGGAGAGGCGTCCAGGTGGAGCAGCGTCGCCGCGTCCACCCGACGGGGTTCCAGCGGCCAGCCCCGGGCATCCACCTCCAGGGAGGACCCGTCGAAGACCACGTCCTTGCCGGCGACCACCCGGAGGGATTCGCTCGCGACCGCGACGTTCGCGAGCCGGACGCGGGAGGGAGGGGCCCCGCACCGGACGCTCCCGGTACCGCTCCCGGGATCGGGCCGCAGGAACTCCAGGCCCTGGACCCCCGCCGAGCCCGCGCCCCAGCGGGTGAGCAGCCAGGCACCCCCGCCGTCTCCGAAGGCGTCGGAAACCCGGAAGTCGTGCCCGAAGACGTCGAACTCCGAGAAGGCGCAGGCGGAGGCCCGGGGCGTACAGAGGAACGCGATGCGGACCTCGGACTGGCCCAGGGTACCGTCCTCCAGGGCGTCCAGCACGCCGGTTTCGTCCAGCTCCTGGAACCCGGTGAACTGGACCTGGG
>JAFGLY010000153.1 GCA_016927815.1 Deltaproteobacteria bacterium | reverse complement strand
TTCGGGGCGGCGGCGACTCCCCGAAACCCGGCGATCGACCCTCACCCCTGCCCGACACGAACCCCCCCCGGCCCCCCGCCCACGATCACGATCACGATCACGATCCCGCCCCTCCCTCACGACGTCGACCCGCCAGCGCTGACCTCGGTCTTCTTGACGGCACAACGACACCGTGTTCCGGAGACATCGCACGGGCCGGTGACGGTCGCTGTGGGGTGGGTGGGCGCGACGCCACCGGCGTGCCCCGCTCGGGGCCGCGTACCGAGGACATCCCCATGACCGTTTCCATCACCGGCAAAGGCCTCACCGTCGACCACGTCGTGTCCGTTGCCCGTGGAGGCGAGCGCGTCGAGCTCGCCCCCGTCGCCCTGGACCAGCTGCGCGCCTGCCGTGCCTTCCTGGAACAACGCCTCGCCGCCCGCGAGATCATGTACGGCACCAACACCGGAATCGGCGAGTTCTCCGAGGTCGTCCTCCCCGACGAGGAGGTCGCCCAGTTCCAGCGTTGGCTCGTCTACAACCACGCCGCCGGCATCGGGGACCCCTGCCCGATCCCCGACGTGCGTGCCGCCATGCTCTTGAGGGTCAACGTGCTCGCCAACGGGCACTCGGGCTGTCGTCCGGAGATCGCGGCCGCCTACGTGGACATGCTCAACGCCGGGGTCACGCCCGTGGCCTGCGAGAAGGGCTCGGTGGGCGCCTGCGGCGACCTCGCGCCCATGAGCCAGATCGCGCTTTCGCTCATGGGCGAGGGCGAGGCCTTCTACCAGGGCCGCCGGATGCCCACCAAGGCCGCCCTGGACCTCGCGGGCATCACGCCCCCGGGCCTGCAGGCCCGCGACGGCCTGGCCGCGATCAACGGGTCCAACCTGCTGACGGCCATCGGCTGTCTCGCGATCTGGGACGCCGAGCGGTGGCTGAAACAGGCCGAGATCGCGTGCGCGATGAGCCTCGAGGCCCTGAAGGCCAACATGAAGCCGTACGACACACGGCTCCACCGCTTGAGAGGGTACCGGGGGGCCGTGGTCAGCGCCGAGAACATCCGCCGGGTCATCGAGGGCTCGGATCTCCTGAGCGGCAAGACCAAGGTCAAGGTCCAGGATGCCTACTCCATGCGATCCACGCCTCAGGTCATCGGCGCGGCCCGCGACCAGCTCCGCTGGACCCGCGAGCAGGTCGAGATCGAGGTGAACGGCATCGGGGACAACCCCATCTTTCTTCCGGAGGATCGCGTGGTGCTCACCGGCGCCAACTTCCAGGGCTCTCCGGTATCGCTCCCGCTGGACGTGCTGGGCGGCGCGATCTGCATGGTGTCCGTGCTCTCCGAGCGCCGCATGAACCGCCTCAACAACCCCGCGCTCTCCGAGGGCCTCCCCCCCTTCCTCACGAAGCACCCCGGCATGATGTCGGGGCTCATGCTCTCCCAGTACACCGCCGACATGCAGATCGTGGAGCAGCGGATCCTCTCTGCGCCGGCCTTCACGATGTCCATCCCCGCGGCGGCCGACCAGGAGGACTTCGTGTCCATGGGCATGAACTCCGTCCTCAAGACCCGCCAGATCCTGGACCTGGGCTGCGGGGTGCTGGGCATCGAGTTCTTCGCCGCCGCGCAGGCGCTCGATCTCCGCGAGTTCACGCCCGGCCGCGGCACGCTCGCCGCCAAGGCCGCCATCCGCGAGGCGGTACCGTTCCTGGAGGTGGATCGCCCCTTGTTCGACGATCACAACGCCATGAAGCAGATGGTCGTCGAACGTCGGATCCTCGACGCGGTCGAGGAGGCGGTGGGGCCCCTCCAGACCTGAGGAGAACGGCCGAGATCCGGCAGACGGCAACGGGTTCCCCCCTGCGCCCGATTGCGGTAGAATCCGGCGCACCCCCAAGGAGGAGCCCATGGACCCGCGCATCATCCTGCTCGCCCTCACGCTGTCCGCTTGCGACGACGAGGTCGTGGACGACACGTCGCCCGAGGCCGACACCGACACGGACACGGACGCCGACACCGACACGGACACGGACGCCGACACGGACGCCGACGTGGACGCCGACCTCACGTTCGTCGTCGAGGGAGACTTCGACGGCACAGTGCTCTCGCTCAACTGGTTCTCCCCGGGTTCGGAAGAGCCGCCCTTCGACCGCGCACCCCTCGCTGCGGTCGAGGTGAGCGCAGCCACTCAGGGCATCGCCGCGGGCGAGCCGCCCAGCGCCGACCTCGTGGAACCCGACGCCAAGCGGTGGCCGGGCTTCCAGGTCGCCATGTACCTGCCCGCGCTCCACGAGGATTCGGACACCGACCGGGTCCACGACGACACCGAGCTTTGGGTCGGGGTCGGTGCGGTCTTCCCGACCTGGGTGGCGGGCACCATTCCCGCCGAATTCGTCAAGATGGGCCTCACGGAGGGTTGGAACGCCGTCCAGCCCGGACCCTCGGGCTTCGAGACCGACGCCACGCTCTACCCCGTCACCGCGATCCCCCTGGCCGCACACCTCTGGCCCGGCCTGCCCATCACGGTGGGGGGTTCCTTCGATCTCGGCGGGAGCATCTCCCAGACCGGACTGGTCCTCGCGTCCATGGGCTACGCAACCACGGTCCTCGACACGGTGTTCCCACTCACGGATCCCTGGTCCCTCACGCTGGCCGACCGGCTCCCCACGGACCTGGTGATCTGGGACGCCGGTGTGGGTGTCGGAGCCGGCTGGCCCGTCGCGTTCACCGACCTCGACAAGTCGGGCGGGTACTCCGAGGACGACGCGCTCGCCGGGTTCGTCTGCGACGGTGACGCGATGGTCATGATCGGCTGGGCCGAGCCTCCCACCGATCTCCTCGGCGCCTTCTACACCGATCTCCTCTTCGGGTACGCCGGGTGGGCGCCCGTGGTGGTGGACATGGGCAGCGGCGAGCAGACCCCGGTGGATCCGTCGGCGTGGATGGACCTCTCCATTTCGCTCGACTGCAACCCCTTCTGACCTCACCGGCGGCTCGCGCGTCGGTCTGCCCCATCGTCGGGGTCACCGGGATCCGCGCGCTTCCTCCCACGCGATCCGCTCGAGCCTGCGCCTGGCGCGCAGGCGCTGGAGGGGCGAGGTGCAGGTGTCGGCGAGCGTGGCGGCGATGGATCGGGCGACCGGTGTCCTGTGCTCGCCCAGGAGGGCGTCGACGGCGGACAGCAGGTCGGGCGCGAGCGCGTCGGCGGCCGAGGGAGCCCGTGCGATGAGGGCGAGCAGGGCGCCGGTCTGCGCTCGATCTGCGGGGTGGACCCCCCGGAGGGCACGCCACCGGTGTCCGCCGAAGAAGAGCGCGACGTGGAGGAGGTCCGGATCGTCGGGGTGAGCGGCCTGGAGGGCGAGGAGCAGGCGGCGGCGCTCGCAGGGGTCGCCCGAGGAGAGAGCCCGGGCCACGTCCGCACGGAGGACGGGGTTCCGGAGGCAGGCGACCGTGTGGCGACGCTTGGGGTTGATCGCGCCGGGAAGGGTCTCCCTTCGGGCCAGGGCCGCCTCGAGCGCGGGCCAGTCGCCCTCGGCCACGAGGGCGTTGATCGCCACGGTGAGCAGGCGATCGCGATCGGCGTCCGAGGTGTCGGGTCGCTCGAGGGCGGGTTCCCCGATCCGGGCCGCCTCCTCGTTCCGCCCCTCGCGCCACAGCAGGCGGCCCGCCTCCCAGAGGTCCCCCGGATCACCCTCCTCGCTCCACAGGGCCTGCCAGAGGGCCACGGCCGCGTCCACCTCCCCCGCCCTGCCCAGGATCCGGGCGCGGTCCCGCCGGGATTGTCGATCGGATCCCACCTTGGGGCAGCGCCTGTCGAGGTAGGCGCGACCCGGCCCGGGATCGAAGTCGTCGCCCCACCGGGCCTGCTGCTCCAGATCCACCGGGATGCCGGCCAGGAAGGCCCGCCAGCGGGCGTCGAGCGCGTCGAGGTCCTCACCGTAGGCGGCTTCCCAGTCCAACCGCGCCTGCAGCGCCCGGAAGGGGGCCATACCGCGATCCAGGAGGAGGAAACCCACGAACGACCCCGCGGCCGCATAGGCGCTGCCCTCAGGGATCCGGCCGAAGCCGAGCGGACCCATGAGGTCCCGAGCCCGAGGCAGCGAGCCCTCGCGGAGCGCCGCGGCCGCGGGTTCGTGGGCTTCCGGAAGGAGCGCGAGATCTTCCTCCCACGCGGTGGCGAACCCCTCGGCCACGCCTCGGGAGAGGACGAGCGCCACCGGCGGTCCCAACCGGGGGTGGAGGGCGTGGACCAACTCGTGGCGCAGCACGCCGGAGTCCACCGAACCGGCTTCCAGCCACAACTCTCCAACCTTTGCGTGGTCGGAGACCATGCCCGTGTGTCGCTCGAGATCCTCGCCGTCCTCGAACAGGAAGATCCGGACAGGCGGTTCGACGGGGACTTCGAGAGAGGTGGCCAGGTCGTGCACCTGCCACGCCGCCTCGCCGAGCAGCCCGGCGGCGACGGACTCCGCCCGACCGCCCACGGGAAAGCGCACCACGATGCCCGGCGCGCTCCGCTCCTGCGAGAGGTGTGCATACACGGCCGTGCGACCCCACCCGAGCCCAAACCGATCCCCGAAGCCCCCCGCGCAGATCGCCAGGAGGATCGTCGTGGCGAGGGCTCGGGTCCCGGCGAGCCGAGCACGGGCACGCAGGTCCGACAGGTGGGCCCCCTCGGCCTCCCGGCGGCTCGATCGCCACAGCCCCACCTGCCAGAGAGCGTACGCCAGGCCCGCCATCCATGCCCGCTGGAGCCCGTGCACGCGGGGGATGTCCAGGTCGGCCCGCTGGTCGAGCGCGAGCGGGGCGCCGATCCACGGGTCCACGATGCGCGCGCCCCAGATCGCCTGGGCCACGTCGTGGGCCAGTGTCGAGAGGAGTACCACTCCGAGGCCCAGGAGGATGGTCCGGCGGCGGACCCCGGCCGCGCCGAGGAGCACTCCGGCCACGGCGCCGAGCGCGGCGACGGGGGGCCAGGTGACCGCGAAGAACGCGACCCCGGGCAGCACGCGGCAGCCCGGCCCCGACGCCGAGGCCACCGCCACGATGACGCCGAACGTCGTGCCGAGCAGGAAAAGGGCGAACAGCACGCGGCCGAGCGCCATCGAAAGGCGGGTCGCCCGCGTGTCCTCGATGGAGCCGGGCAGCGCCCTGCCCGCCCTCAGCCCCGCGGCCAGGCCGAGGCCGATGGCCACGAGCGTGAACGCCTGCGTCGTCTCGTGCCCCAGCACGTGGAACGGCGGGAGTGCCTGGCCGGCGAGGCCGAGGGCGATGCCCCCCAGGGCGAAGCCGATCGAGAGGGGGAGGGAAAGCGCCATGCCGGCCCTCCCCTCGTCCCTAGCGCAGGTCGCGCCGGATGGACCTCGGCAGCCGGTCGAGGACGGTCAGCGCCTGGAAGGCCTCCTTGTGGGGCAGCCAGAGCGCTCCCTCGACCGCGGCATCGATGAGCGAGCCGTCGTGGACCCACCGCGTGAAGACGGCCGGATCCTCGGCGACGACGATGATGTCCGCCTCTGCCGGGAGATCCTCGTGCACCACGAGGCGACCGTCGTCGACCTTCAGGCCGAACTCCCCGCCGGCGGTCCGGACCCCGAGGAAGTACCACTGGTGGGCCAGGTCGGTCTGGGCCCGGCGGCTCCGCTCCACGTCGGATGCGAGCCGCTTCAGGGCGGCGACGGCCTCGTCGCGATGCGCAACCTGGGACGGGACCACAGCCACCTCGGGCGGTACGGGGCTCGCGAAGTCGAGCTCGGACGCGAGCAGAGGCTGCTTGTCGCGCAGATGCTCCGGGATCTCGGAGAGGGGCACCCAGAAGATGTCACGGATGGAGCCGTAGCGAACGTCCTCGAACACGCACTTGAGCGCCAGGCCCTTCACGAAGATGCCCGGCCGCACCAGGCCCGTGGTGGTGCGCAGGCGAGAGGGCAGGAACCCCGCGACCGGGGCGTCCACCGCGACATCGATATAGCCACGTGCGAACGGGGCATCGCCCACGAACGTGGAACTGGGGAAGATCGTGATGGGCGCCGTGTGGGCCAGGATGCCCGTCTGGGGCAGCTCGACCTCCTCCATCTCCGCAAAGGCGCAGTTGGGGCAGTGCCACGTGTTGGCCGGAACCGCCACGTTGCCGCACTGGGGGCACCGTGCCCCGATGAGCCGGCCCTCCCGGAGCCCCAGCATGAAGCGGGAATGCTCCCCGTAGGTCTGCTTGTAGAACGTGGTCATGTGGGTCGCGAACTGCAGGTACGTGCGTCCGTCGCGGCCCTCGAGTTCGCTGTACTCACGGTCGAGATCGTACCCGTCGGGGAGCACGGAGTCGGGGTTGTGGTGCGACATGGTGACCTCCCTCACGCGCCCAGCTCGAGCACGATGGCGCCGCCGTAGCAGGCATTGATGGCGCCGGTTCCATGGATCAGGCCCAGCGGGATCTGGCGAGCGACCATCTCGCGGCGACAGGACCAGGTGGAGAACATGTTGGATCCGCCCACGAAGTGACCTCCGAAGATGAGGCCGCCCGAGGGGTTGACGAGGAGCTGTCCCTTGTCGGGTCGCTGGTCGTCACGCAGGAACTTGGGGTCGACCATGATGCCGTCGTCCATGAGCCGGCGGGTCTGTCCGGGAGGGACGAACCCGAGCTCGCCCATGGTGACCATGAGCTGGGCGACGAAGGCGTCGTGCAGTTCCACGATGCCGATGTCCGAGGGTCCGACGCCGGCGGCCCGGTAGGCCCGCTCGGCCGCGATGCGGTCCGAGTCGATGCGGAACAGGCGCTTGTAGTTGCCCCCGCGGCCGGCCTGATACGACTCGTTGGCCGCTCCGATGCCCCGGATCCAGATGGGCGGGACCCCCGTGCGCCGGGCGATCTCCAGCGCCCGCTCCTCGCTGGCGAAGATGAGCGCCCCCGCGCCCTCGGTGTACATGCACGTCTCGAGGAGGCGCAGGAAGGGGGCGATGATCCACCGCGAGTTCATGACCTGCTCGGCGGTGACGGTCTCGAGCCGACGCTGGGCGTGCGGGTTGCGGTTGCCGGAGTGGCAGAGGATCTCGATGATCCGCGCCCGAACCTCGGGAACGCCGATATCGTCGGGATACTCGTCGTTGTAGGCGAGGCAGACCTGCATGTAGGAGTCGCTCGCCGTGGCGCCGAGCGGGTACTCGTAGAAGGGGTCCCAGGACTTGGCGATGGTGTCCACCACCATGGGCGTGGCGGTCTTGGAGCGCGG
>JAFGLY010000152.1 GCA_016927815.1 Deltaproteobacteria bacterium | reverse complement strand
TGGCGATCCCAACGGGATTTGAACCCGTGTTGCCGGGATGAAAACCCGGTGTCCTGACCTGCCTAGACGATGGGATCTCAGGGAGAACGGGTCGCCGGGGGGGTGGGCCGCACAGGACTCGAACCTGTGACCCACGGCTTAAAAGGCCGGTGCTCTACCACCTGAGCTAGCGGCCCCGGGCGCCCCCGGAGATAACACCGGTCCGAGGCGGTGTCCACGCAGCGCTCATGCGTGCCGGGGTCCTTCGCCCGAGTACCCGGCGCACTTGGGTCCGAGGCGCTCCCGCGTCCGCCCGGCGCTACCGGGTCCGGCGCAGGCCCGACTTCGCCTCGGCGTTGGCCGGGTCGATGCGCAAGGCCTCCTCAAACTCCCGCCGGGCCTTGGAGTGGAGCCGGCACTCCAGGTAGAGGCGCGCGAGCGCGAGGCGAAACCGGACCTGGTCGGGTTCGTGGTCGACGGCCTTCCGAAAGAGGCTCATGATCTCTCGCGGATCGCGGTCCTCCTCCAGGCCGTCCTTGAGGAGCCCGAGTTGGAAGTACGGCTCGCCGATGGGAGGGCGGACATCGACCGCAGCTTGCAGGTGGACGATCGCCCGGCGTGCGTCGTGGTACTGGAGCGCGGTCTCGGCCGCCTGCATCTCGGCCTGGGCCTTCTGGAGGCGGCCCTTGGGGTCGTACTCCTTCCAGAGCCGCTCGTACTCGGCGTTCTGAGGATCGAAGCGGGACGCGATGTACATGTCCGCCGCGGCCTGGATCCACCGACCCTCCTTGGCCTCGGACAGGGCCTTCTGGTAGGCACGGCGCGCCTTGGTGAGGCGCTCCTCGATCTGGGCCCGGACCTTCCTCATGCCGGGCACGTCCCCCCGCTTGCGGCGGACGGCGGAGTCCTCCCCTCCCCCGATGGACGTCGGGGCGATCTGGAGCCGCTCCCGGGACAGGTCCACCTCGTGGACCGGCCCTTCCTGGTCCAGGCCGACCACGACCCGGCTCTCCTCGGGGGGCTTCGAGACGACCGGCTCGGGGGGCACGACCTCCCGGCTGACGGTCTCCTGCTCGCGCTCCGCGTCGTACGCCGCACGGGACTGGGCATCGGACAGAACCTGGTAGGCCCTGTTGATCCCGGCGAAGACCTCGTCGATGCGCTCGCGCCACTCCCCGATGGGCCGGCGGTAGAACTGGTCGGGGTGCCAGGATCGGGAGAGACCATAGTAGGCGCGGCGGATGTGGACGACGTCGGCGCCGGGTGACACGCCGAGGACGGCGTAGTAGTCGCCCGACTCGATGACTCTGTGCAGCGCCTCGATGGAGGCCTGCTCGTCGGTCGTGATCGCGCCGCGGGTGTCTTCCGGCATGGGGCCCCTCCCCCTTCCCTCTAAAGGATGAACCGCGAGAGGTCCACGTCGGCCACGACCTCTCGCAGCCGTTCCTCGACCATGCGCTCGTCCACCTGGACGCGTGCGCCGCGCCAGCCCGACGCGCCGAAGGACACGTCCTCGAGCAGCCTCTCCATCACCGTCTGGAGGCGCCGTGCCCCGATGTTCTCGGATCGCTCGTTGATCTCCGCGGCGATCCCGGCAATGTGATCGAGCGCTCCGGGCGTGAAGCTGAGCTCGACGCCCTCGGTGGCGAGGAGGGCCGCGTACTGGTGGACCAGAGCGTTGCGGGGCTCGACGAGGATCCGCCGCAGCGCGTCGCGATCGAGAGACTCGAGTTCCACGCGGACGGGGAACCGCCCCTGGAGCTCCGGGATGAGGTCGGAGGGCTTGGACACGTGGAAGGCGCCAGCGGCCACGAAGAGGACGTGGTCGGTGCGGACCGGGCCCCACCGCGTCTGGATGGAGGCTCCCTCCACGATGGGGAGGATGTCGCGCTGGACCCCCTCGCGCGAGATGTCGGGCCCGTGCGTGCTCCCCCGAGCCGCGACCTTGTCGATCTCGTCGATGAAAACGATGCCCTCCTGCTCTGCCCGCTGGATGGCGACGTCGGCCACCTCGGCGTCCGTGACGAGCGCCTCCAACTCCTGGTCGACCAGGTGCCTGCGGGCCTCCCGGACGGTCATCTCCCTGCGGTGGCTGCGCCTGGGCGTCAGCCGATCGAGGATCTCCTGGAGGCCCTCGTTGCCCGCGCCCGGGTTGCCCATGCCGAAGATGCTCACGCCCCCCTGCGGCACGGGCACGTCCACCTGGACCTTCCGGTCGTCGAGCACGCCCTCGCGGAGTTGTTGGGCCAGCGCGTCGCGCGCCTCGGGCCTCGGCGTGCGTCCCGGAGGTGTGGGCAGGAGCAGGTCGAGCAGGCGCTGCTCCGCGGCATGCTCGGCCTCCTCCACGCGGTGGGCCATGGCCTCGGCCCGGACGATCTTGACCGCGTCCGACACGAGGTCCCGGATCATGGTCTCGACGTCCCGCCCGACGTAGCCGACCTCGGTGTACCGGCTGGCCTCGACCTTGACGAACGGCGCCCGCACGAGCCGAGCCACGCGGCGCGCGATCTCGGTCTTGCCGCAGCCGGTGGGCCCGATGAGGAGGATGTTCCGGGGGGTCACCTCGTCCCGGAAGGCGCTCCCCACGGCCAGCCGGCGGGCGCGGTTGCGCAAAGCCACCGCGATGGACCGCTTGGCACGATCCTGTCCGATGACGTACCGATCCAGCTCGGCCACGATCTGCTCGGGGGTGGGGACCCCCGCGGGCACCGAGGTCACCTCCCTGGAGGGGTCGAAGGGCTGGAGGTCCTCGGGCGTCACTCGGGGGCTCCCGCTTCCAGGACGGTGATGCGGTCGTTGGTGTAGATGCAGATGCCGGAGGCGATCTTGAGCGACTCCTCGGCCACGGCACGGGGATCGAGCGCGGTGTGGGTCAACAGCGCGCGGGCGGCCGCGAGGGCGTAGGGCCCGCCCGATCCGATGGCCATGACGCCGTCGTCGGGTTCGAGCACCTCGCCGGACCCGGACACCACCAGGAGGTGGTCGCGGTCGCCCACCAGCAGCATGGCCTCCAGGCGTCTCAGCACCTTGTCCTGGCGCCAGTCTCTCGCCAGTTCGACCGCAGCCCGCACGAGCTGGCCGCGGTGCTCGGCCAGCCTCTGCTCGAAGCGGTCGAAGAGGGCGAAGGCATCGGCCGAGGCGCCCGCGAAGCCGCCCACCACCCCGCGCCCGAGGCTCCGGACCTTTCGGGTGCCGGCCTTGAGCACGGTCTGCCCCAGCGTGACCTGTCCGTCCGCCGCGATGACGCAGCGGCGCTCGCGGCACACGCCGATCACCGTGGTCCCACGAAGGATGCTGCGCTTCACCGATCCTCCTCGGGTCCCGGATCGGTGCCTGTCTTAACCTCGGGGGCCTCTTCCGGCCTGCGGCGGCCGTGGGGGTGGGCCCGGCGGTGGGCCTCGATGAGGGTCTCCAGAGACACGTGCGCGTACCGCTGGGTGGTGGAGAGGGAGGTGTGGCCGAGCATCTCCTGGATGGACCTCAAGTCCGCACCCCCGGCGAGCAGGTGGGTGGCGAAGGAGTGTCTCAGCACGTGCGGGTGCACACCGGCCAGCCCGTGCCGGAGACCCGCCGCGTGGACGATGCGGTGGATGGCCCGCGTGGACAAGCGTCCGCGACGCCGGTTCAGGAACACCGCACCCGAGCCTCCTCCCGAGGCCTCGATCCAGGCAGCCAGGGCCTGGGCCGCAGGGGGCCCGAAGGGGACCCTCCGGTCCTTCCGCCCCTTGCCCCGACGCACCCGGACGAGCCGGCCCTCGAGGTCGAGGTCGAGCCGGTCGAGGGCCGCAAGCTCACTCGCCCGGAGCCCGGATCCGTAGGCCAGCTCGAGCAAGGCCCGGTTGCGCAGGAGGAACCACCCCTGCTGGGCGGGCTCCTCGACGACCTCGCAGACTTCGTCCACCTCCAGGAAGCGGGGAACCCGTGCGGGAACCCTCGGCCCGGCCAGGCGAACCGTGGGATCGTCGGGCCGAATCCCCTCTCGGACGAGGAACCGGTAGAAGCCTCGGAGGGCCGCCAGCCGGCGCGTGAGCGTGGCGGGGGTCCGCCCGCCCTGGCGGGCGAGGAAGGCCCTTAGGTCGGCCAGCGAGGCGCGCTCCAGCTCGACATCGCGCTCGCCGAGGAAGGCTTCGAGGCGTGCGAGGTCCCGTCCGTAGGCCCGCAGCGTGTGCGGCGATCCGTCCCGCTCCACCCGGATCGCCTCCAGGAATCGGACGAGGGGGGTCGGGTCCGGGGACGTTGGGGTCATGGTCGGGGCTCACCTGCACCCCTATCCCGGGAGATCCGCATCCCGGCGGACGCCGGTTGGCCGCCCCGCCCGCCGCCGGGTCGGCCCTCCGGGGGCTCGGCAGGCCCAGGCGGAAAGGTTGCGGCCGAGCCACGTCCGTCCTAAGGTGCGCGGTCCGAGCCCGGGAGCTTCATGGGCAAGCCCGTCGTCATCGTCGAGTCCCCCGCCAAGGCCCGCACCATCGGGTCCTACCTCGGGGATCGCTACGTAGTGGCCGCCAGCCTCGGCCACGTCCGCGACCTGCCGGAGAATGCGGCGGAGGTTCCCTCGCGTGTGAAGGGCCAGCCCTGGGCGCGCCTCGGGGTGGACGTGGAGAACGGGTTCAAGCCCATCTACGTGATTCCCACGGGCAAGCGGGACCAGGTGAAGCACCTGAAGAGCCTCGTGGACGGTGCGGAGTCCCTCTACCTGGCCACCGACGAGGACCGGGAGGGCGAGTCCATCTCGTGGCACCTGCTCCAGGTGCTGGGTCCGAAGTGCCCCGTCCACCGCCTGGCCTTCCACGAGATCACCCGGGAGGCCATCGCACGGGCCTTCGAGGCGCCCCGCGAGGTGGACGTGCGCCTCGTCCGTGCCCAGGAGACCCGGCGGATCCTGGACCGCCTCGTGGGGTACGAGGTGTCGCCCCTTCTCTGGAAGAAGGTCCGCCCACGGCTCTCCGCGGGCCGGGTGCAGTCCGTGGCCGTCCGTCTGCTCGTGGAGCGCGAGCGCGAGCGCATGGCCTTCTGCGTGTCCCCCTACTGGGGCCTGAAGGCCACCATCGTGGCCGAAAACGCCTCGTTCGGCGCCACCCTGGCGGCCCTGGGCGATCGCCCGGTGGCGAACCGCTCCGACTTCGATCCGAAGACCGGCGCGCTCAAGGGTCGGGCCCTGCACCTGGACGAAGCCGCGGCCCGCGCCCTCGCGGACCGCCTGAACGGACGCCCGGGGCACATTGCCGCCGTCGAGGAGCGTCCCTTCCGGGAGTCCGCGCCCGCCCCCTTCATCACGAGCACCCTCCAGCAGGAGGCCAACCGCCGGTTCCGGTGGAGCGCGCGCCGGGTCATGCAGGTGGCCCAGCGGCTCTACGAGACCGGGTGGATCACCTACATGCGCACCGACTCCACGGTGCTGTCTCGCGAGGCGGTCGCGGCCGCCCGCCAGGTGATCGCCGAGACCTACGGCCCCTCGCTCCTTCCACCCCGTCCCCGGGTCCACCGCTCCACCAGCCGCCTCGCCCAGGAGGCCCACGAGGCCATCCGGCCCGCCGGATCCTCCTTCCGGACTCCATCGGAGGCTGCCCACGCGCTCCCGGACGACGAGGCGCGCCTCTACGACCTGGTCTGGCGCCGCACGGTCGGGAGCCAGATGCCCGATGCGGCGGGGATCCGGGTCCGCGTGGTCGTGGAGGTGGACGACGCCCGCTTCCACACCTTCGGTCGGACCTACACGTCTCCCGGGTTCCGGCGTGCCTACGTGGACACGGCCGAGGACAACGGACGCGAGGAGGGAAGCGCCGTCCTTCCGGCGGTCGCACCCGGTCAGCCCGTACAGGCGACCCAGGTGGAGGCCGCGGGCCACGAGACCCAGCCGCCTTCCCGCCTCACCGAGGCGGGCCTCGTCAAGGAACTGGAAACCCGCGGCATCGGCCGGCCGAGCACGTACGCCTCCATCATCGAGACCATCCAGACCCGCGGCTACGTGTTCAAGAAGGGCAACGCGCTCGTGCCCACGTTCACCGCGATCTCGGTCACCGACCTCCTGTCCGACGTTCTGGCCCACCTGGTGGACTACGACTTCACGGCGCGGATGGAGGACGACCTGGACGCCATCGCGCTGGGTCAACGGGATGCGACCGCCTACCTCGAGGCCTTCTGGGACGGCGGCGAGGCCCCCGGCCTGCGCGAGCAGGTGCGGCAAGCCGCCGACCGCGTGGATGCCCGCGCCGTCTGCACCCTGCCCGTGCCTCGCGCGGAGGGGGACGTGGCGGGCGCGGTCGTGCGCATCGGGCGTTTCGGAGCCTACCTCGCGGTGGGGGAGGAACGGGTGGACGTGCCCGAGACCCTCCCGCCCGACGAGCTGGACGGCGCACGCGTGCGGGCCCTCTTGGCCGAGCGTGCCCAGTGGCCTCGACGGTTGGGGCAGGATCCGGGCACGGGCAAGGAGATTCAGGTCCTGGACGGACGGTTCGGCCCCTACGTCCAGGTGGGGGAGAACGGAACCGGGGATCCGCCTCCGCGACGCGTCAGCGTCCCCAAGGGCATGGACGCCCGCCAAATCGGGTTGACCGAGGCCCTGGGTCTGCTGGGATTGCCGCGCACGCTGGGCGCCCACCCCGAAACGGGCGAGCCGGTGATCGTGGCGACCGGCCGGTTCGGGCCCTTCGTCCGCTCCGGCAAGGACGCCCGCTCCCTGCCCGACGGTGGCCGCGTGCTGGACCTCACCCTGGACGAGGCTGTCGGGGTCCTCTCCGCGCGTTCCCGCAAGGGGTCGGCGCGCAATGCCGGTCGCGTCCTCGGCACCGACCCGGGCTCGGGCGCAGCCGTGCGCCTGCTCGACGGACGGTTCGGCCCCTACGTCACGGACGGGAGCGTGAACGCTTCCCTCCCCCGGGGCACGAACCCCGAGGGTGTGGTCCTGGCCGATGCCCTGGCCCTGCTGGAGGCACGCAGGACACGCCCCGCGAGCCCACGCGGGCGGCGCGGCGGACGCCGGACCCGTCAGGCGCGCTCGTAGCGCTGCCCGGGTTGACGGCGGACCAGTCCCGCGACCTCCAGGTCGGCGAGAAGCCTCAGGGTCTCCACCAGGCCCAGCCCGGCGCGGGCAGCCACCTGGTCCACGGTACCCCCCAGTCCCAACGCCTCCTCGAGGATCCTCGCAGCGGGCGGCGTCCCGGTGGCCGGCTGCGCAGCCCCGTCCAGCCCGGCCGCGGCCAGGACGGTGCGCGGCCCGCGGACCAACGTGGCCCCGTCCTCCAAAAGGTCGAGGCATCCCTGAGAGGTCCGGGCATCCCAGGGCCCCGGGACAGCGAGTACCTCCCGGCCCAGGGCCAGCCCGTGGCGTGCGGTGGACAGCGCACCCGAACGATGGTCGGCCTCTACCACCACCACCACCCGCGCGAGTCCCGCGATAACGCGATTGCGCTGGAGGAAGGTCCAACGCTGGGCGGGCTCGTCCGGCAGGAACTCGCTCGCGACGAGTCCTTTGGCCTCCAGGATGCGGGCGATCAGCCGCGCGGCGGCAGGGCGATCCGTCGCGTCCAGCCCGTGGCCGGGCACCCCGATCGTGAACCCACCCTCCAGGGCGCCCTCGTGCGCCGCGGTGTCGATGCCCCGGGCGAGGCCCGAGACCACCACGCCGCCGGCCAGGGCCACCGCATGAGCCAGTGTCCGGGCCGTGCGCAGGCCCCACCCGGTACAGTTCCGGCTGCCCACGATCGCCACGGCGGGTCGCTCGAAGCACGCCGGTTCGCCCGCCAGGAACAGGACGGGGGGCGCGTGCGGAAGCCCACGGAGCGCCGGCGGGTACCCCAAAGTCCCCGCGATCACGAACGGGTGGACGGTGTCGAGCGCAGGTGTGCCGGCCACGCGGCTGGCCGCGTCGAGGGGAAAGCCGGCCGATGCGAGCACGCGCCCGGGCGAGGTCTCGAAGGCCTCCGGCCCGCCGAGGGCCTCGAGCACGGGCCAGGGGTCGAACCGGCCCGACACGCGGCAGGCAGCCACCCAGGTGGAGGAAAGCGTCGGCATGGATCACCTCGGGGAAGGACCGTTTCCCAAGCAAGGTCCATGCCAGAGGCGGGCTGGATCGGCGATCGGCCTGAAACGCCGTCAATCCAGGCGCATCACGACCCGGGCGCCCTCCTCCACGTGTCGGTTGGCGTCGGTGACGACACCGGTTGCCGACGTCTCGTCGACGCGCACCACGACCAGGCGGCCCACGACCGAGCGCGGCAGGTCCTCGTCCTCGTGGTACATGTCCAGGAACTCGTCGCGTTGCTCGACGATCCAGAAGGCGTTGCCCACCCGCACGCCGTCAGCCCGACCCCGGTCGACGAACACGGTCTCGCCGGTGAAGCCGAGCTGGGCTTCTTCGCCCTGCAACCGGGCGACGATGGTGCCCTCGAGCGTGCCTCGGGGCGCGCTGACCTCGGTCTGGACCGTCACGGGGATCACCTTGGAGACCTGATCCCCACGCTCCACCTCGGACCAGGATCTTCGGACCTGTACGGTGGCGATGCCGTCTTCGACGTGCAGCACCCGGGCTTCCGCGGCGATCCGCCAGAGCGCGCCGTAGGCCTTGCCGCCGGGTTTGCGGACCTTGCGCCGCTCCCGGTGCAGGACGCTGACCACGTCGCCGCAGGCCAGCCCTCGCTCCTCGTCCACCCCCACGTAGAGGAGATGTCCTTCGGACAGGAACCGGGCGCCGCTGTGCGCGGCTCGGACTTCGCCGAGCACCTCGACCTCCTGGGAGTCCTCGAGGAGTCCGGCCGCCTGGTAGATCACCGCCGACCGGGATCGGTCGAAGTGGATGTCCGGACCGCAGGGGGTCTCGCGCTCCACGAAGGGGACCGCCGGGGTGACGTACCCGCCGGCGCTCGCAGGGGTGGTCGTCTCGAGCACGACCTGGGGCGGCTCGATGAGCGTGCCCGGCACGAAGACGATGTGGTTGCCGGGGTAGATCCAGTGCGGGTTCGTGATGTAGTCGTTGATGGACCACAGGCGCGGCCAGTACTCGCTGCTGCCGAGGAACGTGGTGGAGATGTCCCACAACGTGTCGCCCGGCTGGACGACGTAGAGGTCGGCGGGGAGCCCGGAGCCCCCGTAGGTGGGCACCTCGAGGACGTCCTGGGCCCGGGCGACGCCCGAGGCACAGGTCAGGATGGCCATGAGCAAGTAGCGGGTCACGGGCGCGGCTCCGGTGGGATCGGGGCGATCTTGACGGATGCGCGCGGCTTCGTCAAGCACCTGTCGTCCCGCTCCGCCCGTAGTCGTCCTCGTGCCGCACCACGTCCTCCAGCTCGGGCGTGGAGACCTCGAGGACGTCGCAGTCCTCCAGCGCGGCGAACCGGTGGCGCTGTCCCGGTCGGATGCGTGCGACGTCCCCGGGGCCCAGCGTACGGGCCGAGAGGACGCCGTTCGCGTCGTCCAACTCCAGGACCATCCGCCCGGACAGCACCCGTATGGTCTCGTCCTTGACGACGTGGTGCTGCAGGGAGAGCCGGCGATGTGCCCGGATGTGGAGGATCTTCCCGACGTAGCGATCGGTTTCCGCCCAGACTTCCTCGTGACCCCAGGGCTTCTCGACGCGACGCACGGGCCTCCTCCCGCCCCTCACGGAGCCTTGACGACGATGGCCTCGTCGGAGCCGGACTCCACGGCCACGCGAGCCCGAGCCGCGTCGGCGGCCTCACGGGAATCGAAGCCCCCGACCCGGACACGGTGCCAGGTGGAGCCCCCGACCAGGGCCGACACGCGGTAGGCGGCGACCCCGCGGTCGGACAGGTCGGCAATCCTCTGGTCGGCCTCGGAGGCGCTGGAGTAGGAGCCCACCTGCACGGCCCACCCGTCCTGGGGGACCTCGCCCGCCTCGGGCTCGGCGTCGGGCGGCTCCGGGCTCTGCCGGGCAGGCGGTACGACGACGCCCTCGGGACCGGGCTCCGCGCCCGGCTCTGGGAGAGGCGCCGTGGTCCCGGCGGGCAGCGTGCCCTGGAAGGTGAGTGGCTCCCCGCGACCCCGCTCGCGCGAGGCCTCCTCCACCCGGGCGAGGAGTTCGTCGAGGGTGTCGTTCTCCACGTCCGGGGGCAGGAGGGAGGCCGTCTGGACCTCGGGCTCGGGGGCCGAGTCGCCTCGACCCAGCAGAAGACCCACGAAGAACGCCAGGATCCCGATGAATACCGTGGTGGCGCCGAGCGCCCACAGGTGGCCCCGGGTGATCCAGATCTCGCGTTGACCTTTGAGGCGGCTCATGGTCCGCGCTGCGGCGAAGGATGGGGTTGCCTCGTCAAGAGTAGCATGTCACCACCGATCGGGGAACTCCCCCTCCCGCCCGGCGAGAGCGTCGCTCCAGTTCTCGACCCGGACGACTTCCTCCACCACGGGGGCCTGGGAGATCTCCTCGGCTCGCTTGAGCAGTTCCCTGATCGCTGTCCCCACCACGCGGGCGTCGGACCCCACCGTGGCCATGGCCAGCACCGCCCGCCCGTGCACGTCCTGGTCTCCCACCTCGGCGATGGAGACGACGTGCCGCGCGCGGATGCGGTCCTTGAGCGCGGATACGATCCGCCGCTTCTCCTTGAGGCTGCGACACCCGGGGATCTGCACCACGAAGCGGGCCACACCGACGACGACGGTCTCCATGGGGCCTCCCCGCTCGTGGGCGCCGGGTCTACCCCTCCGCGGCCACCTGGACGTTGCGGTGACACTCGATGACGTCCCCGACCTGCACGTCGTTGAAGCCATCGAGCCCGATTCCGCACTCGAAGCCCTGCAGCACCTCGCGGACGTCGTCCTTGAAGCGCTTCAGAGACCCGAGTCGACCCTCCCAGACGTTCCGTTCGCCCCTTCGGACGCGGGCGATGGCGTTTCGGGTGATCTTGCCCTCGCGCACGTAGCAGCCCGCGATGACCCCCACCTTCGTGATCGTGAACACGTTGCGGACCTCGGCCGCGCCCTCGAAGCGCTCCTCGGTGATGGGCGCCAGCAGGCCCACCATGGCGGCCCGAATCTCGTCGAGCAGGTTGTAGATGATCTCGTAGGAGCGGATCTCGACGTTCAACTGCTCGGCCGTGCGACGTCCGTTCGGATCCGGCCGGACGTTGAAGGCGATCACGATTCCACCGTAGGTCGAGGCGAGCGTGACGTCCGACTCCGTGACCGCGCCCACGCCCGCGTGCAGGACCTTGAGGTCCACGCCCTCGACCTTGAGCTCGTTCAGGGCCCGTTTCAGGGCCTCCACGGACCCCTGGACGTCCGCCTTGAGAACCACGCCCAGCTCGCGCCGCTCGTCTTCCTGCTGGCGGGCGAGCATCTCCTCCAGCGTGACCTTGGGCCGCGGAACCGCAGCATCCTCGCGGGATCGGGATCGGCGGAACTCGGTGAGCGCCTTGGCGGCCTTGTCGTGTTCCACGACCACGAAGGCGTCTCCCGCCACGGGGACCTCCTCCAGGCCCATGATCTCCACCGGCGTGGAGGGTCCGGCCTTCCGGGCAGGCTTGCCCTTGAAGTCGGTCATGGCGCGGACCCGTCCCCAGGAGGAACCGACCACGATGGAGTCGCCGTGCTTGAGGGTTCCCTTCTGCACGAGCACGAGCGCCACGGGGCCGCGCCCCTTCTCCAGGCGGGCCTCCAGCACCGTGCCCTCGGCATGGCGCGCGGACGGGGCCTCGAGCTCGAGCATCTCGGCCTGGAGCATCACGGCGTCGAGCAGGTCCGAGACGCCCTGGCCGTTGATCGCGGAGACGTTGACCATCAGGGTGTCGCCCCCGTACTCCTCAGGCACCAGGCCGACATCCGTGAGGCGCTTCCGGACGGCCTCGGGCTTCACGCCCTTGCGATCGCACTTGTTGACGGCCACCACGATGGGCACGCCCGCGGCCCGGGTGTGGTCGATGCTCTCGATGGTCTGCGGCATGACGCCGTCGTCGGCGGCGACGACCAGGATGACGATGTCCGTGACCTTGGCGCCACGGGCACGCATCTCCGTGAACGCGGCGTGGCCCGGCGTGTCGATGAACGTGATGATCTTGCCGTCGTGCTCGACCTGGTAGGCTCCGAGATGCTGCGTGATGCCGCCCGCCTCGCCCGCGGCGACCTTGGACTTCCGGATGTAGTCGAGGAGCGTGGTCTTGCCGTGGTCCACGTGGCCCATCACCGTGATCACCGGAGGCCGGGGCTCCTTGGCCTCCGTCTCCGCCTGGATCATGTGCGCCTCCTCCTTGAAGGTGACGTCCACCACGTCGTACTCGAATGCTCCGGCGGCCTGCCTCGCCGTCTCGACGTCGAGGCCCGTGCTCGGAGCATCCGAAACCCCCAGACGCTCCAGCACCTCCTCCACCTGGGAGACCTTCAAGCTCATCTCGCGGGCGAGATTGGCCACCGAGATGGTGCCGTCCACCTGGATACGCCGTTTCTGGGCCTTGGGCGGCGGAGAAGCCCGGTGGACGCCCACCTTCCGGGTTCGGCGCTTGCGCCGCACCTCGGCCGGCATGTCGTCCATGAGCATCTCGATCCGCCCGGCGTGGCGCTCCCTGCGCCGCGGGCGGCCCTTGGGCGCCTCGCGCCGATCCTCCTCGGTCTCGGGGGCGACTTCGACCGGCCCGGTCCAGCCCGGGACCTCGGTACCGGTGCCCCGGGTGGCTCGAACCGACTCCTCGGCCGCCTTCTTGGCCTGGGCCCGGAAGTCGAGGGGGTTGTTGGGATCGTAGCCGGGCGGGGGCTTGACCACGCCCTTTCCGAGTCCCGTGAAGCGGGGGGCATCGCCCTCGGCCGACCCGCCTGCGGGGCGGCGGTCTCCGAGCGTGGGCAGGGCGCGTACCCGCTCCTCTGTCGTGGGCAGGGAGGGGTCGCGTTGAAGGGTGGGCGCGGCAGCCGGAGCCGAGGCCTGGGGAGGCGGGGTCTCGGGCGCCTCCGGCTCGGGGGGCGCGGTCACCTCGACGACCGGTTCGGGCGCCGGGGGCTCCGGCTCGGGCGGTGCCTCAGGGATGGCCACCTCGACCGGGGCGGGTTCGGTGGGCGTAGCCTCGACCACCGGCTCGGCCGGCGGGGAGGGCTCGGCGGGGGGCTCCTTGGCAAGGACGGGCTCCGTCGCGACCGGCTCGGGAGGCGGGGCCGCCGGCCGGGCGGCGGCGCGTCGCCGGGCGAGCGTCGGGGTGGGACGCGGGGTCTCGACCGCAGGCACGGGAGCCGGCGCGGGCTCCGGGGCCTCCTCCTTCCGGGCACGCCGGCGGATGATACCGCTGCTCACCCGCTTTTCGGAGGCGTCCCCAGCCGGTGTGGCGGCAGGTGTGGCCGTGGGCGCGGGACGCGCGGCAGGGGTCCAACCCGTCCGGCTGTCGCCGGTGGGTCGGTTGAGTCGGCTAAGGAGCTCTTTCTTCGACATGCAGATTCCGGGAGGAGGCGGAGTCTGGCGCTCCGCCGATCTCCCCGGACCGGTCCCGCCGACAGCAGGTGCCGTTCACCTGCATCCTCCGCGACGGGACCTCTTCGCGGTGTCGCGTCGTTGCCGATCGGGCGTCGACCCTGGGAGAGACCGGATGCTAACCCAGGCGCTCTCCACGACGCAAGATCCGCAGGAGTCGACGGGACGCGGGGCCGCGGCCGATCGCCAGCACGGCCCTCGGTCCCTTCCCCACGGCCGCTCCAAGGGCGATCCGGTCGATGGGGACGTGGTGGACCGGCACATCGGGCAGCCTGCGGGAGGCGCCGGCCACGCTCCGTTCCGCTGCGTCCCGGGCCGCCACGAGCGCCAGGATTCCCGAATCGGGGCCCAGTCGGGCGAGCACTTCGGCGCCACCCCGCACGCACCCGGACCGGGCCGCGACCCCCAGGGCGTCCTCCAGGTCTGCCCACGAGGCCGTGCGTACCCGCTCCAACAGCCCGGTGGAATCCACGGGGGTCCGAAGAGCCCGGGTCAGCAGGGATCCGCGCCGTTCGAGGACCTGGACGCAGGCCACCGTGGGGCAGACCCAGGCGCCCCGTCCCGGCAGTCGCCCGGCCAGGTCCGGGACCGCGCGCCCCTCGTGGGCCACGAGCCGCACGAGATCGTCGGGCTCGCCGGTTCGACGGCAGGCCACGCAGGTTCGTTCCATGCGATCCGGCCTCATGCCTCGGACGCAGGTTCCCCCTCGGGGGTCGGCGGCGAGGGCTCGGCGGCCGCGTCGGCCTCGGCCGGCTGCTCCTCTTCGAGCGTCACCGCGATGTCCTCGGCGGCCAGGATCATGGCCTCGGCCGTCTCCTCCCCGATGTCGAGGATGGAGGCTACCTCGTAGGCCTCGGCGTCCGACAGGCTCTGGGCCCCACGGTAGCCGTGGCGGACGAGCTGTTCGATCTGGTCCCCCGTCAGGCCCGCGACCTGGGAGAGCTCGGACCGGGCGCGCTCGTTCATCTCCGCGTGCCGGGTCTCGGAGTAGATGTCGATGCGCCAGCCGGTCAACTGCGCCGCGAGCCGCACGTTCTGGCCCCTGCGCCCGATGGCCTTGGAGAGCTGGTCGTCGGGGACGATGAGTTCCATCGTGTGGAGTTGCTCGTCCATGTAGACCCGGCTCACCGTGGCCGGCGCGATGGCGGACACGATGAAACGGGCCGGATCCGGGTGGAAGGGGATGATGTCGATGGCCTCGCCGCGCAGCTCCTGCACGACTGCCTGAACGCGCGAGCCCTTGAGGCCCACGCAGGCGCCCACGGGGTCCACGTCGGGGTCCGTGGAGGAGACGGCGATCTTGGCCCGGTGTCCCGGCTCCCGGGCGCAGGCCTCGATGCGGACGATGTTCTCGTAGATCTCGGGGACCTCGAGTTCGAAGAGCTTCATCAGCAGCCCGGGGTGGGTACGGGAGAGCACCACCTGGGGGCTCTTCGCGGCGCGGGTGATGTCCAGCACGTAGGCCTGCAGCCGGTCGCCCTGACGGTAGGTCTCGGTGTGGACCTGCTCGCGCTTGGGCAGGATGGCCTCGGCCCGGCCGAGGTCCACGATGATGTTGCCCTTCTCGAACCGCCGGACGATGCCCGTGATGAGCTCGCCCTTGCGGTCGCGGAACTCGTTGAAGGTCATCTCCCGCTCGGCGTCCCGGATCTTCTGGATGATGACCTGCTTGGCCGTCTGCGCGGCGATACGGCCCAGGGCGTCCACGTCCATCTTGATGCCGAGCGAGTCCCCGAGTTCGCACTCCTCGTCGAGCCCACGGGCGTCGTCGAAGAGGATCTCCCGCTCCGGGTCCTGGATCTCGGTCACCACCGTGCGGAACTCGAACAGCTCCACCTCCCCGAGCTCCTCGTTGTAGTGGGCCTCCAGGTCGCGGTTCATGCCGAAGCGCTTGCGTGCCGCGGCGATCATCGCGTTCTCGAGCACCTCCACCAGGGCTTCTCTCGGGATGTTCTTCTCGCGGTGGACCGCGTCGATGAGGCGTGCGAGCTCGGACAGCATCGTGCGTTCTCCCTCAAGGCGAGTCCGGACCCGGGAGGTCCGGGGTTCCGTCATCCAGATCCACCGACCCGAGCCGGCGGTACTCCTCGAAGTCGAGGACGAGGTGGGCCCGCGTCACGCTCGACAACGGTACCCGCTCGATCCCCCCGGCGGTCTCCACCAGGACGGTCTCGTCCTCGAGGCCCACGAGCACCCCCGTAACCCGGGTGGATCCAGGACCGGGCTCCAACCGCAGGCGAACGCGGTGGCCGGCGAAGCGCCGGAAATCCTCGATGCGCTGCAGGGGGCGGTCCTTTCCGGGGCTCGAGACCTCCAGGTCGTAGGCACCGGGGAGCGGGTCGTGGACGTCGAGCAGGGGGGACACCGACAGGCTCACCCGCCGGCAGTCCTCCAGCCCCACCCCTCCGGGCCGGTCGATGTGGAGCCTCAGGACGCGACGGCCGGCGCTGCGGGTCAGGAAGACCGCGACGAGATCGTAGCCGTGTGCCTCCACGACCTCCTCGAGGAGGTCGCGGATCCGTCGCTCGGCGTCCGACGAGGGGGGCATGGGGCCTCGGGCAAAAAAAAGGAGCTGTCCGCACGGGACCGCTCCTCGCTGAAGCATCGGTGTGCCTGCGTTTAAGGCTTCGTGGCCGGGGTGTCAAGAGCCGCGACGCCTCGGTGGACCCGGGTCTCTCTGGCGTGGCCGGCAGGAGCGGCCCGGTGCGCTCGGGCCGCCGGTGGACGGGGCCGGGTCCCCGACGTCTTGGGGGGTGGGCCCTTCGGGTCCCTGCAGGACCTACGGCCTACAGCCTGTCAAGCCCCCTGCGGCGTGGTCCGCAGCCCGTCCACGAGGCTCGCGAACTCCTCGGCGAGGAGGGTCTCCCGCTGGAGGAGCGTCTCGGCGACCTTGTGCAGCACGGCGAGGTTCTCGAGCAGGATGTTCCTGGCCCGGCCGCGCCCGGCATCCACCAGAGAGCGGATCTCCTCGTCGATCATCTGGGCCACGTGCTCGGACACCTGGGAACGGTGGCCGAACTCCTTGCCCAGAAAGACCTCCTCCTGCCGATCGCTCCAGGACACGGGGCCCAACCGGTCGCTCATCCCGTAGTCGCACACCATGGCCCGCGCGATCTTGGTGGCCTGCTCGATGTCGGACCTGGCGCCGGTGGTGAGGCTGTCGAAGGCGATCTCCTCAGCCGCCCTGCCTCCCATCAGCACCGTGAGCTTGGTGAGGAGGAACTCCCTCGACTCGTTGTAGCGATCGCGCTCCGGCAGCTGCCAGGTGACGCCGAGCGCCCGTCCGCGCGGCACCACCGTGACCTTGTGGACGGGGTCGGCCCCGGGCGTGAGGTAGGCCACCAGCGCGTGGCCGGTCTCGTGGTAGGCCACGGTGCGGCGTTCCTCGTCGGACATCACCAGGGACCGACGCTCGGCCCCCAGGTAGATCTTGTCGCGGGCACACTCGAAGTCCTGCATCTCCACGGTCTGGCGATCCTCCCGCGCGGCCTGGAGCGCGGCCTCGTTCACGAGGTTCTCCAGGTCGGCCCCGGAGAAGCCCGGCGTGCCTCGCGCCGTGCGGGAGAGGTCCACGTCCTCGGCCAGGGGCGTCTTTCGGGCGTGGACCTTGAGGATCTGCTCCCTGCCCTTCACGTCCGGCAGTGGGACCACCACGTGGCGGTCGAAGCGGCCCGGCCTGAGCAGGGCGGGATCGAGCACGTCGGGCCGGTTGGTGGCCGCCACGAGGATGACCCCGTCCGTGGACTCGAACCCGTCCATCTCGACCAGGAGCTGGTTGAGGGTCTGCTCCCGCTCGTCGTGCCCCCCGCCCAGGCCGGCGCCCCTCTGGCGTCCGACCGCGTCGATCTCGTCTACGAAGATGATGCACGGGGCGTTGCGCTTGCCCTGCTCGAAGAGGTCGCGGACGCGGCTGGCCCCGACGCCCACGAACATCTCCACGAAGTCGGACCCGGAGATGAGGTAGAACGGCACGCCGGCCTCGCCCGCGATGGCGCGTGCGAGCAGGGTCTTGCCGGTGCCCGGCGACCCCATGAGCAGCAGTCCCTTGGGGATGCGGGCACCCAGGCGGGTGAACTTCTTGGGTTCCTTGAGGAACAGGATGATCTCGGCCAGCTCGGCCTTGGCCTCGTCCACCCCTGCCACGTCGGCGAACGTGACGCGCTTGCCGGAATCGGACAGCAGGCGGGCCCGGGACTTGCCGAAGGACATGGCCTTGCCGCCCCCCGACTGCACCTGCCGCATGAAGAAGAGGAAGAGGACCACGATGAGGAGGATGGGCAGCCCGTTGACGAGCAGCGTCGTGAACAGGCCGGCGCTCGGCTCCTTCTCGTAGGACGGGACGACCCCCTTTTCGGCCAGGACCTTGAGGAAGTACTCGGAATCCGTGGGCCCGAGGGTCAGGAAACGCCGGCCGTCGGTGAACGCGCCCGAGATCTCCTCGCCGCGAAAGGTCAGGTTCTGCACCTCGCCACGCTCCACGGCCTCGCTGAGCGCGGGAAACGTGATCTCCTCGGGGCGCCCGTGATCCTGCTGTCCCACGAGCACGAAGACCAGCAGGACCAACAGCGCGAAGAAGATGACGAGTGCGATGTTTCTCCGGTTCATCTGTGCTCCGGGAGGCCCGAGGCGAGGCGCGCCCTTATAGCGCCGCCGCCCACGTCCATCCACCGCCCGCGACGTCCCGACTCGCGGTGACCGTGACGGACCAGCGAGGAGGTCCGCTCGGTGCCGGATCGCAGGGGGGAGCCCACGCGAGGGTGCCCTGCGCCCAGAACACGGGGTGCCAGGGCCGAAGTCCCGGGGGAACGGCCCGCCGGCGGAGCGCCTCTCCGAGGGGCGTCCGGCCGACGCGATCCCCGCATCTTGGCGGCCGGACGAGGAGCGTGGGCAAGGGTTCGTCCCCCGGTAGCGTCCGGGCACGGATCACGTGGATGCCCCACTCGAATACGCCGGCCGCGTCCAGGACCAGGGGTTGGGGCACAGGCGGCAGGCATCGCACCACGTCCTCGTCGACCACGATCCGCCATCCGCCTGGAAGCGGCGCATGGGCACCCGGCCGGCCTCGTCGCACGAGGTCGAGAGGGCTCTCCAGGTGGCGGGCGGTGAGCCCGCGGGTGGACCCCCGGGTGTCGGCCACGAGCTTCCTCAACAGGCGTGCCTGGAGCGCGCGGGGCTCGGCGTCCAGGGCCACGCGGTCCAGGCCGCCGGGCGTGGTGACCCGAGACAGGGCGTCCTGCTCGGCCCTGGCCAGTACGGCCGCGTCCTGGCGCAGGAGGTCCGCCAGGGCCGCGAGGCGGCCGCCGGCACCGGTTCGGAGGGACTCCAGGAGGGGCAGCACCTGGTGCCGGATCCGGTTGCGCTCATAGGTCGGGTCGGCGTTGGAGGCGTCCTCGCGCCAGGTGAGCCCACGACGTTCCGCGTGCGCGGCGAGCGCATCCCGCGGTTCGGCCAGCAGCGGGCGCACGAAGGGGGGCCGGTAGGGCTCCATGGCGACCAGGCCCTCCAGCCCGGTGCCCCGGATCAGCCGGAGCAGCACGGTCTCGGCCTGATCGTCGCGGTGGTGGCCCAGCGCCACCCGGTCCGCCGCGATGCCTGCCAGGAAGGCAAGCCGCTCTCGGCGTGCCTCCTCCTCGCCCCGCGGCGCGACGGCTCGCCGGCCGCAGTGGGCCACGAGGCCCCGCTCGGCGGCCAGGCGACGCACGAAGGCGGTGTCCTCGGCCGAGACCCCGGGCCGCATGCCATGGTCGAAGGTGGCCACCGAGAGGCGGAACCCGAGAGGTCCGCGAAGCGCGTCCAGCACGTCGAGGAGGACCACGGAGTCGAGCCCTCCGGACACGGCCGCCACCACGGCCGCCCCTCGCGGGAGCAGCCCCTCCCGGCGGGCGTACGCGGCCACCCGGCCCGGAAGATCCATCAGGATCCTGCTCGAGGTGCCGCCGGAGGCACGGGCGCGCCTGCGAGGAGAAGCCTGAGCGCGGCGGGATCGTCGGGGCACGGGCCGTCCACGAGGGCTCGGTTGCGCCGGAGGTGCCCGCAGCGGTCGCAACGGTAGACGATCACCACTCCGGCACGGCCCTCGAGGGTACCGCTCGTGGGCTGGAGGATCCCGCCGCATGCTGCCGCCCGGTCTCCGGGCACCCGGTCCACGTGCACCGATCGGAGGCAGTACGGGCAATGGTCTCGCGCGCTCGCCCCGCCTCGGGGCACCCGGGCGCCGCACCAGGCGCAGGCGAAGGCCTCGTCCCGCCGGATGGGATTGCGTCGCTCCCGTGCCGGGGCCTCGCGGCCACGCGCGCGGCGCACGAGGCGCTTGCCCGGCCAGAAGAGCGCCTCGTCCGGGAGATCCACACCTCGCCTGCGGCCCTCGGCCAGCAGCCCCGGTCGCAGGTCGTCCCCCTCGGCGTCCACCCAGGCGCCCAGCCGCTTGCACGCGGCATCTCCCGTGGCGGCCGCGAGCAGCGCCGCCACGCGGCGCTCCGAGGGGAGACGGACGTCGCGCCAGGTCATGGTCCGCCTATAGCGTGCCGGCCGGGCACGCGGCGCGCGTCCCGGCATCGCGGTACCCTTGCCGCCCGGGTAGACGGCCTGCATGCATGTTGCCCCGCTCCTGATCCTCCTCCTGGGTGCGGCGCCGGCCGCCCCGCCATTCCCCGAACGACCCGGCGACGCCCGGGCCGACCCGCTCGCCCTCGTCGCGTCGGCCGAGGCGGCTCGGGCACCCGCCTCGCAGCTCGCGGCCTTCGCGGCGTCGGGGCTGACCTCCGTGAGGGCGCGCACGGCCTGGGCCCTGGGCCGGATCCGGGATCCGGAGGCGGTACCGATCCTCGAGGGCCTGGCCGCGGACCCGGAGCCCCAGGTCCGGTGCGCCGCAGCGTTCGGGCTGGGCCTCGCGCCCGGCGGTGCGTCGGCTTTGCGCTCGGCCTGGGCGCACGAGACCGACCCGACGGTACGGCCCGCCCTCCTCGAGGCGCTCGGGCACGCGGGAGACGGTGCAGACCTGGGCCTGCTCCGTGGCGCGCTCGGCGAGCGCGACCCTCGATCGGCCACGGCCGCGGCCCACGCACTCGGCCGCCTGGCGCTGCGCGGCGTGCCGGGCACCGAGGTCACCGAGAACGTGGACGCGCTGCTCGCGGCCCTGCTGCGCCTCGATCCCGACCTGAAGCGAGCGGCCGCGTTCGCGCTCGCCCGGGGGACGACCCGCCGTCTTCCGCCCGACCGGGCAGACCGGCTGGTCGAGGCGATCTGCGCCACCGCAGACGGGACGGCCCGAGCCCTCCTCGTGCGGGCGGCGGCTTCCGGGCTCGACGCGCCTCGCTGGGAACGCCTCGCGTCCCTGCTCTGTGTGGACCCCGACCCTGGGGTCCGGATCGCGCTCGCGCGGGCCGTGGTCGCCCGTGGGGGCGACCCGACGGAGGCCACACCCCTCCTCGCGCTCGCCGACGATGCGGAGCTGGGCGTGCGGGTGGCGGCGCTGGAGGCCATCGACGCGCTGCCCCACCCGCTGGCGGACCTGCGCTTCAGGAAGCTCCTGCTCGACATCCTGGATCGGGAACCCGGCCTCTGGGAGACATCGCTCGCCGTGGCCGCCCTGCTCCCCTCGCCTCCGAGCGGCGACGCTTCGGTGGACCGCACCCTGGTGGACTTCTGGATCCGTCCCGACATGCCCGAGGCATTCCGCAGGGCGGCCCTGGACGCGGTGGAGGATCCCGCCGACCTCGAGCAATACGCCCTCACCGACCCCCTTCCGGCCGTCCGCACGGCCGCGACCGAGGCGCTCCTGGCCCGGTCGGCTCCTTCCCGCGCGACGCTCCAGGCCCTGCTCGGGTCCGAGGATCCCGTGGTGGCGGGTCAGGCTGCCACCTACCTCTCGGCGCATCCCGATCCGAGCCTGTGGGACGGGCTGTGCGACCTGCTGACCCGAAGCGACGCCGAGGCCACGCCCCGCCTGCCCGACGACCTCGTCGCCTCTGCGCTCGACGCCTGCGGGCCCCTCGCGCGCACCGCACGGGCGGGCGCGAGGACCGCCCGCCTCGCCGAGGTGGCCCAACGGGCGGCCTCGGGCCGAGGGCTGCGCGTGCAGCGGGCCTTTCGGGAGGCGTTCCCGGAGGGCGTCCTGCCCCGGACCCGGCCCGGACGCCTCGCCGGCCTCCCGGGCAGCCCGCCGCCCGCCGACGAGGCCCGCGTGGTCACCGACCGCGGCGCGTTCGTCATCCAGCTGCTCGGCGAGGTGGCCCCACTCGCCGTGGATCGGTTCGCCGAGCTCGCCGAGGCGGACGTCTACGACGGTCTGCCGTTTCACCGCGTGGTTCCGGACTTCGTGGTCCAGGGCGGCGATCCCCGCGGCGACGGCTGGGGCGGCACCGGGCGGCTTCTCCCGGACGAACTCTCCCCCCTCCCCTACGAGGCCTTCAGCGTGGGCTTCGCCTCGGCGGGACCGGACACCGCAGACAGCCAGTGGTTCGTCACCCTCTCGCCCCAGCCCCACCTCACCGGGGCCTACACCCTGTTCGGACGGGTCGTGCTGGGCCAGGACGTCCTGCTCCGCCTCCAGCGCCAGGACCACGTGAGAGACGTCATCGTGGTACGACGGGATCGCTAGGGCGCACGTCGTCCAGGGGCCGTCCCGCACGGCGGGCGGCCAGGCAGTCCAGGACGGCCGCGACCAGGGCACCGGGGTCCACGCGGTCCCGGCAGGCGGGGTGGCGATCGCACGTACCGCGCATGCAGGGCGCGCAGGCCTCCGTGGTCAGCAGCTTGATTCCTCGGTCGAACAGATCGATCTCGGCGGGCACGGTGGGGCCGAACCAGGCCACCACGTGGCAGCCGGCCGCCACCGCGAGGTGCATACCCAACGAGTCGCCCGTGACCACGACCTCGCACCGGGCCACCTGGGCCGCGCCCTCCCGAAGGCCCCGATCCACGGGCGTGGCCTCGGCCAGCGGCCCCAAGCGGTCGGCCACCCGGGCCACGGTGTCCGCGTCTTCGGGTCCGCCCAGCAGGAGCACGGGCTCGTCGAGCGCCCGTGCGAGGCGCCGCGCCGCGTCGACCTGGAGGTCCTCCGGCAGGCGCCGCGCTGGCGTCGCCGGAGAGGATCCGACGTTGAACCCCACGGACCGTGCTGGGGATCGACGCTCCTCCAGCCCTGGCGGCAGGACGTAGGGCGCGCGCACCCAGGGCAGGCCCATGGCCTCCACGACCATCTGCTGCATGGTCCGGGTGTTCTCGTGGAACTTGAGCAGGTCGTCGAGCCCGGTCTCCCAGAGGCGGACCGCCTCGGGCCGGAGCGCCACGACCGCCCCCCCCGGGTGCAGGCCGAACCCTCGCCGTTCGTCTGCGGGCACGCGCATGGCCAGCGCGGCGGTGAGCGGCGAGCGATCCACGGCGAGCAGCACGTCGAACCGCCGGGCCTCCAGCGTCCAGACCGTCTCGGGATCCAGGGCCAGGGCCTGGTCGAGCCCCGGCTGGCCCTCGAGCAGCGCGAGGGCGCGTTTCCTCGCGAGCCAGGTGATCCGTGCCCGGGGCCAGGCCCGCCGGACGGCCGGGATCAGGACCGTGTTCCTCAAGACGTCGCCCAAGGCGTCGAGGTGGATGATCAATACGTCGGGATCGGGCGGATCGTAGGCCGAGCATTCGCTGCAGGACGGGGCCTCGGGGCAGGGTCGGTTCCCGGTGAAGCGCCGGCAGTCCGGGCGACGGCGATCGTCGGGCGGGGTCACGGCGCGCCTCCTCGCCCGGCCGCCTCCCGGTAGACGGCGAGGGTCTGCTGGACCATGCGGTTCACCGAGAAGACCTCCAACGCCCGCCGCCGGGCGGCCCGGGTGTCGCCGGGGTCGGCCAGCCGGGCCCGGATCGCGGCGGCGAGCGCCTCCGGATCCCCGGGTGGCACCGTGTGCGCGGTCGGTCCCACGACCTCGGGCAATCCTCCAGCCGAGGTGACCAGCACGGGCACACCCAGGCTCATGGCCTCCCCCACCACCTGTCCCATGCCCTCCTCCAGCGAGGGATGAACGAGGAGATCGAGCGCGGCCATCACGGGGACAACGTCGGTGCGGTGGCCCAGGAGTCGCACCCGGCCGGTCAGACCCAGGGTCCGGATTCGGGCCTCCAGGTCGGGTCGTTGCGGGCCGGACCCCAGGAGGACGCAGCGCACCCCGGGGAGACGTGCCATGGCCTCCACGAGGACACGGTGACCCTTGTGTGCCACCAGGGCACCCGCCGCACCCACGAGCGGGCCCGGGCCGGCGAGGGCCGGATCGGGAGGAGCTGGATCGAGCGGCCGGATCCCGTCGGGCACCACCCGGATTCGATCGGGATCCACGCCGCCCGCGGTGAGGACCCGCGCGACCGCCGCGCTCACCGCCACGTAGAGACGGGCGCGCGCGTACTTCCAGCGGCTGGCCGGCCCGCGGCCGATCGCGAAGTCCACCCGGCGATGCACTACCGGATGGAGACCGGCCAGCACGCAGGCTCCGTGGGCACGGGGCGTCTGTGCGGCCACCACGTCGGGCCGGACCCGGCGGACGAGCGTGCGGAGGACCAGGGGCAGGCGCGGACCTCCGGCCAGGCCGAGCACGTCGCCTTGCAGACGCGCCGCCAGGGCGCCGTCGGGCGGGGCGGCCACGTGCACGCACTGGCCAAGGGAACGCAGTCCCTCCACGAGGAGGTGCGTCTGGACCTGTCCGCCTCGCCACTCCCGGGCCGAATCCACCTCGAGGACCACGAGCGGCCTCGCCTCGACGGACGGCGTCACGCCGGGGGCGGCCAGGGCAGAGCCTCCTCCCGGATCATCAGGGGGACGTCCTCGATCACGGGGTAGAGCACGTGGCAGGCGGGGCAGGCGAGGCCCTCCTCCCGGTCCTCCAGAGGACCGTGGCACGCCGGGCACACGAGGATCTCGCGCAACTCGGGGTCCAGGTTCCAGTCGGGCATGGCAGGGGCTCCGCACGTCCTGTAACGCGGCACGGGTGCGCCGGGCGCCAGTCCCCCGGGGCCGCGTCGGGTGCGGGACCGGATCCTCCTCGGCCCGGTCCGTTAGGAGGGCGTCATGATTCGCCTCGAGGACGTCACGCTCGCGGTCGGTGGCACGGAACTGCTCGTCCACGTCGATCTCGTGGTGTCGCCCGGCGACCGGATCGGGCTCGCAGGACGGAACGGCACCGGCAAGACCACGCTCCTGGGTGCGCTGGCCGGATCGGTGGATCCCACCGCCGGACGCCTCCGTCGAGAGCCCGGCCTGTCGGTGGCGCTCCTCCCCCAGGACGCCGTCCGGGCGTCCCCGCGTCCGCTCTGGGAGGAGGCCGTGGCGGCGATGGCACGGCTCGCCCCCTTGAAGGAACGGCTCGACGCCTCGGAGGCTGCCCTGCAGGCAGGCCGGGTCGGGGCCGTAGAGGCCCTGTCCGAGGCCATGGAGGCGTTCCGCCTGGCTGGAGGCTACGCCGTGGACGAGCGGGTGGGCGAGGTCCTGCACGGCCTCGGGTTCCGCGCCCAGGACGACCACCGGCCCTGCGACACCTTTTCGGGCGGCTGGAGGATGCGGGTGGCGCTGGCCTGCGTGCTGCTCGCGGATCCCGACCTCCTGCTGCTCGACGAGCCCACCAACCACCTCGACGTGCGGGCCCGTTCCTGGCTCGCGGCGTACCTCGCCGGGTGGCGCCGCGCGCTCGTGGTGGTGAGCCACGACCGCCACCTCCTCGACACCGCCTGCACGCGGATCGCCGAGATCCGCTCCCGGCGGCTGCACCTCTTCCGCGGCACCTTCTCGGCATGGCTGTGCGACCGGGAGCGCCGGGATCTCGAAGCCCGGCGGGCCGCAGCCCTCCAGGCTGAGAAGGCGCGCCGCCTGCGCACGTTCGTGGATCGCAACCGGGCCGACAAGGCCACGGCCGGCCAGGCCCGCGCCCGCCAGCGGGTGCTGGAGCGCCTCGAGCCCATCCAGGCGCCGCAGCAGGAGCGGATCTGGCACATCCGCCTGCCGCCCACGCCGCCGTCCGCACACGTGCTCGTGGCGCTCCGAAACGTCCGCGCAGGGTGGCCGGACGGACCCTGCGTGTTGGAGGCCCTGGACCTGGAGATCGAGCGGGGGATGCGCCTGGTGCTCCTCGGTCCGAACGGATCGGGGAAGACGACCCTGATTGAGATCCTGGCCGGGCGACTCCCGCTCCGGGCAGGCCAGCGGCGCCTTGGGGAAGGCCTGCGCGTGGGTTTGTTCACCCAGGACCAGGCGGCGGATCTGCCCCCCGAGGACACCGCCCTGGACGTGCTTCTCCAGGCGACCCCCCTGGCCGCTCCCGAGGCGATCCGCTCGCTGCTCGGAGCCTTCGGCATCTCGGGCGACGATGCCCTGCGCCCGCTGGGCACGCTGTCCGGCGGGGAGCGATCCCGGGTGGCGCTCGCGCGCCTGGCCGTCCGACCCCACAACCTGCTGCTGCTCGACGAGCCCACCAACCACCTCGACGCGCTCACCGCCCAGGTCCTGGGCGAGGCTCTGGCCAACTCCGACACCGCCATGGTGCTGGCCACGCACGACCGGGCCCTGGCCGAGGCCGTGGCGACCCATGTCGGTCGGTTCGAGGACGGCCGCCTCGAGGTCCATGCGGGCACCCGCCCGGAGGACTTCGAGTTGCCACCCCCGTCGGCCCGGCCCACGGACCGCTCCGAGGCGGGGGCCAGCGCCCATGCCGCCCGGAAGCGCGTGTCCCGCCACGAGTCGCGTCTCCGGCGCCAGGCGGACGATCTCCAGCGCAACATCGAGGCCGTCGAGGCCGAGATCGCCGAGGTGGACGCCGCGTTGTGCGCCACGGACGCCTGGTCGGACGCAGGGCCCCTGGCCGCCCGCCGCAAGGACCTGCTCGCCCGGGCGGAGTCGCTCTACGATGCGTGGGAGGCCGTGGAGGCGGACCTCGCAGACCGCGAGGCGGCCGGATGATCGCGCTCGGGGTGCTCCTGTTCCTGGTGACCCCCGGGTGCCGCGATGCGGACGCGCCCGCGTTCCACCTGGACCACCACCCCGAGGCCCTGGCGTCCCTCTCGCTGCCCCCCTCCAACCGTCCCGAGGGCCGTCCGCCTCCGGAGGAGGTGCCTCTCGGCGGCCCCTTCCGAGAGGTCTGGTCCTCTGAGGGATTGGCCCGGTACGAGGCCGACCTGCCCGTCCACGGCGTGTTCTGGGGTCACTCCGACAAGCATGCGCCGCCCGGCCTGGAGGTCCTCGGCCCCGACGGCACCCCGCTCCCCTACGACGCGGAGCGCGCGGCCCGGCCCATGGAGACCACCTGGCGCGCGTGGGCCAACCGGATCTGGATCCGGCCCGCGCGGGGCCACCCCCCCCCCGAGCCCGGAACCTACCGGGTCCGGTACGGGCTCGGCGCGTTCCAGGAACGCTCGGTGAACCTCTCGACATCCGGTCTCGAACCTCGGGACTTCGCGTTCCGGACCCTATCCGTAGCGTGCGAGACCCGGCGCGGCCTGCTGCTCCCGGCCCCCGCGAGCGCCACCTGGACGGTTCCCGTCCCGCGAGGGGCGGTCCTGGATCTCGAGGCGCGGATCCTGCCGCCTGCGGCCGAGGAGGGTCTCGCGTCCGACGGTGCCGAGGTCGTGGTCTCTTTGGAGGACGACGCGGGGTCGTCCGACCTCGCGACCCTGGCCATCGGGACGGAGGCCTGGGTGCGCCGCGTCGTCCGACTGCCCCGGGTTCCCTCGACCACAGCCCGGGTGCGCATCGCGACCCGGCCCGGGGTGGATTCGCTCCTCGACTACGTGTTCGTGGCCGATCCCGTGATCCATGTGCCGCGCCGCCACCCGCGGCGACTGCTCCTGGTGTTCGTGGACACCTTGAGGCGCGATCGCGTGGGGTTCTACGGCTGCGAGCGCCCCACGACCCCCCACCTCGACGCCTGGGCCCGCGAGGCGGTGGTCTTCGAGGACGCCCGCTCCACCGCGCCGTGGACCCTGCCCTCGGTGCGCTCCGCGCTCTCCGGGGTGGCCCCGGATCGCTGGGAGGCCGTCCAGAGCCTGCCCGAGCGGCTGTCCGAGGCGGGCTGGACCACCGCTGCGTTCGTCAACAACGCCTACCTCTCGGGGGAAACCGGCATGGAGGCAGGCTGGAACCGGTACCGCTACCGGCTCCTGGAAGACGCCACCACGCAGGTGGACCTGGCCACCCGTTTCCTGGCCCAGCACCAGCGGCGGGACGTGGCCGTGCTGGTGCAGTTCATGGACACGCACCTCCCCTACGGCGAGCCCCCGCAGTGGCGCCGGCTGTGGGCCGGGGACGCCCCCGCCGGGCTCGAGGACCACTTCGGGCGCACGGATCTCTACAGGATCCGCCGGGAAGACCGGGAGGAGGTCCGAGAGTGGGTGCTCGCGCGCTACGACCAGAACATCCGGTACGTGGACGAACAGGTCGCGCGCCTGCTCGAGGCCTTCGGCGAGGACGCCGTGGTCGCGGTGTTCTCGGATCACGGCGAGGAGTTCTGGGAGCACGGCGGGGCCGAGCACGGCCACACCCTGTTCGACGAGCTCCTACGCGTCCCGCTCGCGATCCGGGCGCCCGGTCTCGCCCCCCGGCACATCGCCGCCCCGGTCTCCCTGCTGGACCTCGCGCCGACGCTCCTTGATCTCCTGGGCTTTCCGGCGGACGGCCTGGAGGGGCGCTCGCTCGTGGCCACGGCCCGCGGGGACGCCGTCGCCGCCAGGGCCCTGTCGGATCGCCCGCTGCCGATCGGCGACACGCTCTACGGCACCGACACCTGGGGCGTGGTCACCGGCGGTCGGAAGTGGTTCACGCGCGGCGGCAGCCAGTCGGTGTTCGACCTGATCCCCGACCCGACCGAGTCCCGCGACCTCTCGACACAGGCCGATACGCTCGCCCTGCAGCGCGCACTGGCCGAGGCCTGGGGCCGCGAGGTCGTGGCGGCGTGGCGCATCGAGAGCCGCGGATCCAACCGGCGGGCGGTCCCGCACCACGGCACCGTCTCCCTCTGCCGCCCAGGGGGGTTCCTCCGCTCCTGGCATCCGTACGACGCCCTGGGCCGGCTGGCGGTCCCGGTCCTGGAGGACGACTGCGTGCGCGTCCGATCCGAGGGGACGGTGGGGCTGCCCAGGGAGATCTACGCGTTGCCGGCATCGGATCCGCTGGATCCCACCGGGGCGGTGCTCGAGGTGACCCTCGCGGACGGCCGGACGATCGTCGCGACGCCGTCCACCCGCGGGCCCCTGGACCCCGCCCGTCCCGAGCGCCAGGCGTTCCTCACCGCCCACGAGACGGGCGTCCACTGGTCCGTGGATCTGCAGGTCGTTCCCCTGCCCGAGGCGACGCGGCTCCCTCCCGGGGCGTCCCGGTTGGAGTCGCACCTCGAGGCGCTGGGCTAC
>JAFGLY010000151.1 GCA_016927815.1 Deltaproteobacteria bacterium | reverse complement strand
CCGGGGCGCCTTCTTGGCGGCGACCCGGGGCGCCTTCTTGGCGGCGGGCCGGGAAGCGGTCGGGTCGGAGGGCTCGCGAACCGACAGCACGGCTACGAGATCCTCCCGCTTCATGCGCGAGCGGCCCTTCAAGTGGCGCGCCGCAGCCAGGCGACGCAGTTCGGCGAGCGGAAGGGCAGCCAGGGTGCGGGGATCCATGGGGGTTCCTCCACGGATGGGGTTCTCTCGGGGGGCATCGGGCCGCTTGGGCGGCATGGCCGGCGGGCCGGGTGCGCGCTACCTGCGCGTGTTCCCAGCCGATTCCCACGCTCCGGTGCCGGTGCCAGGGGCCACGACCCGAAGGGCCGCACCCTAGCCCATCCGCGCGACATGCGCACGCCTCCCATGAACGACCTCCCGAACCCCATAGAAGACCGGTCCACCTCGCCCGGGGACCGCACGCTGGACCGGCGCGTGGTGAACCTGTGGCGCCTGCAGGCGCTCGCGGGCAGCGGCTTCGTCGCGTTCGGCGCCCTGGGGGCGCTCGTCCTCCTCCTGCCCACCCTGGGGGACTCCGCGCCGGCTCGCCTCATCGGCGGCTTCCTCGCTGCCATCGTGCTCCTGGCCCTCGCCCTCCGCGTGTTCGTGTGGCCCCCGCTGGCCTGGGCCTGCTACCGCTGGGGAATGACCCAGGACACCCTGAGGATCCGCCAAGGCGTGCTTTTCCGGCAGGACACGGCGATCCCGCTTTCCCGCATCCAACACGTGGACACCCGGGAGGGCCCGATCGAGCAGGTCTTCGGGCTGGCCCGCGTGCTGGTGTGGACGGCCTCAGGGCCCAGTCCGGAGGGAGGCATCCCGGGCCTGGATGCTGCGGAAGCCCGGGCGTTGAGGGACACCCTGGCTCGGCGGGGGGGAGAGGATGGGCTCTGACCCGGCGCCGGCCTGGCGCCGGCTGCACGCCCTCTCGCCCTTGGTGAACCTGGGGCCCCAGGCCTGGAAGGTCCTCAAGGGGTGGTGGCCTCTCCTCCTGGCCCTGGCCGTGGGCTCCCAGCCTGGATTCACCTGGTTAGATGCCCTGTTTCTCGGCTTTTTCCTCCTCTTTCCGGCCATCCGATCCGTGGTTCACTGGGCGGTGCTGCGTTGGCGGATCCGGGAGGACCACCTGGAGATCCGCACCGGCCTCTTCGTGCGGCAGGTGCGGGTCATCGGTCCCGATCGGATCCAGAACGCCGAGATCGTCCGGAATCCCATCCACCGCCTCTCCGGCGTGGCCGAGGTCCGGCTCGACACCGCGGGAGGATTGGCGGGGGACGGGCTCCTGTCCGCGCTCGCCCTTCCCGTGGCGGAGGGGCTTCTCACCGACCTCGAGGCGCTCAGGCGCACCGCCACCGCACCCAACGAGGGTCCGGTGGGCACGGAACCGGTCCTCCTGGCGCAGTCGCTTCCGGAGGTGCTCGGCCACGGCCTGTCCTCCTTCCGCGGAGGCACGCTGGCGATCGGGGTCGGTGTGGGCCTGGAGGTGGTCCAGCAGGTTCCCGCCGCCCGGGACCTGCTGCTGGCCCAGGGCCTCCCACCCCGCCTGCTGGTGGCCCTCCTCCTCGGCTCCTGGGCCCTCGGCATGGCGCTGTCTGCGGGGGCCTCGCTCCTGCGCTGGTACCGGCTCGCGGTGACGACCTCTCCGGATCGCCTGGTGGTGGAGCACGGTCTCTTCACACGACGTCGGGTCGTGCTGCCTCGGCGGCGCCTCCAGGTACTCCTGGTGGAGGAACCACTGCTCCGCCGTCTCATGGGATATGCCACGATCCACGTCGAGACCGCGGGCCTCGCCGTGGGCCCGGACGGCTTGCGTCAGGCCGAGGCCACCCTTCCGATGGTGGACCGGGACCGCCTCCCCGACCTGTGTCGGGAGGTGCTCCCCGGGGCGGATCTCGATCCATGGAGCGGCTCCCTGTCCCGGCCGCCCGTTGCCGCGCTCGCCTGGCAGATCACCTGGGTTCTGGGTGCCAGCGGGATCCTGGTGGCCTTCGCGGCGCTGCTCATGGGGCCCTGGGGCTTTCTGGCCGCGGGCCTCTGGCCCATCGCGGTCGTGGGTGCCCTGCTGGACTGGGCATGGCAGGGCTGGGCGGCCTCGGACCGGGTCCTCGTGGCCCGCCGCGGGTTCTGGACGCGCCGCTCGTTCGTGCTGCCCCGAGCGCGCGTCCAAGCGGTCCACGGCCTGCAGGGGCCTCTGCTGCGGGCCCTGGGCCTCGCCCGGGTGGTGGTCCACGCAGCCGGATCGCGCGTGGTGCTCCCCCCGCTGTCCGCCGCTACCGCCCGGATCCTGCTGGAGGGGGCCGCACCTCGCGGTGCCGGGATAGCTTCTCTTCGAGCACCCGGGAGGTGACGGATGAACCCACACCCCGACGCTGCCACCTTCTGGGAGCACCACCTCGAGCAGGCGGCCGACGACGAACGCGCGCTCGCCCACCGCCACGACCGGGTCGGGCTGGCCCTGGCCGCGATCGGAGGCGGCGGATCCGTAGCCACGGCCCTGGTCATGCAGGCCGCGGGCACCTGGGGTGCCCTGGGCGGGCTCGCGGATCTCCTGGCCGCGATCGGCCTCCTGCTCGCCGCACTCGCGGCGGTGGTAGCCGGGGCGGGCCTCGCACCCATGGACGGACGCACCTGGAGGCCCGGGAGCCTGGCGGCCTGGATCCGGGAGCAGGCGCGACGGGGCTTCCAGGTAGAAGCCCTGGCGGGCCTTTTCCCCGACCGGGCCGACGACTGGCGGCCCACGCTCCACCGCGCGAGCCGAGTGCGCGACGATCTCGCGGCCAAGGTCCGGGCGGCCCGGGAGGCGGGTGAGGGCACACCCTCCGCGACCTCGCCCGACGCACGCCGGGTCCTGGCCGAATACCTCGAAGCCGTCTTCCACACCGATCTCTCCTGGTGGCTCGAGCCCGCTTCGGACACGCCCGAGGCGGTCCGCAGGGCCGAGGCGCGGGTGCGGCTCGTCTTCTGGTTCTGGACGCAGCGCCAGGCCGCCCAGTCCCGGGCCGAGATGGTCCGGTTCACGGTTCGCCTGGGCACCTGGGGGGCCGCCTTCCTCGGGTGCGCGTTCGCCGTCCACCTCCTCGGCTGGTGGATCCTGCTCCTCGCAGGCCTCGGCGCCGGCCTCGCAGTCCTCCGGGTCTTCCTGGGTCGATCTCATTTCGTCGCCTGAACGTCTTCCCCCGCGGGTGCCCCATGTCGAGGTCCTTCGACGAAGCCTTCAACCTGCGCCGTGCCCTCGACCACGGATGGGCCGCATTCAAGGCAGCCCCCGCCCCGCTCATCGTCGGCGCCCTCCTCATGCAGTGCAGCGAGGGCGGTGGCGGCGGCGGCGGCGGCAACTGGGGCAGGGCCCTCCAGCAGCACGGCTCGGACGACTCGGGCTCGGGAGGATCCGCCGCGCTCGGAACTCGGCTCCTCGAGACGGGTCGGGAGGCTCGGCAGCGCGCCTCGGGTGCCTTCCAGGACCTCTACGGTGAGATGTCCGACGCCCTCGGGGGCCTGGAGCCAGCGGTGATCGTGGCCATCGTGGCCCTGGTCGCGGTTCTGGGCTTGGTGTGTGTGCTCGCGATCTTCGCGTTCCGCTGCTGGATCGAACCCGGGTGGTATCGTCTCCACCGCGAGGTCCTGGTCCAGGGCACCGGCCGGTTCGGTACGCTCTTCGGGGCCTGGGACGCCCTCCTCCCGCTGGCCGGCTGGAAGATCCTGGCGGGTTTGGTGTCCCTGGGCACCTTCCTGCTGGCCGCGATCCCGGGAGGGGCCTGCCTGGCCTGGGGACTCGTGCGCGAGAACACGCCGCTCGCCGTGGTCGGGGGCGTCCTGGTGGCCCTGATCGTCATCCCCGCCCTGTGGTACGTGAGCCTGGGCCTCTGGTTCGGGCCCCGTCTCGTGGCCCTGGAGGGCGCGCGGCCGGTCGCAGCCCTCGAGCGCTCCTGGGACCTCTCCCGGAACCACCGGTGGCGGCTCTTCGGGTTCCTCCTCGTGCTGATGCTGGTCCAGATCGCGGGCTTCTGCCTGCTCTGCATCGGGATCCTGGTGACGCGGCCCATCGCCGAGACCGGCGCGACGGGTGCGTTTCTGCTCCACGTGAGGCCCCGGCAGGAGACCGACGCGTACTGGTCCCGCCGGACCCGGCCCGACCCCGGGGAGCCCGGCCTCGCGCCTCCTCCACCCGCGGCGCCCATGGGGGCTCCCGGGTAGCCCGTGCGCGGTCTCGCCGACCTCGCCCGCAGCCTCGTCGAGATCCTCCGCGACGCCCTTCCTCCCTGGGTCGTCCTCGTCGTGGCGGGCCTGGTGGTGGCGCTGGTCCTCCCATTCTACTGGAAGGGCCAGCGCCGGTCTTTGGCCAGGCGTCGGATCGCGGCCCTGACCGGAGTGCCGCGGGCCGAGGCCGGGCGGTTGGAGGCCGAGGCCTTTTCGCTCGTGGGCACGGATCCGGACGGCCTCGTGGGGGTGGCCGAGGAGGCCCTTCGTCACGGACGGGAGGCGCTGGCCCGGCAGGCCATCGCCCGACTGGCGGGCACCGGGCGCCGACCGGACCACGTGGCACGCCTCGAACGGCTGCTCGAAGGCCCCCCTCCCCGGCTCCCCGAGGAGGAGGCTCTGGGCGTCGCGCGTCTCCTCGATGCGGGCCTGGTGGAGGCCGCCCGCCGGCGCCTCGACCGCGCACGCGCGCGCTGGCCCGAGCTGCCCGAGTGGAAGAGCCTGGCCGGGCGGCTGGCCGAGGCTACCCGTGACCAGGCGGATCCGTCGCAGGACCGTCCGGGGGCCCGGGAGCCGGACCGAGAGCCCGCGCCACCTCCTCGGCCGGACGACCCTCCAGGGCGAGCTTGAGATCGCGCTCGATCCGCCGCTGCGCGAAGGGCGCCGTGATGGTGTCGAGCCGCTTGTTCAGCGCCTCGATCCGGGCACGGAGGCCCGGCGTTTCGCCTCGGGCGTCCGTCCCGGCGGCGATCGCCTGTCGCAGTTCGTCGGCCACGGTCCGGAAGCGTGCGCCCTCGTCGGCCACCAGGAGGTCCGGATCGGCTGCCAGGGCCTTGTCTACGGCCAGCAAGATCTGCTCGGCCTGCACCCGGGCCTCCACGAGCATCCGCTGATCCACGTCGCGGTCCACCGCGTCGAGGGCCTCCTCGAGCATGCGCTCGATCTCCTCGTCGTCGAGGCCGTGGGAGGGCACCACGTCCACGCCGGCCTCGACGCCGGTGAGCCTCTCGGTGGCGGACACGTGGAGGATGCCGTCGGCGTCCACGAGGAACGCGACCTGGATGCGTGGGATCCCGGCAGGCATCGGCGGCAGCCCCCGTAGCCGGAACTTCGCGAGGCTCCGGCAGTCCCGCGCCATCTCCCGCTCACCCTGCAGGACGTGGATCTCCACCGCGGTCTGGCCGTCCACGTGCGTGGTGAAGGTCTGGCTCGCCTGGGCCGGGATCGGGGACACCCGCCCGATGATCCGCTCCACCACCCCTCCCATGACCTCGATGCCCAGCGACAGCGGCAACACGTCCAGGAGGAGGAGATCCTCTGCGTGGGCGGACCCACCGCCGAGCAGATCGGCCTGGAGCGCGGCACCGAGCGCCACCACCTCGTCGGGATCGAGATCGCACAGGGGGGAGACGCCGAAGAGCCCGGCCACGTAGGCACGCACGAGCGGGACGCGGGTGGCCCCGCCCACCAGCACGACCCCATCGAGCGGGGTGGTCTCGAGGCCGGCATCGGCGAGGGCCCGGCGACAGGCCTCGCCGGTGCGCTCCACGAGGTCGCGACAGGCGTCCTCGAAGGCGGCGCGGGAGACCTCCACGTCGAGGGGTCCGACCTCCAGATCCGCGACCACGCGAGTCTCCCCGGCGTCGCTCAGGGCGTGCTTGGCCGCGCGGGCCGCGGCTCGGATCCTGCGGGCGTCCGCGGGCGACAGGATCTCGCCATCGAGCCCGGCGCCCGCGAGCGCCAGGGCCGCGAGTCGCTCGTCCATGTCGTCGCCGCCGAGGTGGGTGTCTCCTGCCGTCGAAAGCACCTGGAACACCCCGTCCTCCAGCGCGAGGATGGAGACGTCGAAGGTCCCGCCTCCCAGGTCGTAGACCGCCCAGGTCCCCCGCTGGCGACGCTCGAGCCCGTAGGCGATGGCCGCGGCCGTGGGCTCGTTGAGCAGGCGGAGCACCTCCAGTCCGGCCAGGCGGGCGGCGTCGCGGGTGGCCTGGCGCTGCCCGTCGTCGAAGTAGGCGGGGACCGTGACCACGGCCCCGTCCACCCGGTCGAGGAGAGCCGCATCGGCACGGGCCTTCAGGGCCCTGAGGATCTCCGCCGAGATCTCCACGGGCGTGGCCACGCGATCGACGACCTGGAAGCGCACCACCCGGCCGTCCCCGGGCGCCCGGGGCTGGCCGAACCGGGCGAGTTCGAGCCCGGCCTCGCCCTCGGAGCGGCCCATGAGCCGCTTGATGCTCGTGAAGGTCCGTTCCGGATGGCTCGCCGCCTCCTCGAGCGCTCGAGCCCCGACGACCACGCCCTCGGGGTCGTAGCGCACGGCGCTCGGGAGGAGCGATCGGCCCGCCTCGTCCAGCAGGCAGCGCGGTACACCCCCGATCACGGCTGCCACGAGCGAGTGCGTGGTGCCCAGGTCGATGCCGATGTTCACTGGTTCCTCCGGAAGGACGGTGGCTCGGGGTCAGCCAGGCTCAGGTGGGGGAAACCCCTCGAGGAAGCGGATGCGGGCCAGGATCGATTCCACTTCGGACAGCTCCCCTCCGCCGTCCTCCCAGGCCCGAAAGACCCCCTCGAGCCGATCCACCAGCACGGCGCGCAGCGCGGCGGCCTCGCCGGACACCGAGGGATCGCCGGCCTCGGCGCGGCTGCGCCACTCGAACACCCGATCCAGGAAGTCGGGGTCCGGCGGGGGTCCCCCACGCTCGCCGACCGCGGTCCGCCCGGTGGCCAGGTACGCCGCGCGGCGCAGGGGATCGCCGAGCACGCGGCGGGCCTCGTTGAGGGTCGCGGTCCACTGGAGCGCCATGCGTCGCTCCACGGCCGTGGCGCCCACGTGCCGATCCGGGTGCACCTGACGGGATCGCGCCTTCCAGGCCGTCTCGATCTCGGTCGGCTCCAGGTGGAACCGACGGGGCAGACCGAGCACCGCATAGAGATCGGGATCCCTGGGCGGCGGCTGCACGGCTCCGCACCCGGCGCAGACCGTTCCCTCCACCCGCTCCCGGCATCGCCAGCAGATCATGCGCCTCTTCACACGGAGAACGACTCGCCGCAGGAGCAGGTCTGCTGAGCCAGGGGGTTGTGGAACTCGAAGGCCGCGTGCATGAGGTCGCTCACCCAGTCCACCACCGTTCCGTTCATGAAGAGGTAGGACTTCCGATCCACGCAGACCTGGAGGTCGGGCGCGGCGTCGAACACCTTGTCGCCGGGCTGGGCAGAGGGCACGAGATCCACGGTGTAGTTGAGCCCGTTGCATCCGCCGGACAGGACGCCCACCCGAAGGAGATCGTCCGGGCTCTGGCGCATCCGCCGGAGTTCCCGGACCCGCTCGACAGCCGCCTCGGTGAGGGTGATGGGCATCAGCGTCCCTCCTCGGGCTGGGAGGGGCCAGCGGCGGCCTCGGCCCGCTTGCGCTGGTAGTCGGCCACCGCGGCCTTGATGGCGTCCTCGGCGAGCACCGAGCAGTGGATCTTGACCGGAGGCAGCGCCAGCTCCTCGGCGATCTCGCTGTTGCGGATGGCGAGCGCCTCGGCGACCGATCGGCCCTTCACCATCTCGGTGACCAGGCTCGAGGAGGCGATGGCCGATCCGCATCCGAAGGTCTTGAACCTGGCGTCCTCGATGATGCCGTCGTCGTTGATCCTCAGTTGAAGCTTCATCACGTCGCCGCACGCCGGCGCGCCCACGAGCCCGGTGCCGACCTGGGCGTCGGACGGATCGAGCGATCCGATGTTGCGGGGGCTCGTGAAGTGTTCCAGGAGCTTGTCCGAGTAGGGCATGGGGCCGTCCTCAGGCGTGCCACTGCACCGACCCGAGGTCGATGCCCTGGCGCGCCATCTCGTAGAGGGGGGACATCTCGCGCAACTGCGTCACCTTCTCGACGAAGAGATCCACCACGTGGTCGACCTCCTCCTCGGTGTTCGAGCGGCCGAGGCCGAACCGGATGGAGGAGTGGGCGACCTCAGAGGGGACGCCCATCGCGCGGAGCACGTACGACGGCTCCAGGCTGGCCGACGTGCACGCCGAGCCACTGGAGACCGCCACGTCGCGAGCCGCCATCATGAGGGCCTCTCCCTCCACGAAGGCGAAGGACACGTTGAGGTTGTTGGGCAGGCGGTGCGCCCGGGAGCCGTTGAGCCTCACCTCGGTGAGCCTCGTGGACAGGCCGTGCCACAACCGGTCCCGGAGGGCACGGACCCGGGCGATCTCCACCCCGCTCTCGAGATCCTCGAAGGCGAGGGCCGCCGCGGCTCCGAACCCGACGATCTGGTGGACCGGCAGCGTGCCCGAGCGCATGCCCCGCTCGTGGCCTCCGCCGTGGATGAGCGGTTCGAGCCGAACCCGCGGCCGGCCGCGCCGCACGTAGAGCGCGCCGATGCCCTTGGGCCCGTACATCTTGTGGGCGGAGAGGCTCACGAGGTCGGCGTGGGCCGTGGCGACGTCGAACGGCACGCGGCCGAGTCCCTGGACGGCGTCCGTGTGGAAGAGCACGCCGCGGTCCCGGCAGAGCGCCCCGATCTCGGCCACCGGCTGCACGGTGCCGACCTCGTTGTTGGCGAGCATCACGGAGACGAGCGTGGTGGTGGGGCGCAACGCGTCACGCACCGCGTCCACCTCGACCAGGCCCTCCTGGGTGACGGGCAGGAAGGTGACCTCGAACCCCTCGGCCTCCAAGGCGTGGGCCGAGTCGAGCACGGCCTTGTGCTCGATCGCGGACACCACGAGGTGGGTTCCCGCCTCCTTGCGGTACCGGGCCGCACCCTTGACCGCGAGGTTGTCGCTTTCGGTGGCACCCGAGGTGAAGAGGATCTCGCGTGGGTCCGCACCGATGAGGGCCGCCACCTTCTCCCGCGCGTGCTCCACGGCGGCCTCGGCCTTCCACCCGAAGGCGTGGCTGCGGCTGGCCGCGTTACCGAAGTCGTCCTTCAGGTACGGCAACATGGCGTCCAGCACCTGGGGGTGGACCGGCGTGGTCGCGTGGTGGTCCATGTAGATGGGGGTCTGGACGGTCATGGCGTCACTCGGCGCTCGGGGGCTGCTGGATGGCCACCACCAGCGGCGGCGGCGGAGCGCCCCCGTGGAGGGACACGCAGGCACTGCCGGAGCGGCGCCTGGCATCGGCCGGACAGGCGGCGCACGATTCCAGGTAGGCCAGGCTCTCTTCGAGCTCCCGCTCCAGCGAGCGCAGGCGGGCCATGGCGGTGCGCGTGTCCTGGAGCTTGTCCCTGTAGAACTTCCGCAGGCTGGCCATGGTCGCCGGCCCGGAGTCCTCGTCCTGCAAACGGTCGAGGAACTCTCGAATCTCCGCCAGCGAGAAGCCCAGTTCCTTCAAGCGCTCGATCCAGTGGACGCGGGCCGGTGCGTCGTGCCCGTAGAGGCGAAACCCCCCCTTGGTGCGCTCCACGGGTCGCAATAGACCCATCTCCTCGTAGAAGTGGAGCGTGCGGATGGTCTTGCCCGTGCGACGAGCCAGCTCGCCGATCCGGTGGCGATCTCCCACGTCGGCTTCGGATCGGAACGCGTGGGGGTCGAAGGGCGGGGGCTGACTCAAACGTACTCTCACGTAAACGTCAGAGTTCACACACACCCGTAGCCACGAATCGGCTCGCCGTCAATGGGAAGGTGGTCGGCACCCTGGCGGGCCTGTGGGATACCCTTCCCTCCCCCCCGCCGCTATCCGCCCATGTCCCCCCCTCGCCACCCCTCGCGCCTGCCCCCCTCGGGCCCCGAGCGGGAGCGCCTGCGCGCTCGGGGCCAGTTCTGGACCCCTGCCTGGGTGGCCGATGCCATGGTGGCCTACGTCCTGGCCGGCCAGGCGTCCGAGGTGTTCGACCCGGCGGTGGGAGAGGGGGCCTTCTTCCGAGCGGTTCGCAGGACGGCCTCCGGTCGTTCGGTCAGGCTCGCGGGCTGCGAGCTGGATCCGGACGTCCTGGGTGCCGCCCTGGCCTCCGGCGTGTCCGCCGAAGATCTCGCCCGCGTGCAGATGCGGGACTTCGTGCTCGATCCGCCTCCTCGCCTGGAGGCGGTCGTCGCGAATCCCCCCTACCTGCGCCACCATCGCCTCTCTCCCGATCTGAAGGGCCAGCTCAAGGCGTTCGGCCGCGAGGCCACGGGACGGGCCCTGGACGCCCGCACCGGCTTCCACGTCTTCTTCCTGCTCCGGGCGCTCACCCTGCTCGAGGCAGGAGGGCGCCTGGCGTTCATCGTGCCCGCGGACACCGTGGAGGGAGTCAGCGCCGGTCCTCTCTGGACCTGGGCGTCCCGTCGCTATGCCCTCGAGGGCGTGGTGACCTTCACGCCCCGGGCCACCCCCTTCCCGGGCGTGGACACCAACCCCGTGATCCTGCTCATCCGGCACGCCGAACCCTGCCCGGAGATCCGCTGGGCGCGCTGCCTCGAACCGGAGTCCCCCGATCTCTCCGCCTGGATCCGCTCCGGCTTCCACGACGTGGGTCCGAGCCTGGAAGTTCGGTCGAGGGGTCTGGAAGAGGCCCTCTCGACGGGCCTCTCACGGCCTCCCCGGGCCACGGCGCCGAGCCGATGGGTGCTCGCGGACGTGGCGCGCGTGGTGCGCGGGATCGCCACGGGAGCCAACGACTTCTTCTTCCTCACCCGGGCGAGGGCCCGGGAACTGGACCTCCCCGAGCCGGTCCTCACGCGCGCCATCGGACGGACGCGCGACCTCCCCCCCGACCAGGACACGGTCACCCTGGACACCCTCGACGCTTTGGAGGCCTCGGGCCGCCCGACCGTGCTCCTGTCCCTCGACGCAACGCCCCCGGATGCGCTCCCCGCCTCGGTCCGGGCCTGGCTGGAGGAGGGCGTCCGGCTGGGCGTCCCCTCCCGGCCGCTCATCGCGAGGAGCCGACGTCCCTGGTACCGCATGGAGACCCGTTCTCCGCCGGCCTTCCTGTTCGCCTACCTCGGACGACGCCACACCCGGTTCCTCCGGAACGAGGCGGGTGTCGTCCCCCTGACCGGGTTCCTGTGCGTGTACCCCCACGCCTCGGATCCCGCGTCCTTGGAGGCGCTCTGGAAGATCCTGGTTCACCCGGAGACCGTGGCGAACCTCTCCGATGTGGGCAAGTCCTACGGCAGCGGAGCCATCAAGGTGGAGCCCCGGGCCCTCGAACGGCTGGCGCTCCCGGATCACGTCGTGGAGGCCGCAGGCCTCGACATCCCGCACGGCCCCGCTCATTCCCCGGGGTGGGCACCTCGGCGGGCCCCGGGCGTCGTCTCGGGAAACGCACGTCGCCGGCCTGAACGCACTTGACGTCAGGGCTCGGCTGGCGGCACCTCGGCGGGCGCATCCGGCGGCACCTCGGCGGGCGCATCCGGCGGCACCTCGGCGGGCGCATCCGGCGGCACCGCAGCGGGAGGCTCCGGCAGAGGGTGCTCCCGGTACCACTCCACCCACGCCAGGTCCCGGAGGGCCTGCTTGGACTTCTTGTTGCCGGGATGGAACACGCGGAGGAAGACCTCGCGCATGAGGTTCGCCTTCTCCAGGTCCGTGGCGGAATCCAGCCGCTCGGTGGAGTGCGCCTTGTAGGATCCGTTGGCCTTGGTCTCGAGCGTGACGAGGAAGGAGCCCGCAAAGGTGATCTCTTCGATGTCCACCTCGAAGGTCATGGTACCGGCCTCGTCCATGGCGTACTTCTTGTCGCCCTGGAAGAACAGCTTCGTGATCCTGTACCTTCCGGAAGGAAGCCCGTTGAACCAGAGGAACCCGCCCGCGTCGGCGTAGCAGCGCGCCCCGTACGGTTCGTACACGATGCCGTCCTCGTCGGAGACCTGGACGTTGTCGATACAGTGGTTGCGACTCGATTCCCTCGACCCCGACTGGACGTCCACGTTGGCGACGATCAGGGCTGCGCCCAGCTCCATGTCCGGGTCCGTCTCGGTGAGACGAACGACCTTGCTCCCCGCGAACGCGGGAAGGGAGAGCAGCGTGAGGGCGGTGACGACGGGGATGCGGTTCATGGGGGTCCTCCAGGGGTCCAGGCGTTCGGAGAGGGGGTCCGCCCCGGGCGGACGGAACGAGCCTGCCACGTTCTCCGGCCATCCTGCAATCCCGAAGGAAGGCACTTGACGTTGGATGTGGCGTTCCCTCCTGCCACGCGCGTGGGTGGAGGCAGCCCGGGGACCGCTCCCCTCCCCCCGCCCTCCCCGGGGCGCACCGAGGCTTGCACGACCCGGCGTTGCGCGCCCCGCTACCGCGCACCCCGCCCTGTCCCCTCTCCCCCTGGGAGAGGGTGGCGCCGAAGGCGCCGGTTGAGGCCCACGCCGCTCTCTCCGCGGGTGCACCAGGAGTGGGCCAACTCCAGGCCTCCGACGCCTTGACCCTCCTTCACCCCCGGCGGTACGCTTCCCCGGTGAGGCCTCCGTCCGGGCCCTGCACGACCCGTGACGACGACGCCCGCGACGGAGGAGCCTCGTGATCGATCGTGACAGGCAGGACGCCACCGGAAGCGACATCGTCCGGCGTGCCAGGAACTTCGCCACGGAGCGGTATGCGCGCATCGGGCAGCGCCAGAGGCGCACGGACTCGCCCTACCAACTGCACCTGAAGGCGGTCGCCCGGATCGTCCAGTCGGTCGGGGCTCGCCCGGAGGTCGTAGCCGCCGCCTGGCTGCACGACGTCGTGGAGGACACGCCGGCGACGTTCGGAGACATCGAGGCGGCGTTCGGACCCGACGTGGCGCGCCTCGTGGCCGAGGTCACGACGGTCAGCCGGCCGAGCGACGGCAACCGGGCCACGCGCCGGGCGCTCGACCGTGTGCACCTCGCTGCCGCGTCGGCCGAGGGCAAGACCGTCAAGCTCGCCGATCTCCTCGACACCTGCCGCGACCTGGGACGCGAGGATCCACGCTCCGCCCGGGCGTACCTCGCCGAGGCCGCCCTGCTGCTCCCGGTCCTCGCCGACGGGGAACCCACGCTCTACCGCAGGGCCAGGATCCTGGTGCACGAGAAGACGACCGCGCTCGGTCGGGCAGAGCCGGACGCCTCCGAGGACGCCGTCTCGATCGAATCCGAAGGGGCCCGGTCCCCCCAGCCGCTCCGCTTCTCACGCCACCGGATCGAGCGCCTGTTCTCGCGGTTGTTCACGGTCAAGGACATCGCGGAGCCGCTGCGATCGTTCGACGCCGGGCACGCCTCGTCCGAGGCCGCTGCGACCCTCGAGGCACAAAAGCTCGAGGTGGCGGGCGTGCGCGAGAACGGGGTCGTCGTGGGCTACGTCCGGCGCATCGATCTCGCGGCGGGGGCGTGTCGCGACCACCTCCGGCGGTTCGCGGCCGACCAGGTGATGCCGGCCGACGCCTCGCTCTCGGACGCGATCCAGGTGCTCACCCGCCACAACCATGCGTTCGTGTCCGCGTTCGACGCCATCGCCGGCACCGTGTCGCGCGCCGACATCCAGAAGCCGATCGTCCGGATGTGGCTGTTCGGCATGATCACGCTCCTCGAGATGGATCTCGCCAAGCGGATTCGCACGCGCTGGCCGGACGGATCATGGACGGCCCACGTCCCACCGGCGCGACTCGCGAAAGCCAAGGCCCTCTTCGAGGAACGCCAGCGCCGAGGGCAGGCCGGAGAGTTGCTCGACTGTCTCCAACTGCCGGACAAGGCCCAGGTGCTGCTCGACGAGCCCGAGGAGCTCGCCGCGTTCGGTCTCGACACCCGATCGAACGCCCGCCGCGTCCTCAAGGACCTGGAGTCGCTGCGCAACAACCTGGCGCACGCGCAGGACATCGTCACCCAAGACTGGCCCCAGGTCGCCCGCATGACGCGCCGGGTCGAGGTGCTCGACGACGAGGGTTAGCGGAATGCGCGGCGGAGATCCGAAGCTCCCGAGAAGGGTGACGCACGCCGAACGCAGGACGGGAGTCTGCAGACACCCACCGCGAGGTGGTAGGATGGGCTTGTGATCCCTGCCCGGCAGCCGGAGGGACGATGAAGACCCGTGCACGCACCCCGGTCCGTGAACAGCGCAGCGATGCGGCCGTCTTGGTCCAGGCCCCCACCGAGTCCACCCGCCACGCCTCCCCCGACCTCGACACCGTGTCGCGGGGGTACGGGAACGCTGCGGCCCTGGCCATGATGCACTCCGCCCACGACGTGTCCTCCCACGCCGGTCCAGCCCTGGGCGGCGGGTCTCCCTCGGATCCCGCCGACAGCGCGGTGGCCGCTGGCGGACACACCTGGGCCCTGCCCGTCCAGCGAGTGGCGAAGAACCCCTCTCCGGGAGACTTCCCGAGCGCGGGGCGGGCCCTGGCCGCTGCCTCCCGGGAGTCCGGCGCGCCCCTCGACGCGCAGGTCCGTACGCGGGCAGAATCGTCCCTCGGAATGGATCTGTCGGGGGTACGCGTCCACACGGGCCCTCGGGCCGCAGCGGCGGCAGGCGCGGTCTCGGCCAAGGCCTATACCCAGGGATCGGACGTGTACTTCGGGCAGGGCGGGGTCGAGGCCCCGGGCGGCGACCGCGTCCTGGCCCACGAACTCGTCCACGTGGCCCAGCAGGAGGGGAGTCCCGCGACGCCCCAGCCCCTGCTCGAGGTGAGCCGCGCCTCCGACCCGGCGGAGGCAGAGGCCGAGCGGGGAGCCGATGCGGTGCTCACGGGCGCGCGTTTCGACGCCGGGGCCTCTCGGGCGCCCGTGGCGCGCCTGGAGACCGAGTCGATCTCGGGCAACCCCCAGGATCTCACGGACGACAGCGGGGCTGCGACCACCACCCACCGCGCGCCCACGCTCGACGACGCGGTCAACCAGCCCACCTCAGGGGCCTCGGCGAACCAGAGCCGAGCGGCCAGCGTCCGGGTGGTCGCCGAGGAGGCCGCGCCCGTGCACCTCGAGCCGCCGGGCACGCCCCTGGAGCAGGAGGTCTACGAGGAGTCCGACCAGCAGTCGTCGCCGCCCGAGCCGGGATTCACCGCCATCAACGAGCAGCGCGGGACGATGGACGCGCCCATCGTGGAGCAGGAGGCGAGCGACTCCCTCTACATCGGCGGCACGCCCACCGCCGACGACGTCCAGCAGGGGGGAATCGGCGACTGCTACTTCCTCTCCACCCTCATGAGCGTCCTCTCCCAGGATCCGAACAAGATCCCCTCCATGGTCAGTGCCTCCGCCGGCGGCGGGGCCACCGTCACGTTCTGGCGCCGGCAGGAACACGAGGACGACATCGTCGAGTGGTTCACCGGCTCGGGTCCCGAGCACGACTACGTCCAGGTCTCGGTCAGCGTGAACGCCGACGTCGCGGTGGACATCTCCGACAACCAGGTACACGGCGCCCAGCTGCGCTGCGCGCCCGCCCCCCGGTCCGCGGACTGGTGGGCCAGGCTGTCCGGGAGCGCGCTCGAGGTGCACCGGGACGAGGTCTTCGACTGCGCGCGCTGGGCGCTCCTCTTCGAGAAGGCCTTCGCCCGCTTCTCCGAGACCTACGGCCAGTACGGCGGCTTCCACGAGGGGCAGTCCGACGACTCGGGCTACGAGAACATCAGCGGCGGCGTCCCCTACTACACCATGGGGATCTTCTACGGACCGGAGGCCGACACGCCCGAGGCCGACGTCCACCGTGAAAACACCACGTGGGCCCCCGGCGCGGACGTCCTCGCGGCGAACGCTGCGGTCGTGGACCAGCTCCTGCTACTCGCCGGGCGCCCGGCCCAGGCCGCGTCGGGCGAGGCCGACGCCCCCGTGCTGATCGCATCCGCCTTCGTCAGCCGGCTCATCCCACGCCTCAAGGCCGCCATCCCCGCTGCCCAGGCCTCTCCCGGCTGGGCCACGCTCAGCGCGACGCAGCAGACCAAGGTCAACGCCGTTCTCGCCGCGATCACCGCCTGGGAGATCCTCCCCCCCGACCCCGCCGGGGCGGGGGCCACGGGCCCCAAGGCGGTCGCCCAGCAGGCCATCGGCACCGCATGCTCCGCCGCCGTACAGCCCGGCCCGCCGAACCCGGGTGGGCTCGCGGCCGTACGGGCCGCCGCGCCCCCCACCGTACCGTTCGCGCAGAACGAGCGCTCGGTCCCACCGGGCAGCCTCGCTGCACTCCAGGCCTTTGGCACCACGCTCGACGCCACCGCCGATCCCGCGGTGTTCGTGGACGTGGTGGGTCACGCCTCGACCGAGGGAAGCGAGGCCTACAACCAGGATATCTCCGAGGATCGGGCAGAGGCGGTCGCCGGTGTCGTCGAGGCCGGACGCGACCTCACCCCCCACATCCTCGCCGACTGGGGGGAGGGCGAGAGCGATGCCGGGGACGACCCGGCCTGGCGGAGGGTCGAGATCACCGTGGATCCCCAGGACGACACCAACTCGCTCCACGACGCCTCCCAGTCCGAAGCCATCCGCGCCATGATGGACCTCATGCTCGACCTCAAGAACATCGGGACCGATGCGAGCCCCGGGCAGCGCAACATCTACGGCGACCACTCCTACCAGGTGGTGGGGGTCTCGTTCGTGGATGCGGCGGGCGCCGAGGTCCGTCTCCAGGACGTGCCCTCCGCCGAACGCCCGGCCCTGTTCCCGACGGTCGACGCCTACCAGTCCACGGTCCGGCTCCGGAACCCGCACCACGGGAACGAGCCCGACCGCCTGAACAACGACCAGCCCACGCGCCCGGAGGACGGTGCCCCGGACGGAGTGAACGCCGATGGGATCTTCACGATGGACCTGACCGAGTTCTTCCGGAACTTCAACGCGGTGGACTCCGGGGTGTTCCCCGCGACGCGTGCACCGTGAGACGACTGGCCCGTCGGGCGACGCGCCTCGTCGCCCTCTGCGCACTCGCCGGCTGCTGCCTCTGCGGAGGTCCGTCCGGCGCCGGCACCCCGTTCACCCCGCAGGGAGACGGCCTCATGTACCAGGTCCAGACCATGGACGATCTCGCGCGGCTCCGCGCGGGCTACCGAGACCTCCTGGAGAGCGGCTGGAAGGGCACCCTCGAAGTGCGCTTCACGACCGGAGGCGGCGCCGCCGGGATGTGGGACCTCTGGCCCGAGCGCAAGAGCCGCGCCGCCTTGGCCCCCCCTGGCATCGACCTCGTGTTGCTGGGCGACGGGGGCCCGCTCCCCGGCACCCTCTCCCGCGTCCTCGCCCGGTCGGTGCGCCTGGAGAACCTGGTCGTCACCGGATCCCGCTCGGTCGCCCTGTCCTTCGAGGTGGCCGGAGCCTTCACCATGAGCGGCTGCGCGCTCCTCGACGGCCGCTGGGACGATCCCCACGGTGGGGAGGGCTTCCTCGTGGTGGCCGGCCGGCGGGGGGGCGACGCCGTGCGGGTCACCCTCGAGGACTCCTGGTTCGTCCGGAACTGGCAGAACGCCCCGATGCCGATGATCGACGTGAGATCCGCGGTCGAGCAGGGGGCCTTCGCCGACGAGGTCGCGGTGCGCCGGTCCGCCTTCCTGGCCAACGCGTTCCACCGGGAGATCCGGGTGCGCCGTGCGGAGCGCGTCACGATCGAGGACAGCGTCTTCTTCAAGACCTGGCCCGACGGGGAGGTCCTCGAGTGCGGCGAGCGCGTGCCGGTGCGGGTCACGCGGTCCGCATTCGCGGTGCCCGCGATCGGATTCCTGGCCAGCGCCTCGGGCTGCCCGAACCTCGATCTCACCCACTCGAGGGTTTTCGCGCCCGCCGGGCCGGGGCCGGCCTGGGCCGAGGGCGTTCTGGACCCGGCGAGCTTCCCGACCGCCGAATTGAGCGCGCTGCTCCTGGCGCAGATCGAGCAAGGGCGGGTGCCCGACGCCTCCGCCCGCGCAGCACTGGCCGCCCTGCTGAAGATGCCCGGATAGGCGGTTCGAGAGGCGTGCACCCGCCGTCCTGGGGCGGTGTGGAGCGTCCTTCCGTGTGGAGAACGCCTCCTGGCGGACGCACCGGACCTCCTGTCAGAACAGGTCGAGGGCGAGCCGGAGATCCGGGCCCTCGCGGTCCTCGGCCCAGGCTGCCTCCAACCGGACGTCGAGGCAGCCGCATCCGGAGTGGAAGCTCATCGACCCCGCCACCTCGACGATGGATCCACTCGCCAAAGACCAGCGGACGCGGGCCCCGGGACGCCACCGGTCCCCACGAACGGGCAGGGTCCACGCGGCGTGGGCCCACACCTGGTCGAACTTCGGGGCCACGTCGAGGTGGATCGCCTGGAGGTCGATCTCTTTCACGCCGTCGTCCCATCGTGCGCCGGCGCCCAGGTATGGGTTTCCGGTCGGCGCTCCGGGCCACCCGGCCAGAGCCAGATTCGCGGACCAGGGGCCCGTTCGAGCCCAGGCCCGTGCCTCCGGCGCGAACCCGTCCTCGGAGACCGGCAAATCGAGCAGCACGCGCAGAGGCATGCCGCCCGGCTCCACCCTGATCGCCTCCAGGCGGGGTCCGGCGCACAGAGACGGCGGGGTCTCGACCTCGCCGACGACCCCCCACGCGTTCGCCTCGAGGGCCAAGGAGGGCTTGAGGATCGTGCGCCCGCTCCGGCCGTCCCGCCAGAGCGGCAGCGTGGCCCGGGTGCGGGCGAACAGGCGTCCGAGACCCTGGGGCGGGCTGCCCTCCAGATCGCGCAGCGTCTCGGCTTCGATGCCGGCTTCGGCCTCGGTCTCCAGGAAGCCGATCCTTCGGCCCGCCACAACCCCCGCACCCGCACCGGCCCGGATCGCGTCCACCTCGTTCGGAGCATCCCCCTGCCCCACCGCCGCGAGGGACAGTTGCTGCCACGACGCGAGCGGGGTCGGTCCGTCCGCCGGGCGGGACAGCACGAGCGCGACGAGGCGCTGCTCGGTGCCCGAGGGGTCCTGGAAGCCGTCGTGCTCGAGCCGTGCGGACCCGACTCCGGCCACGGCTCGGATCTCGCGGAAGGGAAGCTGACGGCCAAGGAAGTCTCCACCGAAGTCCCGAGGCCAGGAGGCATCCGAGATCCACTCTCCTTCCCCAGCCGCCCGAACGCCGTCGCGCGCCCAGGACAGCTGCCCTCGAGCCGCGCCCCTCAGCTTCCCGACCCGTGCGTCCCAGCCGCCCTCTCCGCCCAGGACGAGACCCCCCTGGTCGGACAGGGCGGCTCGGGTCTCGGTCGAGAGGCGGAAGCCGCGGCCCCGACGCCAGATGGGTTCGATCGTGAGGTCCACGTCCTTTGAGAGCACGAGGCCCACCGGCTCCCCGATCTCCGGGCCATCCGGCGTCCAGGCCAGTTCGGGCACCCTCGGCCCCGACCGGCGTGGACCGAGCGGGATTGCGCCCACCGGGACGGGCAACACGGGGCACCCCCTCACCCGCACGAGGCCGCCGCGGAACGTGGCACGTCGGCCGAGCGTGAGGTGGACACGCCTCGCCGAGAGGCTCCAGGGTTCAGGGCGACCGTCCGGGCAGACGCAGGGCGAGAACGAGGCCCCCTCGAGAACCAGGGATCCCCCGGTCAGGTCCAACCGGAATCGATCCGCGGTGAGATCGGAGGCCCCGAGCCGGGTGTGGACGTTCCCGTCTCCGGTCGCCTCGTTTGCTTCGACGACGATCCGATCGGCCGTCACCCGGAGGGCGTCTTCCGCCTCCGCGGCCCGCGCCACAGCGAGCCAGGGGAAAAGGACCCGGATCACCGGGCGCCGAGCAGGTCCCGTACGGCTCCGGCCAGGAACACGGAACCCGCGACGATGATCTCCCCGTCGCCGGCCTGGGCCGTCGCCAGGGCCTCCTCCACTCCACCGGCCGGCGTCACGGGGACGGAGAGCCCCTCCAGGGCCGTGGCCACCTGGACCGGGGAGAGGGCCCGGCTGTGGGCGCAGGCGGTGGTGAGGACCCGATCCACCTGGGGGGCCAGGAGGACGGCGATGGCATGAACGTCCTTCTCGCGGGAGCAGCCGAGCAGCAGCGTGCGCGGTCGATGGGGAACGCGCGACCGGAGGTAGGCTGCGAGCGTGACCGCACCGTCCGCGTTGTGTGCGCTGTCCACCAGGACGTCGGGGGTCACCCACTCGAGGCGGGCCGCCATCCGTGCGTGGAGGAGCCCCTCACGGACGGCCTCCAAGCCGCACTGGAGGTCGAGGGGCAGGCACTCGGTGACGGCCACGGCCACTGCGGCGTTGTCCACCTGGTGGAAGCCGGGCATGCCGACCTCGAGGCCCGAAAGGACCCCCCCGGGTCCGTGCCAGGTGAAGGCCGCGCCGTCTCGCGTGGTGTGGAAGTCCTGGCCGTAGACCCACAGCGGCGCGCCACGGGACTGGGCGATGGTCCGGAGGACACGCAACGCCTCCGCAGGTACCCCACCGATCACGGCGGGCACGTCGGGCTTGAGGATCCCGGCCTTCTCGCCCGCGATGGAGGCCACGTCCGGGCCCAGCAGCTCGGTGTGGTCGAGGCCGACCGTGGTGATGGCGGTGACCGCCGGTCGGACCACGTTGGTCGCATCCAGGCGCCCGCCCATCCCGACCTCCACCACCGCGACCTCCACGCCGACCTCTGCGAAGTGGACGAAGGCCGCGATGGTGAGGATCTCGAAGTAGGTGAGCGGATCCTCGGCGACCTCCGGCTCCCCGGGGGCGTCCTGGGGATCCCGCGGCAAGGCGGCGATCCGACGCAGCAGCGCATCGAGCGCGTCGTCCGAGATCTCCTCGCCGTCCACCACGATCCGTTCGTTCACGCGCTGGAGGTGGGGAGAGGTGTACAGGCCGGTCCGGAAGCCCTGGTGGCGCAAAATCTCCGCCACCATCGCGCAGACACTCCCCTTGCCGTTGGTCCCGCCGACATGGACGACCCGGTAGCGCTCCTGGGGCGTGTCGAACTCGCGCAGGAAGCGCCGGATGCGATCCAGGCCCAGTCGGAGGCCGAAGCGCTCCGAGGCCGCGAGGACGGGGTGATCGATCATGGGGGGGCGCTCCCTAGCGAGCGTATCGCAGGGGCTCCAGCCGGGTCCAGCCCCCCCCTACCCGACCGACGGGACCTCCGGCGTCTGGAAGATCCAGGCTCGGTCGGCGATCCGCTCCCAGAACGACCCGAAAGCCACCCACAGTTCACCCGAAAGCCGGCGAACCTCCTTCGTATCACGGCGAGATGCGACCCTGAGCCAGTCGTTGAGGAGCACGCCGGCGGCGGTGGTCCGTTGGTCCGGAATGTTCAAGTTCATGGCGAGCGGCGCGATGCCCGAGCTGCCCCGATGGATCATCGAGACGGTGCCCTCGGCGTCCACCGAGGTCACCACCGCCACGTGGGTGATGCCGTCGTCCACGCGCCCGTTTCCGTTTCGGTCCCACGTCTCCTCGAAGAAGGCCACGTCCCCGACCTCCGGGGTCTTCCGGGTGTGGAGGAGCCCCCACTGGTCGGCTCGGGCGTACAGGTCGGCGCTGCTCCCCTCGAGCTCCAGGCCCGCTCGGGCGTGCACGTACCGGACGAAGCCCGAGCAGTCGAAGCCGTACTCCTTGCCCTCCCAGTGAAGTCGACGGGCACCCACGGTGTCCTCGGCGATGGCCGCGATGCGCTGACCCACCCGACCCTGGGGTGCGTCCTGCGGGCCCGCGGGGACCTCCTCGGGCGGCGCCCGACCCACCGGGCCCAGCGGGCCGGGGTAGCGCCAGGGAGAACCGGCACACCCTCCAAAGAGAACCCCAACCCCCAACAGTGCGATCCGGGCCGGCATCCACCCCCCGCGTCAGTAGGCGAATCCGAGGCCCCCCGTCAGCGTGACGAGGGAGCCCGGGGTCCAGGTGGCCGCGAGGCGGAGTTGGAAGTCGCTGCTCCAGATGCAGAAGCCCCCGTCGACGGTGGTGTGCTCGAAGGCGGGGTCGTAGACCTTGCTCCGCTGGAAGCCGGACACCTCGGAGACGCCGAGGCTCGCCTGCCGCTCGGCGCCGAGGCGAGGGGCCGCGTGGATCCGGTGACTCCCCACACCCAGGAAGGGGCTGAACCGTGCCTGGTGGATCCCCACGATCGAGCCGAAGGGCACCGTGTACCCGACGGTGGCGGAGAGGTCCATGACCCCCAGCTCCAGCTCGTCGTTGCCGACATAGCCGGCGTACCCCACCTGGATCGCGAGGTCCGGGATGGGCGCGTACCCCTCCACCAGGCCCCAACGGCCGTACCCTCCCACCGCGGTCTGGTGGGTGAAGGCGAGGTAGCCCGCGTTGGCGCCGACCTCGAGGGACAAAGGCAACCCCTTGCGCACGTGGACCCAGGGGATCCACAGCACTGCCGCCGGGTCGCCTGCGGGGTCCACCCGCGACCACGGTCCGGGCTGCCCGGCGCTGTCGTCGTGGGAGGAGATGAAGGCAACCGTGGACGAGACTCCGAGGTCGAAGCCGTAGATGCCCAGAGTCTCGGCTGGAGCGACGGGCTTGTTGGCGATCGCCAGGCCCAGCTCGTTCACGACGACGGTGTAGGCGTCCGTGACGTCGGTTGGGTACAGGGGCCAGTCGCTCCACTCCCCGAGTCGGGAGAGCGTGACGTCGTGCGATGCCGCGACGGCAACGCCGGGCGTCAGGACCAGGAGGAGGGCCAGGGTCCCGGACAGGTCCGTACGCATCCTCGGGTCCTCGGGTGGAGGTCCATCCTATTCGGGCCCGGCGTTCAAAGACAAGGGGCCGTCTATCGGCCGAGGCGTCCGGCCACCGCCGTCGCGAGCGCCCGGAAGGCCCCGGCTGCGGATCCATCGCCGATGCCTGCCGGATCGCCCGCGTCTCCCGCGGCCCGGATGCGGCCGTCGAGCGGAACCTGGGCCAGGAGCGGCACGCCCTCCCGCGCCGCGAGTCGCTGCGCCCCCGCCTCGCCGAAGGGGTGATCGCGCCCCCCACCGGGCAGCTCGTACCAGGCCATGTTCTCCACGATGCCCCACACGGGTACGCCGAGCCGCTCGAACATCTTCAGACCTCGCACCGCATCGATCAGGGCCACGTCCTGGGGCGTGCTCACGATGATGGCCCCGGTGATGGGGACGCGCTGGGCCATGGTGAGCTGGGCATCGCCGGTGCCGGGCGGGAGATCCACCACCAGCGCGTCCAACTCGGGCCAGTCCACCTCCTCCAGGAACTGCCGGACCACGGACATCACCAGCGGCCCCCGCCAGATCACGGGGGTTCCCTCCTCGACGAGGAAGCCGATGGACATGCAGGCCAGGCCCCGGGCCAGCACCGGCACGAGCTTTCCGCCGGATCCGACCTCGGGCCGGGTGTGGATGCCCAGCATGGTGGGCAGGCTCGGTCCGTAGATGTCGGCGTCGAGCATGCCTACGTTCAGGCCGAGATCCCGGAGCCCCACCGCGAGCTGGACGGCGATCGTGCTCTTGCCCACGCCTCCTTTTCCACTGGCCACGGCCACCACGGCGTGTACACCCGGGATGGGCCGGGCCGGCTCCACCCCCGGGTCCGCAGGGGCGCGAGGCGCAGAAGCCTCGGACCAGTCCACGTCCACCGCCCCGCTCCACCCGGCCTCGGCCAGGTGGCGTCCCAGGGCGGCTGCGATCCGGGCGCGGGCCTCCGGGTCGTGGTCGGGCCCGACGCGGACCTGGACGCGGAGCACGTTGCCCTCGACGGAGGCACCGTCCACGAGCCCGGCCTCGGCGAGCGAGCGGCCGGAAACCGGATCGCGCACCCGGGCGGCGGCCTGGGAGAGAAGGGAGGTGGGGTCGGGCATGGAGCATCCTCCAGGAGGGAAGGCGAGCAGGTATCCCCCGATTCCGGCTGCGCCAATGCGCCCGACCCGGACCCGGGCACCTCGGCTTGCGCCCGTGGAGCGCACACCCTATGGGTCGGATCCCCATCCGAGGGACCCCTCCCTTGCCCCTCCCCCGCCGCATCGGGGTGGCCACCGCCTCCCTGCTCGTGGTGGCCTCCATGGTCGGCACCGGCGTGTTCACCACCGGCGGGTTCCTGGTCCGGGACATCGGCTCTCCGTTGGCCGTGCTCGCGTGCTGGGTGGTGGGGGGATGCGCGGCCCTGTGCGGCGCGCTGGCCTACGGGGAGCTGTGCGCTGCGCTGCCCGAGAACGGAGGGGAATACGCGCTCCTGCGTCGCATCTACCACCCCTCGGTGGGCTTCGTGGCCGGGTTCGTCTCGCTGGTGGGCGGCTTCTCGGCACCCATCGCCGCGGCTGCCATCGCCTGCCAGCGGTATCTGGGCGCGGCGCTCGGACGGGACGTCTCCGTGGCCTGGCCCGTGGCCCTCGTGCTCGGGCTGTCCCTGCTCCACACGTGGCGGGTCTCGGCCGGCAGCCGTTTCCAGAACCTCGTCACGGCGGCCAAGATCAGCCTGGTACTGCTCGTGGCGGGGATGGGGCTCGCCCTCGGCGTCCCGGACCGGATCCGTGCCGCGGGTCCGGTCCCGACCGGGACCGCCATCCTGTCGGGGTCCTTCGCGGTGGGCCTCGTCTACGTGAGCTACGCATTCAGCGGGTGGAACGCCGTGGCCTACGTGGCCGGCGAGGTGCGCGCGCCCCGGCGGGGCGTACCGACAGCCCTGGTGGTGGGCACCGCCCTGGTGACCCTCCTGTACCTGCTCGTGAACGCGGCGTTCCTGGCGGCCGCTCCGGCGGCGGACCTGGCCGGGGTGGTGGAGGTGGGTCACGTGGCGGCCCGGGCGATCCTGGGAGATGGCGCAGCTCGCGTGCTCTCCGGCGTGATCGCGCTCGGGCTCGTGTCCACGATCGGCGCGCTGGTGATGACCGGTCCGCGGGTCTACGAGGCCATGGGGCACGACCACCCGAGGCTGGCTCTGCTCGGGCGTCGGGGATCCGAGGGCGGTCCAGGCATGGCCATCTGGATCCAGGCGGCCGTGGCGATCGGTCTCCTCCTCACCACGTCGTTCGACACCCTCCTGGCCTGGGTGGGCGTGGTGCTCTCGCTCGCCACGGCCCTCACCGCCGCAGGCGTGCTGGTGCTCCGGAGGCGGGAGCCCGGGCTCTTCCGGCCCGTGCGCGCGCCCATCTGGGCGCCCCTCGTGTACATCGCCCTCACCGCCTGGATGATCGCACACGTCGCATGGGAGCGGCCGGCCGTGCTCGCCGCGGGTGGCGTTACCATCGCCCTGGGCCTGCTGTTGTGGTTCTCAGTTCGAGTAAAGCCTTCTAGAACCCTACGAACCACCGAGCCATGAGCAGGCAGCCAGCGCCCACCAGCGCGGCCGCAGGGATGGTGACCACCCACGCGATCACGATGCGGCGGGCCACCCCCCACTTGACGCCGGACAGGCTCGTGGTGGCGCCCACGCCGACGATGGAGCCGGTGATGGTGTGGGTGGTGGAGACCGGGATGCCCATGTGGGTGGCCAAAAACAGCGTGGCCGCGCCCGCGGTCTCGGCGCAGAACCCCCCCACCGGGCGCAGCTTGGTGATCTTCATGCCCATGGTGCGCACGATCCGCCATCCGCCCAGGGCCGTGCCCACGGCCATGGCGAGGTGGCAGGACAGGATGATCCAGGAGGTGCCGAGGTCCGTGAGGGATAGCTGGCGTTCCGGGCTGAAGATGCCCGCGGCCACCAGCACGGCCACGATGACTCCCATGGTCTTCTGGGCGTCGTTGCCCCCGTGGCCGAGCGAGTAGAGCGCGGCCGAAACCAGCTGGCCCTTGCGGAAGAACCCGTCCACCTGCGCCGGCCGCCAGCGCCGGAAGGCCCAGAACACCCCCAGCGCGACCCCGAGCGCGAGTACGAACCCGATGAGCGGAGCCAGCGGGATGAAGGTCGCGATCTCGAGGAGCTTCCCCCAGCGGATGACGCCCCAGCCCGTGTACGCCACGCCGGCCCCGGCGAATCCTCCGATGAGCGCGTGGGAGGAACTGGTGGGCAGACCCCACCACCAGGTGAGCAGGTCCCACACGATGGCGCCGAGCAGGCCGCACAGCACCACGTAGACGTACGCGTGATCCGACGGATCGATCCGGACGATCTTGGAGATGGTATCCGCCACCCGGGGGGCGAACACCAGCATGGCCACGAAGTTGAAGAACGCGGCCCACAGCACGGCCACCCGCGGCGAGAGCACGCGCGTGGACACCACCGTGGCGATGGAGTTGGCCGCGTCGTGGAAGCCGTTGATGACGTCGAACAGGAGCGCCACCGCGACGGTGCCGATCACCAGGGCCCACACGAGCGGAGTCACGAGCACCTCAGGCGTGCTCGAGGAGGATGCCCTCAACTAAGTTGGCCACGTCCTCGCAGCGGTCGGTCGCGGCCTCGAGGTCCACGAAGACCTCCTTCCACTTGATCACGAAGATGGCGTCGTTCGTTTCGCGGAACAGGGCCAGCACCGCGCGCCGGAAGAGGGCGTCGCCGTCGTTTTCCAAGCGGTTGATCTCGATGCAGGCGGCCTTGATGGCCGCCTCGCCCTTCATGTTGCGCAGCCCGTGGACCGCCTTCTCCACGAGCTGGGTGGCCTGCACCAGGATCTCGGCGAACTCCTTCACCTCGGGCCGGATCGGCGTGAGCTCGTAGAGGCGCATGCGATCGGCCGCGCCGTCCACGAGGTCGATCACGTCGTCCATCCGCGAGATGAGGCGGTGGATGTCGTGCCGGTCGATGGGCGTGATGAACGTCCGGTGCAGGGCATCCACGCACTGGTGCGTGATCACGTCGTTCTCGTGCTCGATCTCCTTGATCCGCCGTGCGCGCGGCTCGATGGGGCCGGTCTCGGTGGCCAGCGCAAGGAGCTCTCGGGCCCCCTCCACGGTGACCTGGGCGTGGTGTTCGAAGAAATCGAAGAACGAGGTTTCCCGGGGCAGCAGCGCACGGAACACGGGCCGGTCCTCCACGGGTGGACAGGCTTCTATCTCGTCGGCCGGAACGTCACGACCCCAAAGGTCACCTGGCTCCGGACCCTCCGCGCCCGCCCGGGGTTCGCAGGTGGTTTTTCGCCTTCCTCATGGGAGGTTCGAGGATCAGGCAGCCCGGGTCTTGAAGTCCCTGCCGACCCAGCCCTTCGCGATGACGAGCAGGATCGGCGTGCAGATGGCGATGCAGCCGAACACGAGCCACATGAAACCGGTGTTCTGGACGCCCTCGGCCGGGCAGTAGCGGTCCATCATCCAGCCCGAGTAGAGCAGCGGCACGAGCACCTTGGTGAGGAACCAGGGAAGCTGCGCCACGCCCATGTACTCGCCGGTGCGGCCCTCGGGCGCGATCTCGGCGGCGTACTGCAGGAACCGGGGCTGCCAGATCGCCTCGCCGATGGTCATGACCAGGATGTAGGCTGCGAGGAGCGCCGGGTGGGGTCCCAGGGACAGCAGGAACGCAGGCGCGGCCATCACGAAGGTCCCGACGATCATCATCGTGTAGACGCGCGTGGTTCGTGTGGCGGCCGCGATCACCGGAACCAGGATGAAGATGAGCAGGGGGTTCGCATTGGCGGCGATCTCGAAGTACTCGCCGATCCAGCCCTCGTAGGCGCGGTGGATGTACTGGGGGAGGATGAGCCAGTTGTACGTGAAGAGCGTCTGGACGGGGATGAGCGCGAAGATGAAGAAGAAGAAGCGGGTGTTCGCGAGGGGATGGTTGGCGATCACCCCCACCACGCGACTCCGGGCGGTACGGGGCAGGAGCGCGACGACCCCCGGGATGAGCACCAGGGCGGCCATCACCACCCAGGACCAGGGAGCGGGCATCCGCCACCAGACCGCGGCCAGGATCGCCACGAGCACGGTCCAGGCGTGCGGAGGTACCCGGGCCGGGCCCGAGGCGGCCCCGGTCTGGCCGGCCTCCTCGTTCTGGGGTTGCCCCTCCTTCTCCTCGGCCTTGATGCGCGCAGTCTCCTCCTTGGCCCAGGCGATGGCCCGCGCCACCGTGCGCCTCGACAGGATCAGCGCCGTGGCCAGCAGCGCCAGGGCCGTGACGCTCGTGTACACCCAGAACGTGCCGGGGATGCCCAGGCCGAGGTAGTCGTCGTCGCGCAGGAGGAACGCGAACGTGGGCAGCCAGCCGCCCAGGTTCATCAGGGCATAGAGCATGGCGAAGCCCATGGCCGCGGTCTTCGGGGTCGTGAACTGGCGGACCGCCGCATAGGCCGCGGGCTGGTACATGCCGTAGCCCACGACAATGGTGAGGATCCCCAGCATCGTCACGAGGTGGAGCCCGGACCAGGGGCCGGCGGGCTCCAGGCCCAGCAGAGTCGGCGCGCCGGCCACGAGGATGCGGCCGGCGAGCATGCAGCACAGCGCGGTCAGGAGCGCGAACCGGACGCCCTTCCGGTCGGCGACGAACCCGAGGAAGAACATCGCGATGGTGATCCCCGCCGTGAGCACCATCACCATGGAGTGGGCCCACTCGTCGGGATGGGGCACGCCCTGGAACACGAAGTCCGAGAAGTGCATGGCGAGGTAGCCGAGCATCCCGAAGTAGACCATGCCTTCGAGGACATAGGCCAGGTTCACGCCCCAGAGGGCTCGGGGGGCCCGGATCACGTCGACGAACGGTTGGATCCATTCCTTGAACAGGCTGGCGGAGGAGGCGGGGGGAGCAGCCATGGGATCCTCGGCTGGAGGGCTGGGGTGCCCGTGGGGGCACCTGCCGGCTCCCTGTCGCACGGGGGATCGCGGGCGTCAAGGAAGGAAGCGAGGGTTAGGGGAACGCGCCCCCGAATCCGAGGAACGCCATGATTGCGCTCGCCGCCGCCCTGCTCGCCCTTTCGATCCCCGCGGCGGCTGCCCCGCCCATGATCCCGCGCGACGTGTTCAACGCCACCGCCGCGGCAATGGACGTGGACCTGGTCTGGGAGAAGGACGCGGACGGCGACGGGTACCCCTCCCCCGAAGAGATGGTGCGCCTCGGGTGGGCGTCTCGGCCGGACCTGACCATGGCCGACGTCAATGGCGCCCGAAACGCCGTGGTCCGATCGCTCCGCCTGGGGGCGGTGCGCCGGGAGCTGGCCCAGGGACGGCCCACGCTGATCCACACGGACCTCCGCGCCCTACCCGAGGCCGAGAAGGCGTTCGCCCGGCACGTCCTGGCCGCCGCCGACCTCATGGAGGCCCTGTACCGGCTCCAGGCGGGGGTCACCGAACCGCCTCCGTCCAACCTCGACCCCGCCAGCAGGGCCCTCTTCGAGCGCAACCAGGGCCCGTGGTGCGTGGCCCCTCAGACCGAGGCCGATCCCTTCTGCAACGCCCTGCCCGCCCTTCCGCCCCAGCGGTGGGGCATGTGGCCCGAGGACCGACCCCACGACCAGGCGCTCTGCGAGGCCGTACGCGCACGCCCCGACGCGGCTCGGCTCACGGACCCCTTCGTGGCCGTGCGCATCGTGAACGGAGCGTTCACCCCGGTACCCGTCCGCGACCTGTGGGGCAGCCAGATGGACGCCATCGCCGAGGAGCTGGACGCAGCCGCGACGGCGCTGGACCGCACCCGGGAGAAGGCGCTCCAGAAGTACCTCCGGGCGGCGGCCGACGGGTTCCGGACCGGGACCTGGGACGCGGCCGACGAGGCGTGGATGGGCATGGACAGCCGCAACACCCGCTGGTACCTGCGCGTGGCGCCCGACGAGGTCTACTGGGACCTCTGCCAGGAGAAGGCGGGGTTCGGGCTCACGCTGGGCCTGGTGGATCCGCGGTACCTGGCCTGGAACAAGCGCCTGGAACCGCTCAAGCACGCCATGGAGAAAGCCATCGCCCAGGTGGTCGGCCCCCCGTACGAAGCCCGCAGGATCGCCTTCCGCATGCCCGAGTTCCTGCAGGTGGTGCGCTACGCGGGCGAGGCCCGGTCGCCGCTGGGGGCGACGCTGGGCCAGACTTTGCCGAACTGGGGTGCGGTGGCGGACGCGAACCGCAACCGCACGATGGTCATGACCAACATCCGGAGCGATCCGGACTCGGTCCGGGAGTACGAGGCCAAGGCCGCGCTCCTGCTGGTGCCCGAGGCCCTCGCCTTCCTGCCCCGGCCGGAGGATCCGGACCTCGACACGTTGCTCCACGAGGCCGCGCACAACCTCGGTCCCAGCGGAGACCTCGTGGTGAACGGGACCCGCGTCGAGGATCTCCTCGGGGGAAGCCTCGCCTCCACGATGGACGAACTCTGGGCCCAGACCGGTGCGCTCTGGCTCATCGAGTATCTCGTGGGGAAGGGGGTCCTGACCCACGAAGACGCGCTTCGCTACTGGACCGGCGGCGTGCTCTGGGCCTTCCGCCACATCTCGGGCGGGATGACGACGCCCAGCGGCGTGCCCAAGACCTATGCCCGGATCGCCGCCGTACAGGTCGGATTCCTCGTGGACGCGGGCGCCCTGTCCTGGGTGGAAACGCCCGACCCGGCCACGGGCAGGCGCGTGGGTCGCTTCGCCCTCGACCCCGATCGGTTCCCGACCGCGGTGGAGGCGCTCCTGGCCGCCACCGGTCGCGCCCTGGCCCGCGGCGACGCCGAGGCCTGCCAGGCCCTGGTGGATCGGTACGTCACGGGCCCCCAAGCGGCGTCGGTCCACATGGCCGAGATCCAGGAGCGGCTCAGGCCCTTCCCCGACATCCACCTGGTCTACGCGATCGACCTGTAGCGCCGCACGGGCTCGGAGGGCCCCGGGTCTACCGGACCGCCGGGTTGCGCTCGACCACCCAGGTCTGATCCTCGCTCAGGATGGTGTTGTCGTTCCCGGTCCAGAACATCAGGTAGTACGCGTCGAACTCCCGGCACTCGTCGGAGTTCATGATCCCGTTGCCGTTGACGTCGTAGTCGAGGGTGCACTCCGGCGTGTCGGAGAGGGGGTCCCACGACTTGCCCTTCTCGTCGGTGGTGTGGAAGAGACCGAGGAAGTGCCCGATCTCGTGCGCCAGCACGTGTCCGACGAACTCCGGGCGGGAGCTCACGTCCCCGGCGGTCACCACGACCCCGGAACGGGAGGTGCCCATGACCGTGGCCGCACCCGGGACACCGCCCGAGATGCCGTAGATGACGTCACCGTAGCGATCCTGGATCTCCTTGACCAGGAACACGGGCACCGTGCGGGTCGGCGCCGCGTCCGCCATGCGCAGGAGATCGTTGAGTTCCACGTAGGCGGTCGTGCCGCGGCCGATGTCGAGCACGCTCCAGGTGTCGGGGTCCTCGATGTCGTGGTACGTGACGGTCCCGGCGTCGAACGCGACGTCCCAGAGGCGGTACGTCTCGGCCAGCATGGCCCGAATACCAGCGTTGTCGGCCGCGTTGCTGGCATCGATGCCCCGGAGCCCCACGAGGTAGATGTCGAGGTCGAGCACGTTCCGGTCCACGTCGTCCACGCGCCAAGTGGCCTGGCAGTCGAGCGTGTTCTGGTAGGCCGCCAGGGTGTTGAACATGGCCGTCCAGGTGCCCGACTGGATGTCGAGGTCGGGGGACTCCGGGATGAGCACGGTGGAGATGTCCATCTGGATGTCAGCCCGGTAGGGATGGGCCCTGGGTTCCTCGGCGGTCCACGCGATGCTGCCGTCCGGCCGGTAGAGCGTGTAGAGCTGGATGGTGTACTGGTCTCCGATGTCCTGGCAATCGATGAGGCCGGACACGGCCTTGGCCGGTACGTCGAACGTGAGCTCGTCGGTGAACCCGTCGTAGCCCACCGTGATCTTGCCGAGGTCGTCGCGCTTCAGCCCGACGTCGAGGCCGGTGTCCTCGGCGTCGTTGCAGCCCGCGAGCACCAGGAGGAGGAGGGAGGTCTTCATGGGCATGTCTTCTCCTGCCTTACTCGGGCTCGGATGCGAGGGCTCGCACGATGACGGCCTTCACCGCGGCGTTGGATTCCACGGCCAGCCGCTGCTCCAATCGCGGTCGGCGCGCGGCGTCGGACAGGCGGCCCAGGGCCTGGGCCGCGGTCATCCGCGTGTCGATGTCGGGGTCGGCGAGAAACGCGCCGATGTGGGCGGCCTCCGCGTCCCCCCACCCGTTGGCGAGCGCATGGATTGCCCGTCGCCGGATGATCCCGGGCAGGGCGGCGTCGTGGGCCCATCCGAGGAGGAGCGCCCGGTTGGCCTCGTCCGGGAAGTTCCCGAGCGCGTGCACCGCACGCGCCCGGAAGGCCAGCGGACGGGAGGGATCGGTGGCGAAGGCCCGCAGGATCCCCACCGCTTCGGGGCCCGCGGCCTTCAGGTCCTCGGAGGTGGGCGGCTCCTCGTAGGCCCCGAGCAGGTCCTGGAGGTGGCCAGCGAGTGCCGGATCGGCAGCGTGCGCCGCGCTGGCGAGAAGCGCCAACGGAAGGACGAGCAGGAGGCGTCGGGAGCCGGGCATGGGGGTTCTCCGGGAAGTGGACACCGCAGTCTAACCCGGACCGGAGGCCCGGAGGACCGTCCAGCGTTCCTGGACGTCGGATCGGCCGACAGATAACGGACGTCCGTTTGACCCGAGGCCCTCGTGCCCTCCCCCCACGGGTGCGAAGCCCGGCCCGAAGGCGGAGGCCTCATGCAGTCCATCGGCTTCGACATCGGTTCGACGAGCGTCAAGGCCACGCTCGTGGAGGACGGCCGGATCGCCTGGCACGACGACCTCGCCCACGAAGGCGACATCCCGGGAGCGCTCGCACGGTTGTTGTCCGCCCACGGCGTGTCGGCCGGCATCTTGTCGCTCTGCACGGGCAACACCGGCCGGAACCAGGTCTGCACGGCCCGGGCCGTACCGCCCCAGGCCATCGAGGCGGCGCTCCAGGCGGTCGGGATTCGACCCGACGCGGTAGTGTCGCTCGGCGGCGAGTCCATCGTGGCCTACACGATGGGGCCCGACGGCCTCACCCGCACGGCGCTGACCGGCGACAAGTGCGCCGCGGGCACCGGTGAGTTCCTGCGCCAGCAGCTGGGCCGCATGGACATGGCCCTCGACGACATCGCCCGCATCCCCGAGGGCACGCGCCCCCACCGACTGTCCTCCCGCTGCTCCGTGTTCATGAAGAGCGACTGCACCCACAAGCTCAACAAGCGGGAGTGCACCAAGGACGAGATCGTGGTCAGCCTGGCCGACGTGATGGCGGGCAAGGCGGCCGAGTTCCTCACGCGGGCGCGAATCTCCAGCGGCAAGGCCGTGGTCATCGGCGGCGTCACTCGCAACCGGTTCCTGCTGCGCCTGCTCGCCGACCGCCTCCCGGACGTGGCATTCGTGGTGCCCGACGAGGCACCCTGGTTCGAGTCGTTCGGGGCGGCCTGCCTCGCGGCAACGCACGGCCGGCCGCTTCCGCCCGTCGCCGACCTGTTCGAGTCCCGCGAGGTGGCCTTCGACCGGTATCCCTCCCTGGCCACGGCCCTTCCGCTGGTGGACGCCATCCCCTCCCACCGGGGCCGGCCTCGTCCTGGCGGCACCTACATCCTCGGCATCGACGGCGGCTCCACGACCACCAAGGCCGTCCTGGTGGATCGCGAGGACTCGAGCATCGTCGCCGAGTACTACGGTCGAACCCACGGCGATCCCGTGGAAGCGCTCCGCGTCGTGCTCCGCGAGGTCCGGTCCCAGGTCCGCGAGGCCATCGGCGACGCGGCCATCCACATCCCGCTCGCAGCCACCACGGGGTCCAGCCGGGAGGTGCTCGGGGTCTTCACCGAGACGTCCGGCGTCTACAACGAGATCATCGCCCACTCGGTCGGGACCACCCGCTTCCGGCCGGACATCGACACGATCTTCGAGATCGGCGGGCAGGACGCCAAGTACGTGTACCTGCAGAACGGCGTACCCGTGGACTACGCCATGAACGAGGCCTGCTCGGCAGGGACGGGCTCCTTCCTGGAGGAGTCGGCTCGAGGCGATCTCGACATCCGATCCGCATCCGAGATCGGTCCCATCGCGCTCGAGAGCGGGGCGCCGCTCAAGTTCGGAGAGCACTGCTCGGCGTTCATCAACTCCGACATCCGGGCCGCCATCCAGCAGGGGGCGTCCCGGCCGGACATCGTGGCCGGGGTCGTCTTCTCCATCGTCTCCAACTACCTCAACCGCGTGGTCGGAAACCGCCGCATCGGCGAGCGGATCGTGATCCAGGGCGGCGTGGCCAAGAACCCCGCGGTCCCGGCGGCCTTTGCCGCGGTGCTCGGCAAGGAGATCACCGTACCGCCCGACCCCGAACTGCTCGGGGCCTATGGCGTGGCCCTCCTCGCCGTCCAGAAGCACGCAGAGGGTCTGCTGCCGGAGGGATCCTTCGATCTCGACGCCCTCATCGCGCGGCCCATCTCCCAGGGAAAGGTCTTCACCTGCAACGCCTGCGAGAACCTGTGCCCCATCCGCACGCTTCACGTGGGCGATCACAAGTACTTTTTCGGCGGGCGCTGCAACAAGTACGCGAACCTGCGGAACAAGGTCCCGGTGGACGTGGACAGGGTCCAGGACTGGGTGGCGCTCCGGGAGCGCCTCCTGTTCCACGAGTTCGCGCCCGACCCCACCACCTTCGAGGCCCGATCCCCGCTCATCGTGGGCATTCCCCGAGCGTTCACGGTCCACACGCTCTGGCCCCTGTACGCCTGGTTCTTCCACGAACTCGGCGTCCGGGCCGTCCTCTCGGACGAGATGCTCCGCGAGGGCATCCAGCGTGCGGAGGCCGCCTTCTGCTACCCGGGCGAGATCGCACACGGCATGATGGCCCGCTTGCTGGCCGATGGCGTGGATCGCGTCTTCCTGCCGAGCGTCCGCACCTTCGAGTCCCTCGAGAGCGACGTCCACGCCACCACGTGCCCCATCACCCAGGGCCTGCCGTACTACCTGAGGAGCGCGTTCCAGGTACCGGACGAGCACATCCTCCGGCCGGTCCTGCAGTTCCGAGACGGGCCTCTGGGCGCCGAGCCGGCCTTCCAACAGGTCGCCCGACAGCTCGGCTTCACCGCGGACGACGGCCACCGGGCCTACCGCGTGGCGATCGAACGGCAGCAGGCCTGCTGGCGCCGCCTGCGCGAGATCGGCACCGAGGCCCTGGAGCGCGCACGGACCGAGGAACGCGTCGTCATCGGCCTCTTCGGCCGGCCGTACAACGCCTTCACGCCCGAGGCGAACATGCAGATCCCCCGGAAGTTCACTTCCCGGGGCCATGCGGTGCTTCCCTTCGACATGCTCCCCGTGGGCGGCGAGTCGATCTCGCCGAACATGTACTGGTACTACGGGCAGGTGGACCTGAAGGCCCTGCGGTTGGTCAAGGACCACCCCAACGTGTTCGCCTGCTGGATCTCCAACTTCGGCTGTGCGCCGGACTCGTTCCTGCTCCACTTCGTGCGGTGGATGATGGGCTCCAAGCCCTTCCTGGTCCTGGAGCTCGACAGCCACACGGCCGATGCCGGCCTCGACACCCGTATCGAGGCCTTCCTGGACATCGTGGAGGGATGGCGCCGCAAGGCGACGGGCGTGCTCCTGCCCGAGCCGAAGCCGACCTGGCGCGTGGAGTTCGCCGGTGAGGACAGTTGCGTGGTGAACGACCGCACCGGCGAGCGGCTCTCGCTTCGCCACCCCCGGGTGCGCATGGTCTTTCCCTCCATGGGGGATCTCGGGGCCCAGGCCATCGCAGCCATCGCCTTGCGCACGGGCATCCGGGCGGAGCACCTCCCGCCGGCCGACCACCAGACCACCCAGCTCGCCCGTGGTGTGGCGAGCGGCAAGGAGTGCATCCCCACGCTGCTGGTGCTGGGACAGATCCTCCACCTGCTGCTCACGCGCCCGGCTTTCGACGACGAGGTGCTGGCGGTGATCGTGCCCAAGACCACGGGCCCCTGCCGTACCGGCCAGTACGGCCCGTTCTACGAGGGGACCTTCGCGGAGCTGGGCGTGGACAACGTCGCCGTGACCGCGCTCAACTCGGACAACGGCTACCGCGAGTTCGGCGACGACTTCACGCGCAAGGCGTGGCACGCGGTGGTCCTCTCCGACTTCTTCACCGACATCCGCACGTCTCTGAAGATCCTGGCCAAGGACCGCGAAGCCGCCCTGGGCGAGTTCCAGGCCTGCTGGAACGACCTCGTCGAGGTCATGCGGACCGACGCCTCCGTTCTGGAGCCCACGCTCGAGCAGGTGGCCGGGCGGCTCGCCGCCATCCCCCGGACCGGCGACGCCGATGCCCTGCCCAAGGTGCTGGTGGTGGGCGAGATCTACGTGCGGCGCGACGACTTCTCGGTAGACGAACTCATCGAGCACTTCGCCACCAACCGGATCCTGGGCAAGGTGACGGGACTCGCGGAGTGGATGCATTACTGCGACTGGATCCTGGAGAAGGACCTCCTCCGGGCCTGGCGCGCGCATCCATGGTGGCGGCGCTCGCCGGTCCGGCTCGCCCGCTACGCAAAGGTCCGGCTCACCACCCTGATCATGAACCGGATCGAGTCCCGGGCCCGCCGATTGCTGAAGCCGACCGGGCTCTTGCCCACCTACCCCCACGACATCGCCGAGATCATGGCTGGCGTGGACGAGTTCTCCCACCCGGACTTCGAGACCGAAGCCACGGTGTCGAGCCTGGTCGCCGCCCTCGCGGTGCGCCGGGGCTACCACGGCGTAGCGGCCATCGCGCCCTTCGCCTGCCTGCCCGGGCGCCTCATCAAGGCGCTGCTCGAGCCCTGGACCCGGGAACGGGGCGTCCCGTTCATCGCCCTGGAGAACGACGGCCTGGCCTACCCGCCCAACACGCTCGCCCGGCTCGAGATCTTCATGCTCGACGTGCTCCGGCGCGCTGGGGCCGAGGCCGGCAAAGCCTTCGTGAGCGTGGAACTGGCTGCCCGCCAGGCCCCGCCCACGCAGGCCCCGCTCGCGGTCAAGCGTCGCCTGCGCGAGCGCAGGGAGTCCACCGGCGCGGCCGCGCGGTAGAGGCCCCGGTCGGCGAAGCCCGATCGCGAGCCGAGACGTAGAGGATT
>JAFGLY010000028.1 GCA_016927815.1 Deltaproteobacteria bacterium | reverse complement strand
GCTCAAACGGGGGGGACCTGGTCCCTGGAGTGGCTCAAACGGGGGGGACCTGGTCCCTGGAGTGGCTCAAACGGGGGGGACCTGGTCTCCCACCCGACTCGTTCCCGGCCCGATCGGCCCCCCGCAGGCGGCACCGCGTCCCGATCGGACCCCCCCCGGGCGACACTGCCTTCCGGACGGGGCCTGGGGGCGTGAGAAGCCGCGGCGCCTACTCCTCCCGGTCGGGCTCGGTGTCCCGGATCTCGTCCTCGGCTGCCTTCCGCCTGGATCGGGACCGGGTGCGCGGTCCCAGGCCGCCCTTCTTGAGGCGGGCCGACACCAGGCCGCGCTGCCGGGCCTTGTAGAGGGCGTGGGCGTTCTCGCCCTCCTCGTTGCGGCGGGCGGTCTCCTGGTCCAGGATCTGGAACTCCACCATGACGTACACGATGCGGCCGAGGAGTTGGTGGTGCCGCATCGCACCGCCGAGCAGGACGTCGTCGATCTGCACCGGGTAGTCCACGATGAAGTTGATCATCCGGTAGGTGGAGCCGGAGAAGGGGTTGGGATCCGGGATCAACGGGCCCTCGACGAGGCCGTGCTCCACCTCGGGCCGGGCCAGCGACTCGAGGCGCGGGTCGAGCCGGACCATGTCCGAGAAGCTCAAGAGGTTGTTCTGGCTCTGTCGTGGGATCACGTAGTTGAAGGGAAAGACGTTGCGGGTGAGCCAGACGATGGTCGGGAGGATGTCGGCCCGCGTGGCGGTGACGACACGGAACCTGAGCTTGTCGAAGATGGTGGTGGCGTGGGCGTCGGTCTTGACGAGCAGCTTGGTGATGACGCTGGTGCGTGTCTTGCGGCTGCCGAAGAACGAGACCACCGGCAGGCCCTCGGCCCGCATGCGATCGGCGTGCGCCATGATGCGCCGCTCGGCCAGTTCGATGAGGTGGACCTCGCTCACCGAGGTCCGGAGCTTGAGATCCGCCGCCTCCATGTGGTTGATGACGTGCATGAGCTTGAGGATGGCGCAGGCCAGCATCTGCTTGCGCCGGAAGCCGCCGTACCGGCTGGCCTGGAGGAAGACGTCCCGAACGTCGCTCGGATCCCTCAGTCCGGGCGGGAACGAGAGACTCAGGTGCTCCTCGAGGTAGTGTACGGCCTCCTTGTGGAGGAACCTCAAGCGCTCGTGGTCCCGAGGGTCCTCGAGATCCAAGGAGTGGAGGCCCAGGAAGCGATCGATCTTTTCGAGGGAGTCCAGGTCGAGCTTGTGCCAGTCCACGACCGAGTCGCCGTGGAGGATGAGACGGACGGCCTCGATGTCCTGGAGGTCGGGGCCTCCCGGGCCGAAGGCGGCCTGGAAGGAGGCGTCGAGGGTGAGGGAAGCCAGGCTCACGAACGCTCCGCGAGGACCGGCGCACCACCGGCACGTTGCGTCCGATGCGGCGCCGGGCAGCAGGATGCGCTCCTATAAGGCGCACCGCTGCATCTTGCCCCTCCGGATCGGGCCCGGTTACCCTCGCCGGGCCATGGCGAACCCTACCCAGTCCCTCGGCGTCTTCCGCATCGTCGGCCGTGCCTTCGCGGCGGCGTTCCGCAACCTGCCCGTGCTGGTGGTCCTGGCGCTGATCACGGCCGTCCCGGAGGGTCTCCTCTGGTCTGCGTCGGTGTCCACGCTCCAGGGGCTGGTGTCGTCGTGGTTCCCGGCCCACGGCATCCTGCTCGACCCCCAGCAGGCCCAGATCGTGCCGCTGGTGCTGGCCGACCTCCCGGTGATGCCCTGGCGGTTCGTGGCCACGGCGTTGGTGGCGCCTGCAGCCATCCACGTGTTCCTGCGCGACCGGGACGCTCGCGCTGGGGGCTCGACACCCACGAGCGCCGGCCGCGCGACGTTGGCCGACGCGCTCAACTTCGGGCTGTCCCGCTGGCGCCGCCTGATCGGCCCGGTCACCATCGCAGGCCTGGTCATCTGGATCGGATCCATCGTGATCATCCCCGCCATCCTGTACACGTTGTTCTGGGCGTTCCTGGAGCCGGTGGCCGCGCTCGACGACAAGGTGAAGCAGGTCCTGCGCCGCTCGACCCGTCTCACCCGCGGGCGCCGAGGCCGCATCTTCCGCACCTACCTGCTCTTCCTGCCCTGGTGGGGATGGTACGCCGTGATCGGGGCCTTCGTGCTGGAGGGGGCCTCCTGGTGGGTCCGCCTGGGGGTCATGGTGGCGGACGAGTTCGTCGGCATCGTGATCCTGCTCTCGCTCCTGCAGCTCTACCTGGAGCGCATGGAGCAGCTGGAGGAGGCCCGGCGGCTGAAGGAGGCCGCGGGCACGCCCGCGTGAGCGCCTTCCTCGCCCACGCGGCAGCCACGCTCGCACGAGGCGGCCGGGTTTCGGGCCTGCCGGAGGGGGCCGCGGCGTGGGCGGTGGCCCAATCGGTTCGAGGGCCGACCTGGGTGGTGCTCCCCACGCCCGAGGAGGCGGAGCGGTTCGCGCGGGCCCTGGCCTTCTGGCTGGACGCGGGCGGCCCGGCCTCAAGCGACCGGGTTTCTCCCGCCTGCCACCGGGTCCGCGTGCTGCCCTGGCCCGCGGACGACCTGCCGCCCTACAGCGGCGTGTCGCCGCATCCCGGGCACGTGCGCGACCGGATCGTGGCGCTGGACGCCCTGCGGCGGCAGGAGCACGCGATCGTGGTGGCCCCCGCCGAGGCGCTGCTGGAACGGGTCCCCGAGCCGGACGTCCTCGCCCCGGCGGTGCTGGAGGTGACCCCGGGCCGGGCGCTGCCCCGGGCGATGCTCCTCGCGACCCTGGCCCGGTTCGGGTACCTGTCGGCCGCGCTCGTGGAGGATCCGGGCACCTGGGCGGTGCGCGGCGGGGTCGTGGACGTGTGGCCCACCGGCGAGCCCACGCCGGTTCGGATCGACCTGTTCGACGAGGAGGTCGAGACCCTCCGTCGGTTCGATCCGGCCACGCAGCGCAGCGGGGTCGTGCTGCCCGCGCTCAGGGTTCTGCCAGCCCGACTCTGGTCGCCCGACGCCGCGGCGGTGGAGCGGCTGGCCGAGGCCACCCGGATCCCGGCCGGCACGCAGCGCGACGCAATGGCGTTGAGGCGGCGGGTACTCGAGACCCTGGGCTCCCGCCTGGCGTTCGCGGGCGTGGAGGACTGGATCGCGGGCCTTCACCCGGTGGCCTCGCCGCTCGACCACGCACCCTCGACGATCCTGGCCCTGGATGCCGACCGCATGGTCGATCCCGTGGAGGATCTCGCCCAGCGTGCCGCGGCCCGCTGGTCGGACCTGGGCTGTGACGAGCGCCCGCTCGTACCGCCGGAGGATCGCTTCGACCCGCCCGACGACCTCATCGCGCGCCTCGAGGGCGCGCCCGGCCTCGAGACGCTCCCGGTCGAGGATCCGGACCGGCCGACGCTGGTGCTCGGCGTGCAGGGCACGGCGGACCTCGCCGTCACGGGGGGAGAGCTGGCGCCCTTCGTGGCGCAGCTCGGCCGGTGGCTGGAGGACGGCTGGCGGGTGGCGCTCGTAGCTCCCGGCCGGGCGGACGCCGAGCGCCTGCTCGCGCTCCTCGCACCCCACGGAGTCCAGCCCGAGGAGGTGGCCCACCGGGATCCCGACCGCCTCCGCGCCGGCCGGGT
>JAFGLY010000150.1 GCA_016927815.1 Deltaproteobacteria bacterium | reverse complement strand
GGTCGGCCTCGAGATCCAGGTCCATGTCGAGCATGTCCCGGGGATACCCGGTCTTCTCGGCCAGGATGGCCAGCACGCGCTCGGCCAGGGGGTCGCCGACCGGGGCTTCGGCCACGAGGGTCGGCGCGGGCGCCGCCTCGGCCGGGGCCACAGGGGTCGGCGCGGGGGCCGCGACGGGGGTCGGAGCGCGCGCCGCAGCAGGTGTCGGCCACGGGACGACAGGTTCAGGTGCCTGCGGGGTGGGGGCCGCGACGGGTGCGGGGGCCGCGACGGGTGCGGGGGCCGCGAAGGGTGCGGAGGCCGGTACGGCGATCGGCACGGGCCGCTCGACGCGCGGGGCCGTGCGCTCGCGGACCTCACGCGCGGGCCAGTCCGTTTCACCGGGCGCGGGGGCGCGCAGGGACGGACCGAGGCCGGGTCGCCAGGAACAGGCCACGGGCGCGCGGCGCGGAGCGCCATCCTCGCGGATCCTGAGCACGCGGTCCACGACCTCGACCTCGGCGTGGTCCTGGCCACTCACGTCCTCGAGCCAGCGACGGTATCGGGCGCGGTCGTCCACCCGGTCGGGGGACCCGGGCACGCGACGCAGCATGCTCAGGGCGATCTGGGATCCGAACCCGGCAGCGAGGCGCAGGGCGTAGGTCACCGGGTAGGGGCCGCCGCGGGACAGGTTGAGGTCCACGAACTCCGGATCGCGCTGCCGGATGTTGGGCACCGGCGGCACGATGCCGTGCTCCAGCATCTTCACCGCGCCCACGTCCTCGATCCCCACGCTCATGGGGTGGCCGGTGTAACCCTTGGTGTTGGCCACCACGATCCGACTGGCTGCGTCCCCGAAGGTGTGCCGCAAGGCGTTCACCTCGGCACTGGCGCTGCCTCCACGGGCTGGCGTGTAGGTCTCGTGGGACACGAAGACCGTGCGACCGGCCATGGCCTGGCGGTGGATTCCGAAACGGTGCTCCACGGTTGTGACCAGAGCGTCCATCACCGAGGCGATGTGTTCCGGATCGAGCCGGCTGCCGTGGTAGGCGCTGTTGGCGATCTGGGTGGCCAGCAGTTCCACGGTACCCCGCATGCCGCGTTCGCGGATCGCGTCCTCGCTCTCCACGACGAGCGCTACCGTTCCCATGCCCACGACCAGCCCGTGACGGCGAAGATCGAAGGGCAGCACGGCCTCCTCGACCGCGTCTTCGGTGGCGGCCGCCCCGATGGCCTGGAAGCCCGAGCCGATCCAGCCGAACAGGCGCTCCCCCGTGACCGCGTCCGCGGCCAGCACGATCACCCTGCGGCAGCGGCCCGCCCGGATCCAGTCCTCGGCCAGGGACACCGCCTGGGTGGTGGAGGAGCAGGCGGCGTTGACCTGCGTGTTCGGGCCACGCGCACCGATGTACTGGGCGAACTGGCTGTGGCCCATGGACAGCACGCGGTACAGGAACCGGCGGTCGAAGGTGTAGCTCGACGCCTCCAAGGCGGTTCGGGCCTGGGCGAGGGCGCGGCCGATGGCCTCCAACGCCTCGGGATCGCGGGTGGAATCCCGGAGGTCTTCGAGCACCCCGACCTGCTCCTGGAGACCCCGGAACGTGAAGAACCGCTCCATCTCGTCCGCGAACCGATCGTAGCCGGGGAAGGCGCTCGCGAAGATCACGCCGGTCTCGTCGCGGAGGGGCTCGGGGAGCATCCAGCGGTCGGGCAGGTCGCGCCCGTTCCCGGCGCGACGCCAGGTGCGTACGAGCGGGATGCCCGCCTCGCATAGGGCGTCGAGACCTGCGGCCAGGGCCATCTGGGCCGTCACGTCGAGGGCGTCCACCAGCTCCTGGGGCACCCCGTACTCGCGGCTCAAGTCGAAGGCGCCCGGCCGGGCGGCCAGCTTGATGACCTCGGCCGGATCGTCGAGGGTTTCGAAGCGGCCGCTTCCATCGGCCTCCTTGACGAGGCGGGTCACGCGCCGGGCGAGGATGGCCTTGCGGTACCGCTCGGGCAGGAGGTCGATGAACTGCTCCCCGTTGAGCAGGCGCTGCGCATTGTCCGGGTCCATGAGGGCCTTCTCGGCCCCGGGCAGGCCCAGGCCCGTGCCCGAGATCACGACCGAGCCCGCGGGTTGGGTGCGCGCGTCGGGAACCCGCGTCCCGGCGTCGGACCGGGAAAGCGCCTGGAGGGCGTCGGCGAGGATCCGGGCGAACCCCTCCGTGGAGGGCTGGGGGGTGGAGGCGGGCTGGGAGGGCATGGGCACCTCGGGCGTCGGGGGGGCGATGGCGGGCAGGACGATGTCCTGCGGAGCGGACGAAGAGGCGTGGCCCGCGGCCCAGAGGCCGCAGAGCACCTGGTTGAAGGTCGGGATGTCCCCGCCCTTGGGATGGTTGGAGAAGAGGGAGACCAGGCCGGGTCGGCCGTCCAGGACGGCGTCCGTGAACCCCTTGAGCACGGCCTTGGGACCGACCTCGACGAACGTGCGGGCCCCGGCTGCCCAGAGCGTCTCGAGGCCGCGGATCCACTGCACGGGCGAGGCGACCTGCAGCACGAGCAGGTCGAGGACCTCGCTCGCAGAGGGGGGATAGAACTCGCCGGTCACGTTGCTGACGACGGGCAGATCGGGCGGGTGCACGCCCAGGCGCGCCAGCACGCGGCCGAGGGGGTCGCTCGCGCCGGAGACGATGCGCGTGTGGAAGGCATGGCTCACCGGAATCCGCTGCGCACGGATTCCCTGCGTCTGGAAGAGGGCGATGGCCTGCTCCACCGCGCGACTATCCCCGCCAATCACGCTCTGGACGGGGCTGTTGATGTTGGCGGGCACCACGTAGCCGTCCACCCGGGCCAGGGTGGCCGACACCACGTCGATGGGCGCGAACACCGCCGCCATCCAGCCCTTGTCCGGAACCTTCACGGAAGCCATCTCCCGGCCTCGGGCCGCGCACGCCTCGAGCGCTGCCGCGAACGAGAGCACGCCTGCCGCGATGAGCGCTCCGTACTCGCCGAGCGAGTGCCCCATCACCATGTCCGGCTCGAAGCCGTGTTCGGACAAGAGGCGCAGGATTGCCGTGTCCACGGTGAGCATGGCCGGCTGGCACACCGCCGTGTCCTGCAGGGCCTCCTCGGCGCGCCGGATCATGTCCGGATCGGTTGCGTCGATGAAGATGTAGTCGGTGAGGGCACGACCGAGGATCGGGGCCATGACTCGATCCGCCTCGGCGAAGGTCGCGGCCACGACGGGCTCTCGAGCGGCCAGCTCGCGGGCCATGTTGAGGTACTGGCTTCCCTGACCGGGAAAGAGGAAGGCCACCTTCCCAGGAGCCGGACCACGGCCCCGGTGCACGCCCTGCGCGCGCAGCGCCGACCAGAGGCGGGGCTCCTCGGCCTCCAGGGCCCGGGCCGTCCGGGCGAGCCGGTCGCGGATCTCGGACTCGTCTCCGGCATCCACCACGAGGCGCTCGGGGGCCTCCAGGACCTCTGGATCGGGGGGCGCCGTCGGGGGCATCCAGCCCCGCGCCACGCGTTCGCGCGTTTCTGCGAGTGCTCGATCGAGCCCGGCGACGTCGGGAGCGCCCAGGGCCAGCACGCCCCGCAGAGGGGCCTTGGCCTCGGCCACCCCTCCCCCCGAGCCGGTGAACGTCGCACCCGACGAGCGACTGCGGCGACCGGCGGCCCGGCGCGCGGGGTCGGGCTCCTCGAGCACCACGTGGAAGTTGGCGCCTCCGAACCCGTAGGCCGAGACCCCTGCGCGGCGGGGATGGTCCGGATGGGACGCCCACGGCTCCGCCTCGTGCTGGAGGCGGAAGGGCGTGCGGCCGTCCAAAGCCGGGTTGGGCGGATCGGCGTTGAGCGTGGGGGGAAGGGTCTTGTGATGGAGGGCGAGCGCGGCCTTCAGCAGGCCTGCGGCGCCTGCAGCGGCCTTCAGGTGCCCGATGTTGCTCTTCACGGAACCCAGCGAGATGCTTCCCGCAGGGGCATCCTGGAAGACCTGGATGAGCGGCCCCACCTCGGCGGCATCGCCCACGCGCGTGCTGGTGCCGTGCGCCTCGACGAAGTCCGCGGAGGCCGGATCGAGGCCGGCATGGCGCCAGGCGCGCCGCATGGCCAGGGCCTGGCCCTCGGGATTGGGCGCGGTGATGCCCTTGCCGCGGCCGTCGCTGGACGCGCCCATCCCGCGGACGACCGCGTAGATGCGGTCTCCATCGCGCTCAGCGTCGGCCAGGCGCCGGAGCAGGAACATGGCGCACCCCTCGCCCATCACGAACCCGTCGGCGTCCCTGTGGAACGGGCGGCTGCCCGTGCCCGAGAGCGCTCCGATCTTGCAGAACTTCACGAACGTGGAGGCCGACATGTTGCGGTCCACGCCGCCCGAGAGGACCGCGTCGCAGCGGCCCACCTGGAGGTGCTCGACCGCCGTCTGGAGTGCGGCGAGGCTGGACGCACAGGCGGCGTCGGTCGTGAAGTTGGGTCCCCTCAAGCCCATCACGTTGGCCACGCGGCCGGCGAGGACGTTCGTCAGCTCGCCGGGCATCGTGTCCTCGGTGACGTCCTTGAACCGGGCCCGGATGCGGGTCCACCACTCGGCCCGGATCTGCTCCCGGAGGGCTGGGTCCAGGGCCCGGAACGCGTCGGCCTCGTCGAGGGCCGAGGCGTACTCCGGAAACGCGAGGCGCGTGTGGGAGTCGAGGTGGTCGTCCCCGCCCATCGCACCGCCCAGGATCACGCCGATCCGATCCGGATCCAGCGATCGCTCCGGCCAGCCGTAGTCGGCCAGCACCTCGGCCGAGGCGGTGAGCACCCACTGCTGGGCCTGGTCCATGTAGCCCGCCACGCGGGGGGGAATGCGGAACTTCTTCCAGTCGAACGAGAAGTCGCGCACCCAGGCGCCGATCCGGGAGTAGGAGCGGTCGGGCACCGTCGGATCCGGATCGTAGTAGGCATCCGCCTTCCAACGGTCGGGCGGCACGTCGGTGATGCTGTAGCGGCGGTCGAGGAGGTTCTTCCAGAAGGTGCCCGCTCCGAGCGCGTCCGGGAGGACGGCGCCCACGCCCACGATGGCGACGGCGGTCTGCGTTTCCATGTACGGCGCTCCTTGAAATCGCGGGGTGGGGTGCCCCGGTCAGGCGTCGGCTGGGAAGGTGGCGATGAGGCTCGAAGCGGCCAGGTCCATGTCCGGGACGAGGCCCGCCTGGAGGCGGAGAGCGGCTCCGAGGTCGATGCCGTCGGGCAGCTCCACACCCGTCGGCGTGGAGGCGATGGTCCAGCGCAGGCCCTCGGCGGCCACGCGCTGGGCGGCGTCGCGGGCGTGGATCCGGGCGAAGGCCCGGAGCGCCTCGACCGGCAGGCCGGTCCGCGGGGAGGGTGCCGTGGCCACACGCTCGGCGAAGACGGCGGCGGTCTCGGCCCAGGCGATGAGCTCGCCGATCCGGAACAGGACGTGCTGGTTGCGGGTGAGTCGCCCCGTGCGGCAGCGCTCGAGCACGGCGGCGAGGTGCCGCAGCGCCATGGCTGCGGCAGCGGCGCCCACGTCCGGGTGCTCGATGTGGAGGGCGTCCATGCGGGTCGCCATGTCGCGGTAGTACGCACCCTGGGTCTTCAGGTGGAGCTGCCACCGGTCCCGGGCGATGGTCCACTCCATGATCTCGGACGTGCCCTCGTAGATCGTGGTGATCCGCACGTCCCGCTTGATCTTCTCGACCATGTACTCCTTGGTGTACCCGTACCCGCCCAGCGCCTGGATCGCGTCTTCCGCAGCCCTGTTTCCGGCCTCGGTAGCCATGTACTTGGCGACGGCGCCCTCGGTGGCGAGGGCCTCCTCGCCCGCGTCGATCCGCTCGGCCGTCCACTCGATGTAGGCGCGCGCCGCCTCCAGCCGTGCGGCGTTGGGAACCAGGAGCTTGTGGGTGTACCCCTGCTTCTCGGCGAGCGGCCCGCCGCCCTGCACGCGGGTCTGGGCGTACCGGACCGCGCGCTCGAGGGCTGCCCATCCGGCCCCGAGGCCGAACGCGGCCACCATGAGGCGGGTGTACCCGAAGACGGCCTGCGCCTGCCGGAGGCCCTGCCCCTCCTGCTCGCCCACCAGTCGGTCCGGGGTCACGAACACGTTCTCCAGGAACAAGGCTGCGGTGTTGCTCGCCCGGATGCCGTGCTTGACCTCTGGCTTCCCGTAGGAGAATCCCTCGGCGCCCCGCTCCACGACGAACCAGGAAGGGCCGCTGGGCGTGAGCGCGAGGATGGTGTAGAGCGAGGCCACGCCGCCGTTGGAGATCCACTGCTTCTGGCCGCTGATGCGGTACCCCACGAGCGTCTCGCCCTCGTACACCCGCTCGGCGCGGGTGCGGAGTGCGGAGAGGTCGCTGCCCGCCTGGGGCTCGGTGGCCCCGTAGGCCACCACCAGGCCCTCCTCGGCAATCCGGCCCATCCAGTGGGCCTTCTGCTCGGGCGTCCCGCCGACGCGGATGGGATCGGTGCCGAGAAACGTGGCCAGGATGCCCGTGGAAAGTCCGAGATCGATACTCGCCATCTTTTCGGCGATGCGTGCGATGGCGACCGCGCCGCCTCCGAACCCACCCACCTCCTCGGGGAGGAACAGGAGGTGGAGCCCGATGGTGGCGGGATCGTAGAGCGCCTTCAGCACCTCGTGGGGGAACTCGTCCCGGGCATCGAGTTCCAGGAGCGTCGGGTCGGTGAGGGCGTTCTTTGCGTAGTGGTCGAGAGTTTCGATGACCGCGTCGAGGGTCTCGGCGTCGAGGCTGCCCATGGGTGGGGACACTCCGGGGTGCGGAGCCGCGGGGGAGAGAGGCGCGGCTGGAAGAAACTAGACTGGTCGGTCCATTCAGTCAAGTGCGTAACCCGGTACGCAGGGCGAGACGTCTCTCAGTAAAATAGCTTGTAAATTGACCTTCAACGGAATCTATCAATGCATGAACCCCCCGGGTTCGTCCCCCTAGACCAACCAGTCTAATTCCTGGATTTTCGGCCTGTATGCCCGCTCTTGCGCGTAGAGCCCAGAAAGGGCCTCAGGTGCCCGTCCAGAGGGACGTCCAGCGTCATAACCGAGGCGCAGGTGGATGGACCTGCCGGTCTACAACTCCTCGGTGGCCACGCGCGCCGGTTCGCGGAACAGGTCCAGGCTCGCCGCGACCGCGGGTCGATCGCCGAAGACCCAGGCCACGTCCTCGGGCTCCAGCCGCCACGAACCGTCCGGACCGGCCGTGAGGTGCTTCCCCCGCCGGACGGCCAGGACCGTGAGACCGTGGGACCGCCTCAGATCCGCACCGGCCAGCGTCTGGCCGTCGAGCCGGGATCCCGGGCTCACCGTGAGGCCGACGACGTCGAGGTCGGGCAGGTGCAGGGCCAGCGCACGAACCGAGGCCACCGCGGGCTCCGTGGAGCGCAGCGCCATGTATCCCTCGCTCCGGATGCCCTCGGTGAAGCGCTCGATCTCCTCGTGCGGGACGAGGCAGTGGGCCAGGACGCGCGTGAAGACCTCCACCGAGGTCTCGAACTCCTCGGCCACCACGTCGTCGGCGCCGAGGGTGCGGAGGGGCTCCACCTCGGTGACGAAACGGGTCCGCACCACGAGATGGAGCGCGGGATTCACGCGGCGTGCGACCTCGGTGATCCGACGGATGGCCACCGGGTCGGAGACCACCACGGCCAGCACACGCGCCTCGACGACGCCAGCATGCTCGAGCACGGCCGGCAGGGTGGCATCCCCGTACACGAGGGGTTCCCCGCGGGCTGCCTCCTCCCGCACGGTGACCGGGTTCATCTCGATCACCCGGTACCCGATTCCAGCCTGCTGCGCGGCACGCGCGAGGTGACGACCCCCGAGCCCGTAGCCGACGATCACGAGATGCACCGGCTCCTGCTGCCCGGCAACGGGTGCCTCTCCGGCACCCAGGAGACGACGAGGCAGGGGGAGGCGCGACAGCCTGTCCGCGATCCAGGGCGCCGCAGCGACGCACAAGGGGGTCGCCATCATCGTGGCGACGCTGATGGCCAGGAAGAGCTGGTACCGGTCAGCGTCGAGCAGATCGAACTCCAGTCCGCTCCGGGCGAGCACGAAGGCGAACTCCCCGATCTGGCCGAGCGAGAGACCGGCCAGAAGCGCCGGCTTCAGGGGAACCCCGAGCGCGAGCACCACGACCGTGGCCACCAGCGCCTTGCCCGCGATCACGGCGAGCGTCCCTCCCAGTACCAGGATCGGCTGGTCCACCAGGATCCGGGCATCGAGGAGCATGCCCACGGACACGAAGAAGAGGCTGGTGAACACGTCGCGGAAGGGCAGCACCCCCTGGAGCGCCGAGAGGCTGTAGGGCGAACCAGCCAGGAGGAGGCCCGCCAGGAACGCGCCGAGCGCGAGGGACAGGCCCACCTGGGACGTGACCAGGGCCACCCCGAGGCACAACACCAGCGTAGCCAGCAGGAAGGCCTCCCGGCTCCGCGTGCGCGCCACCGCGTGGAGGACGATGGGCAGCAGCACCCGTCCGAGCAGCAGGATCCCCCCGACGGCCACGATCCCGACGACGATCGGGCGCAGGGAGGCGTGCGGCGCCCGACCGGCCAGCAGCGGGGCCAGGAGGATCATCGGCACAACGGCCAGGTCCTGGAAGAGCAGGATGGCCAGGGACGTGCGGCCTGCCGGGCTCTCGGTCCCGGCCCGGTCCTGGAACAGGCGGAGCACGATGGCCGTGCTGGAGAGAGCCACCAGGCAGCCCACGAACACCGCCTGCCCCACGGGCAGACCGACCAGCCAGGCGATCAGGGCCACCCCGGCCAGGGTGAGCCCGACCTGCCCGGTGCCGCCTCCCAGCGCCTGACGCCCCAGCTTGAGGATCTCGCCGGGCGACAGTTCCAGTCCGATCGTGAACAAGAGGAGCACCACCCCGATCTCGGCCATCACCTCCACCTCGTGGACCGCCGAGACCAGGCCCAGCCCGTAGGGGCCCGCCACCACCCCGGTCAGGAGGAACCCGAGGATGGACGGGACGCGCAGGCGATGGCAGACCAGCAGCACGCCGACGGCCAGCGCGAAGACGACCGCGAGCTCCTCGAGGACGGGGATCTCCACAAACGCTCCGGCGAGCGAGGTATCGTTTCGTCCGGAGGGCGACCAGCCCGGCCGGCGCGGGCCCTCAAGCGGGGGGCCACCGCACCCGCCGTCCGACGGCAGATCCGACGCTCGAACTCGGTCCACCCACGCGTTATGGCCTCAACCCCGCGAGATGGCGGCCAGAGAAGGGATGAACCCGAACATCGTGATCCGAAGCGAGACCGCCGACGATGCAACGGCCATCGGGGAGGTGACCGTCGCCGCCTTCGCCCCCCTGGAGGTGAGCAGGCACGACGAGCAGCACATCGTCGAGGCTCTGCGCGTTCATGGGGCGCTCACGCTCTCACTCGTGGCCGAGATGGATGGGCGCGTGGTCGGACACGTCGCCTTCTCTCCCGTGGCGCTGTCGGATGGGACGCAAGACTGGTACGGCCTGGGACCCGTCTCCGTGTCCCCCGAGGTCCAGCGGCAGGGCATCGGCAAGGCGCTGATCCGGGAAGGCCTGTCCCGATTGAGGGGCCTGGGGGCCCGGGGATGCTGTCTCGTCGGGCATCCGGGGTACTACCGCAGGTTCGGATTCGAGAACGTGCCGGGGCTCGGGGTCGAGGGCGTGCCGCCCGAGGTCTTCTTCGCCTTGGCGTTCGATGGAGCGCCTCCACGGGGCACCGTGACCTTTCACGAGGCCTTCGGCACAAAGACGTGAGCGATCCTCCCTCCGGTCCCGGACGCGGTTGCCTCGGCGCCCCGAGCGTGTGACGAGGGTTCGTCAGGACCCCTCGCGATCGGGGCCCCCTCTTCGAGGAAGACCATGCGCATCCTCGCCCTCTCTTCCCTGGTGATGCTCGTCGCGGGTTGCCACAACCCATGCCAGCAGCTCTGCGACGACATGTTCGAGTTCGCCAAGGACTGCGGTTTCCAGCCCACCGAGAAGGACCTGGAGGACTGCTACCGCGAGCAGGCGTCCGCGGAGCAGTCGCGGGACAAACGCACGGAGTGCCGTATCTACGCCGACGACCTGCGCGACGAGTGGACCTGCGACAACCTGGTCAAGTACTTCGACGACGATCCGGGCGACACCTCCGAGGACGCCTGGATCGATTCCGGAGACTCCTGGTAGGCACCGGCGCGCGCGTCGCCTGCGTGCCGAGCGGCCGGTTCCGGCCTTCGCCCGTGGACCTGGGCGTCTTCTGGCGATAGAATCCGAGGACGGACACCTCTTTCTGTCGAGTGTGCGTCCTGGACCCGGCCCGCCCTCCCGTCCCACCGCCTCTGCCGGCCTCGTTCGAGCCCGAGGCCTTCGGGAAGTACTTCCTCGTCGACCGGGTCGCGGTCGGAGGCATGGCGGAGATCTTCAAAGCCAAGGCCTTCGGCCAGGGCGGGTTCGAGAAGCTCCTCGTCATCAAGCGGATCCTGTCGAACCTGTCCGAGAACGACGAGTTCGTGGAGATGTTCGTGGACGAGGCCCGGGTCTCGGCCTCGCTCCAGCATGCCAACATCGTCCAGACCTTCGATTTCGGGAAGATCCGCGAGAACTGCTTCATCGCGATGGAGTGCGTGGAAGGCAAGGACGTCAAGGGCCTGATCCGAAAGCTGGCGCACAAGCGGAAGCTGCTGCCTGCCGAGTTCGCCGTCTACATCGCTCAGGAAGCGGCCAAAGGCCTCGCCTATGCCCATCGCAAGGAGGATCGCCAGGGCCACCCGCTCGGGATCGTCCATCGCGATATATCCCCTTCCAACGTTCTCATTTCATACGACGGCGAGGTCAAGATCGCCGACTTCGGGATCGCCAAGGCGAGAACGAACACCTACACCACCCGGGACGGCGTGCTGAAGGGCAAGTTCGAGTACATGAGCCCCGAGCAGGCGTCCGGCCGGGACATCGACCACCGCTCCGACATCTTCTCTTTGGGTGTCATCCTCTACGAGTGCCTCACCGGGCGCCGCCTCTTCAAGGCCACCAGCGAGGTGAAGACGCTCGAGGCCATCAAGACCTGCGACATCGTCCGCCCGAGCACGCACAATCCCGCGATTCCCGCCCGCCTGGACGAGATCGTGATGCGGGCGCTCGCCCGGAGGGTCGAGGACCGCTACCAGGATGCCAGGGAGTTCCAGGCCGATCTCCTGGAGTACCTCCACCCGGCCACGCCCGACCTCACGCGTCCGTCGTTCGCCCACTATCTCGCCGACCTCTTCTCCGAGGAGATCCGTGCGGAGCGGGAGCGCCTGGAGGAAGGCACCCTGCGTGCCGCCCGGATCCAGGAGGCCACGGACCACGCCGACACCCAGCCGGTCTGGACCGAGGGGATCACGGGGACGCTGAAGACCCCAGGATCGCGTCTATCGGTCGCGCTCGTGGTGACGGTGATGATCCTGCTCCTGGGCGGCCTCGCGTGGGTCATCCTGCAGCCCGCGAGCCCCCCTGCCGCGACCGCGTTGCCCGTGCTGGTTCCCCGGACGGGCACCGCGTCGGTGGAGCTCGAGGTGCCTGCGCGCGTGCGCGTAGACGGGGCGTTGAAGGGCGAGGGCGCCCAGGTGGAGATCCACGACCTCACACCCGGCAGCCACACCCTCAGCATCGAGGCGGACGGGTACGTCCCGCGCCAGACCACCTTCACGATCGCCGCGGGCGATCGCCTGCGCCTGTCCGAGCGGCTCGAGCGCGTCGAGGCCCCCGCGCCGTCCGAGGTCTCCACCCAGGCCCCCGCAGCCGAGGCGCCGGGCTGGCTTGCGCTCAACGTGTCCCCGGGCTGGGCCCACGTCTGGATCGATGGCCGGAAGCTGTCCGAGACCACGCCTTTGGCCAACCATCCCCTTCTCCCCGGCACCCACGACCTGCGCCTGGAGAACGCCGAGCTGGGCATCGACGAGACACGGCAGGTCACCATCGAGTCCGGCCGCACGGAGCGGATCCTCATCCGGGTCGAGTAGCGCCCTTCGGCTATGGGATGGGTCCGACCGAGAGGGTGCCTCCGTCGCCTCCCGAGAAGAGCCACACACCGCCCGCAGCGAGCGCGCCCGCGCCGAGGAGCCCCGCCCCCCCCCAGAGGAGCCACGGGGGAGGCTCGAACCGCATGCGCTCCACCGGAGCAGCGGTCAGGATCACCGGCGGAGGCTCCGTGTCCAGGAGCAGGTCGCGAAGGACGAGGTTGGCAGCCGTGTCGAGGGGCAGGACCTGTGGGCTCACACGGTCGCCGCGTAGATCGCCGGTGGACGTGAAGCTCTCGACCAGCCCAGGCGCGAGGGACACGGCCGCGGCCGCTGGATCCTCCCCTGGAACGCGGGACAGGATCCTGGAGAACGTCCGCGATCGCGGTGCGTAGAGCTGGAGCGCCATCTCGCCGCGATCGTCGATACCGCCGACCAGGATGGCATCGACGTCGAGATGCTCGCCGAGCGCGCGATAGAGATCCTCGGTCTGCCGAGCGCGATCCCTGCCCTCCACCGCGGGCGTCGCCGCGAGGATGGCTCGCTCGGGCGACACTCGGGTGGCGAAGCACCGCTCGGCTTCGATGGGGATCCAGTCGAACCACCGGGTTCCGCGCCCGCCCACCACCAGCAGGGCATGGGAACCGGCGGGCAGGCCCTCGACCGTGACCGGCGTGGCACCCGCCCGGCGTCCGTCCACGTACACGTCCGCGCCCGGGTCGTCGGTGACGACCTCGACGGATCCGACGCCGGCGGACAGCACCTCCTGGCGGACCGCGCCATGGAGATCGACGATGCGGGGCGCATGGTGGACGGGGTCCAGCTCCCGGCCGGGGTCCAGGACCACCGCGCGGGCAAAGGCCTCCCGCGCGGCCGGCTCGTCGCCTGCGAGGAGATGGGCGAAGCCGGACAGAAGCAGCGCCTCCACCAGGGGCCGTCCGTCCGTGGCAAAGGGCATCCCGTCCAGGAGCCGTTCGATCGCCTCGGAGAGCACCGGAACGGCCTGCTCGGGGTCGGCCCGCTCGTAGAGCACCCGGCCTTCCTCGAGCAGTGCCCGGCCCCGTCCCTGAAAGGCGGCGGAGAGGACGAGATCCTCCCGTCCCTGGATCCGGGCGGCCACGTCGCTGGCTTCCAGGACCCCGACGCCGTGGGTGTCCGTGAGCGCGTCGCCGACCCGGCCCGAGGCCTCCACGCTTCCCACCGGGTCGAGTCCCGGCACGTGGAGCCCCACCACGGCCACCTCGGGCAGGCTTCCCGCGGTGGCTTCGGCCACGAGCACGAACAGGGGGAGGAGGGTCACGGGCAGGATCCTCGCGAAAGGACTCCCGTAGCGTTCCCCGTGCGTATCGGACTGTCAACCGTGCCCCCCTCCAGAGGCGACCCGGTCGCGGGGTTTCGCCTCCATCCGCGGCCCGGTTACACCCGTCCCTCCTCCCGGGCCTCGCAGGAGCGGGGCAACTCCCCCTGCCAGCGGGTTGAACGGGGCCGGGGCCCGTGATACCCCCAGAACCTGGGATCCGGCGGTATCTCCTGTCTGTCGGCCGGATCCAAGATTTTCGCCGGTCCCGCGGGGTCTCCATGTCCGGTCACAGCAAGTGGGCCAACATCAAGCGCCGCAAGGGTGCGGCCGATGCAGCCCGAGGCAAGGTCTTCACGAAGCTCATCCGAGAGATCACCGTCGCCGCCCGGGTCGGCGGCGGCGACCCGGACGCCAATCCCCGGTTGAGGGCGGCCGTGGACAAGGCGCGGGCGAACTCCATGCCCCGCGACACCATCGAGCGCGCCATCGCTCGCGGCAGCGGGGGCGTGGACACCACGAGCTTCGAGGAGGTGCAGTTCGAGGGATACGGAGCGGGGGGCGTCGCGGTGCTGGTCCAGGTGCTCACGGACAACCGACACCGTGCCACCGCGGACGTCCGCCACGCCTTCACGCGCACCGGCGGAAACCTGGGTACCACCGGCTGCGTGGGGTTCCTCTTCCGCCGGGTCGGGATCGTCACCCTGCCCACCGAGGGCGTGGACGAGGACGCCCTCCTGCTGGCCGCCATCGAGGCGGGTGCCGACGACGTCTCCCGCGAGGACGACGTGTTCGAGGTCACCTGCAGCCCGGAGGCCTGTGACGCCTGCCTGGAGGGCTTGAGGCGGTCGGGGTTCGCGCCGTCCGGATCCGAACTCACCTACGTCGCCACGACTCAGGCCCGGGTGGAGGGGAAGCAGGCCGAGCAGATCCTGCGCCTGGTGGAGACGCTGGAGGACAGCGACGACGTTCAGAACGTCTACACCAACGCAGAGCTCTCCGATACCGACCTCGAGGCTGCGGGGGGATAGCCCCCCGGATCCCCCATGCGCGTGCTCGGCATCGATCCCGGCAGCCGCACCACGGGCTGGGGCGTGGTGACGCGCGAGCGCGGCCGCTACGTGCACGTCGCGTCCGGCGCCCTGGTGCCGCCTCGATCCGCGGACCTGCCCACCCGACTGGTGTTCCTGCACCGGGGCCTCGTGGAGGTGGTCCGCGCCTGGAGCCCCGACGCCGTCGCGGTGGAGGCCATCTTTCGCCACCGATCGTCGGACTCGGCCATCCGGCTCGGCCACGCACGGGGGGTCGCGCTCCTCGCGGCGGCCGAGGCGGGCCTCCCCATCCACGAGTACGGCACCACCCACATCAAGAAGGCCGCCGCGGGATGGGGAGGGGCTGACAAGACCCAGGTGGGGCGGACGGTGCGGCTGCTGCTCGGGGATCTGCCCGACGGCCCCACCGACGTCAGCGACGCCCTGGCCGTGGCCATCACGCACCTCGCCCACGCACGCATGCCGGCGGAAGGGGGAGGTGCACCGTGATCCGACGGCTGCGGGGTGTGATCGTGGGTGCGGCCGAGGACCACGTCGTCCTGGAGGTGGGGGGCGTGGGCTATCGCGTGTTCGTGCCGGCTGTGCCGGCTGCCGATCCGGGCGAGGAGACCGTGCTCCACGTCTCTACGCTCGTGCGGGAGGACGCCTTCCACCTGTTCGGCTTTGCCTCGGCGGTGGATCGCGACCTCTTCGAGATCCTCCTCGAGGTGCCCGGCGTGGGCGCACGCACGGCGCTGGCCGTGCTCGGCACCCTCTCCCGCCGCGAACTGGCCGACGCGGTGGCGCGCCAGGACGTGAGCGCCCTGAAACGGGTCCCGGGCGTGGGATCCCGCACCGCCCAGCGGCTCGTGGTGGACCTCGCCGGACGGATCGCGCCCGAGCCCGTCGAGCTCGCCCAGCCGGTGGCGGTCCGGCCGGACGATCCGCTCCCGCTCGCGCTGGCGCGTCTCGGCTTCCGCCGCACCGAGATCCAGAACGCCCTCACCCACCTCGCAGAGGCGGGCCGCCAGGACGCGCCGCTCGAGGAGCGGATCCGCACGTCCCTCCAGATCCTCGGAGGGGGTCCTGGCCCCAGGGCGAGCGAGGAGGAGCCTTGACCCGCATCGTCGACCCCCGCGACGCCGATCGCGCCGATCCCGCCCTCCGGCCCCGCAACCTCGACGAGTTCGTGGGCCAGGTGCGCATCAAGGAGAACCTCCGGGTCTACATGCGGGCAGCCGTCCAGCGGGGCGAGTCCATGGACCACGTCCTGCTCGCCGGGCCCCCCGGGTTGGGCAAGACCAGCCTCGCCTGCATCGTGGCCGAGGAGTTGGGGGTCGGCATCCAGACGGCGAGCGGACCCACGCTCGAGCGCGGAGGCGACCTGGCGGCCATCCTCACCAACCTCCAGCCCCGCGACGTGCTGTTCATCGACGAGATCCATCGGATGAACCGGGCGGTGGAGGAGATCCTGTACCCGGCCATGGAGGACTTCCAACTCGACATCGTGCTGGGACAGGGGCCTTCCGCCCAGTCGATCAAGGTCCAGGTGGCCCCGTTCACGCTGGTGGGTGCCACCACGCGCTCGGGCCTGCTCACCCCACCCCTGCTCGGCCGGTTCGGGATCCACTGCACGCTCGACTTCTACTCTCCCGAGGAGTTGCACCAGGTCATCCTGAGGGCCGCCGACCGGCTCGGGGTGACGGTGGAGCCCGAGGCGGCCGTGGAGCTGTCCCGCCGCTCGCGGGGCACGCCGCGCATCGCCAACCGGCTCCTGCGCCGGGTTCGGGACTTCGCCCAGGTCGAGGGGCACCGGGCGGTGGACCTCGAGGTGACGCGTACGGCGCTGGAGCGGCTCGAGGTGGACGAGGCGGGCCTCGACAAGATGGACCGCCGGATCCTGGAGACGGTGGCCCTCAAGTTCGACGGTGGCCCGGTGGGGGTGGAGAACCTGGCGGCGGCGATCGGCGAGGAGCGCGACACCATCGAGGACGTCTACGAACCCTACCTCATCCGGGAGGGCTACCTCCAGCGCACGCCGCGCGGTCGTGTCGTGACCAGCCGGGGCCGCCGCCAGGTGGGCCTGCCCCAGGCGGGCCCGGAGAGCCTGTTCTGATGCCCCTGCTCCTGCTGATCGCCGCCGGCTGCCTCCACCCGGACCGGCTGCCGACGTTACCCCTCGAGGTGGGCGGGCACGGGGTCCGGGCGGAGGTCGCCGATACGCCCGAACTTCGGGCCCGGGGACTCATGTACCGCGACGCCATCGGGCCCGACGAGGGGATGCTCTTCGTGTACCCCGCCTCCGAGGCGCTCTCCTTCTGGATGGAGAACACCCGCATCCCGCTCACGATCGCCTTCGTGTCGGCCAGCGGGGAGATCGTCCGCCTCCGCGACCTGGCGCCCTTCGACCGCACGTCCGTGTCGTCCGGTGCCCCCGCTCTGTACGCCCTGGAGATGAACCGGGGCTGGTTCGACGCGAACGGCGTCGGGGTGGGGGCGCGGGTGGAAGGCCTGCCCGGCCCCTCGGAGCGGTAGGCGGGCATGGCGCGGTACCAGGCCACGCTGGCCGGAATCGTCGGGGTGGAGGGCCGGGGGCTCCACAGCGGACGGACCGTGGCCGTGCGGCTCCTCCCGGCGCCCGCCGGCCACGGGCGCGTGTTCCGGCGCGTCGACCTGCCGGAGCCCGTGCCCATTCCCGCCCGGGTGTCCTCGGTGGTGGACAGCCGGCGCGCGACCACCCTCGGCGTGGACGGGCAGCGGGTGTCCACGGTGGAGCACCTCCTGGCGGCACTCGCCGCGGCGCACATCGACAACGTCCTGGTGGAGGTGGACGGGCCCGAGGTACCCGCGCTCGATGGATCCGCGGCTCTCTGGCTGTCGGCCCTCGACGCCGCCGGCCGGAGCGTGCAGCAGGCGCGCTGCTGTCCCGTCGTGGTGGATGCACCCGTCCTGGTGAGCCAGGGATCGCGCCGGGCGTGCCTCCTGCCCGCGCCGCGGATGTCCTGGGACGTGCGGGTGAACTTCGACCACCCCCTCCTGCACGACCGGCGACACCGTGGAACCCTCACGCCCGCCGGCTTTCGCCGCCACCTCGCATGGGCGCGGACCTTCGTCTTCCGATCCGAGGTGGACGCGCTCCGGGCGGCGGGCCTCGGGCAGGGGGGCGATCTCGACGTCGTGGTGGTGCTCGACGGCGACGGCGTGCTCAATCCCGGCGGGCTGCGCCACCCGGACGAACCGTTGCGCCACAAGGTGGTGGATCTCCTGGGAGACCTCGCACTCCTGGATGCACCCCTGGAAGCGCGGGCCGAGGTGTACCTCCCCGGCCACGCGCTTCACGTGGCACTGCTCCATGCCCTCCTCGCGAGACGAACCCGCGTGGAGAGAGGATGAGACGAGTCCGCCGCCCCGAGGGGCGGCGGCCTGCGTGAGATCCCGTGGCCGGCGACAGGCCGTCCGCCGGGACCCCTGCCGGGGATCCGGCGGCTACGGGCGCTTGGGCCCCGGCCGGGGACGCGGCGACGGACGCCAGAACATGGGAACCTCCAGGAGGGGGGATGGCGGGAGCGAGAGCCCCGCACCGGACCTATCATGATAGACCGGACCGTCGCTGTCAACCCGGAGTCCGTCCTGTCGTTGTTCGAGGCCACCGCCCTGGACGGATCGCCCCTGCCCCGGCCGCCGGGGCGGCCGCCGTGGCCGTGCATCGCGCTCGATCGGTGGGCAGGCCGGGCCTTTCGGATGCCCCCGGGAGATCCCCGCCTGGAGGCGATCTCCCGCGGGGAGCCCGCGCCTCCGGGGCCGCTCTGGAACCTCGAAGGCGCGGTTCGTGACTGGGCCCAGCACCCCGACTGGATGGATCTCCAGGACCCTTCGAGCCCGGTGCACGGGGTCACGATGCTGGAGCGGGATCTGTACCTCCACCACTGGGAGACCGCCTTGCGCGGCGCATCGCGTGTCCTGGACCTGGGCGTGGGTGCCGGGCGCTTCGCGGGTTGGCTGCTCGAACGGGGCTGCGAGGTGGAGGGGGTGGATCCGATCCTCCCCTCACTGTGGCGCACGCTGTGGCACGCTGCGGGTGGACCCGGCCGCCTGGACCTCCACTGGACCACCGGGGAGCGGCTGCCCGACCTGGCGCCCGTGGATGCCGTGGTCTGCGCGGAAGTCGCCTGCTACGTGGAGGATCCCGAGGCGCTCGTGGAGGCTGCGACCCGCGTCCTGAAACCGGGGGGCGTGCTCTGCCTCTCGGTGGAGGCGACACTCGGGTGGGCTGCGGCACCCGGCGTGGCGCCGGGCACGCTCGGTGCCCTCCTGGACGGCGGTCCCGTGTCGGCGTGGGGCGATCGGTGGGTTCGGACCTACGACGAAGCCGCCGTACGGGCGCTCCTCCACGACTTCGAGATCCTGGAGTTGGCGCCCACCCACTACGCCGTCGGGGGTCCGTTCGAAGCCGCGGCGGGTGCGGGGGATTTCCCAACGCTCCTGGACTGGGAGGCGCGCTGCCGGGCGCACCCGATCACCCGTCCCTGGAACCGTGCCTGGACGGTACTGGCACGGAAGCGAGGTGTCTAGTGCGCGTGGTCCTGGTGCATCCGCCGCGGCGCTACTGGCCGTACGTCAGCGAGGGCGACAACTTCATGCTGCCCCAGGCCCTGGTCGCGCTGGCTGCCGCCGCACGGCTCGACGGACACGACGTGCGGATCCTGGACTGCATGCCGCTACACCTCGGGTGGCGATCGCTTTCGGAGCTGATCGAGCGGCTCGATCCGGACGTGGTGGGGTGTGGGGAGAACCACGCGCTCTACGTGGACGAGGTCCTGAAGTTCTTTCGCCTCTGCCGGGAGCGCATCCCACGGGCGGTCCGGGTGGCGGGTGGCGCCCACTTCACCAACCTCTGGCGCCGGTATCTCGGCAAGGGGGCGGACCGGCAGGGGGGTCCCGTGGAGGGAGAGCCGGGCGACATCGACGTGATCGTGATCGGTGAGGGCGAGGTCACGTTCCGCGCGCTCCTGGCCGAGCTGGCCGAGAACCCGGCCGACCCTCGGACCGCCCTGGACGACGGCAGCCTCGCCGATGTCGAGGGAATCGCGTTCCAGGCTGGCACCGAGGTGGTCCGCACGGCGCCGCGAGCCGTCGTGCCCGATCTCGACACGCTCCCATTGCCCGCCTACGACCTCGTGCCGATGGACCTCTACGGGACCAGCCGGCTCCTGTACGGGGCAGGCAGCACGACCATCCACCACAGCCGGGGCTGCACGTCCCAGTGCACGTTCTGCGCCTGGTGGACCACGATGGCGGACCGAACCTACGGCCCCGACGGCCGTGCACGGCTCCGGCCCCGCTGGCGCACCCGCAGCCCCGAGCGCACGCTGGAGGAGATGGAGTGGCTGTACCGGCGTTGGGGTCGCCGCAGCTTCGTGTTCGTGGATGCGTCCTGGAACATCGATCCCCGTTTCAACGAGGCGTTCTCGGACCTCGTGATCCGATCCCGGATGAACCCCACCTGGTTCGCCTTCCTTCGCGCCGACGCGGTGCTGCGTGACGCCCAGACGGGCGTGCTCGAGAAGATGGTGCGGGCGGGTTTGCGCCACGTCTGTATCGGCGTGGAACGTGCGAGCGACGAGGATCTCGCCTCGTTCCACAAGACCCACTACGAGGGCGGTGCGGGCGGGGAGTCGATCCGAATCTTCAAGCGGCGGTTTCCCGAGGTCTTCCTCCAGGGCACCTTCATCGTGGGGGTCCGGGAGGAGACACCGGAGACGATCCGGCGGCAGGTCGACTTCGCAGCGAGCCTGGGCATCGACTTCCCCGCATTCCATCCCATCACGCCGGTTCCGGGCACGCCCATCTACGAGGAGGCGGTGGCGAAGGGTTGGGTGGAGGAGGGCCGGTTCGAGGATTTCGACTGGCTCACGCCGGTGCTGGACAGCGAGCACATGACCCGCGACGAGATCGCGGATGCGCTCTACACCATGAACCGGCGGTTCGCCAACCCCTCCTGGCTCGCCCGCGGTCTGTTCTCCCCGTACCGCTACCGCCGCGACATGTACGCCTGGTTCGCCCTGGTCTCCGCGCGCATGGCGGTCGACGTGGCGCGCCAGCGGATGAACCCGTTCCGGGTGGAGCACTACGAGCGGCTCGTCACGCCCCGCTGGTACGAGGGGTAGGCGGTGGCCCTGGCCCTGTTCGACCTCGACCGCACGCTCGTCTCGGTCAACTCGGCGCTGCTCTGGGTCCGGCGCGAGCGGGAGAAGGGCCGGATCAGCCCCCACCGGGCCCTGGCCGCGACCTGGTGGATGGGGCTCTACCGGCTCGGGTTCGTGGCCGTGGAGAGGGGTGTCCGGAACGGTACGAGCTGGTTGGCCGGGATCCGGGAGCCGGACCTGGAGGCGGCCATGGAGGCGTTCTGGGCCGAGGAGATCGGCCCCCGTGTCCGGCCGGGCGGCCGGGCGGCCGTGGCGCGGCACCGGGCCGCAGGGGATCGGACCGTGCTGCTCACCTCCTCGATTGTGCATCTCGGCCGGATCGCCGCCGGGGACCTGGGCCTGGACGACGCGATCTGCACGGTGCCGGCCGTGAAAGAAGGCGTGCTCACCGGCGACGTGGTCGGGACGTTCTGCTACGGAGACGGCAAGCTGGAGCACGCCCGACGGTTCGCGGAAGCCTGCGGCGAGCTGCTCGAGACAGCCTGGTTCTACACCGATTCCGCGGCCGACCTGCCGGTCATGGAGGCCGTGGGCCACCCGGTCTGCGTGGACCCCGACCGGCGCCTGGCCCGCGAGGCACGCAGGAACGGCTGGCCCGTGGAGGATTGGGACGCGCCTAGCGCCGAGGCGTGATCTCGAGCGCCTCCACCGCCTCGCGCACCGTGCGCACGGCCACCACCTCGATGCCCTCGACCGCCTCCCGGGCCGCGCTCGCGGGCGCGAGCATCCGGCGGAACCCGTGCCGCCGCGCCTCCTTGAGGCGCATGCCCGGGAAGGAGACCATGCGCACCTCTCCCGCGAGCCCGATCTCGCCGAAGCAGGCGAGATCGGAGGGAAGCGGACGGTTCTTCAGGGAGGAGGCCAGTGCCGCGAGCAGACCCAGGTCCGCGGCAGGCTCCTCGAGCTTGAGGCCTCCGGCCGCGCACACGTGGACGTCCCGGTCCGAGGCGGACAGGCCCACGCGATCGAGGATCGCGAGGAGGACCTGCACCCGGGCCCGGTCCACGCCGACCACCACGCGCGCGGGCGTGCCGGGGGTGGGACGGCCCACCAGTGCCTGCACCTCGGCCAGGAGCGGCCGACTGCCCTCCATGCCGGCGACCACCGCGGTGCCCGCCGCGTCGGAGGCGCGCTCGGCCAGGAGGCGGGCCGAGGCGTCGGGCACCTCCACCAGGCCGGCCTCCGTCATCTCGAAGAGGCCCAGCTCACCGGTCGCGCCGAACCGGTTCTTGACCGCACGCAGCACCCGGATGGGCGAGCGCTCGTCGCATTCGAAGTAGACGACGGTATCCACGAGGTGCTCGAGCATGCGCGGCCCGGCCAGCGTGCCCTCGCGGGTCACGTGGCCCACGAGAAGGGTGGCCACGTCGCGGCCCTTGGCGATCCCGAGCGCCCGGTCCGCGACGGCTCGGACCTGAGGTACGCTGCCCGGGATGCTCTCGACCTCGGGGCTGCGCATCACCTGCACCGAGTCGAGCACGAGGAAGCGGGGCGAGAGCCGGGTCACCGCCTCGGCCACCGCGTCGAGATCGGTCTCCGCGAGGACGAAGAGCTGCTCCGAGGCGACTCCCAGCCGGTCGGCCCGGAGGCGGATCTGGCGCGCGGACTCCTCGCCGGTGACGTACAGGACCGGAAGGCCCCGCTCGGCCAGGCGTACCGCGGCCAGCAGGAGCAGGGTGGACTTGCCCACGCCCGGGTCGCCGCCGAGAAGCGTGAGGGAGCCGGTGACGAGTCCGCCCCCGAGCACCCGATCCAGCTCGTGGATGCCGGTGCACAGCCGCACCTCCCCACCGTCGCCCAGCGGCACCGAGCTCAAGGGAACGGGCATGGGCGCGGGCCGGGAGCGCGCAGGCCCGGTCGCGGGCACTTCTTCGACGCTGTTCCAGGCGCCGCATCGAGGGCACTGCCCGAACCAGCCGGGCAGCGTGGCGCCGCAGGCGGTGCAGGCGAAGCGGGCGCGTGCGGGCCTCACGGGGGCTCCTCCCGTCGGACGGCGTGCAGGGCATCGTAGGGAGACGGATCGCCTCGCCCACCACGTGGCGGAGGAGGTATGCGGGTTAGGTCGCGGGTGCCATGTCGGTGCGCCTGACCCGCTGGGGCCGTAGCCCCTACGAGACCGACCGCGACCTCGCCCGGGAGCGCGCGGCCCTGGAGGCGCTGGGTCTGTCCTGCCTCCAGCTTCCCCAGGGTGCACCGGTCGCCGACCTCGCCGATCCCGACGTGCTCGTGGTGACCAGCCTCACACGGGTCGGCGCGGACGCCCTCGACGCCGTGCCCCGCTGCCGCCTGCTCCTCACCACGACGAACGGCCACGACCATCTCGACCTGGACGCGGCGCGTGCCCGGGGCATCGTCGTGGCCCGCTGTCCGATCGCACGCCGGGACGCGGTCGTGGAGTCGGCCCTGGCGCTTTCTCTGGCCCTCCTCAAGGATCTTCCTCACCTGTCCGACGACGCTCGGGCCGGGCGCTGGGTCCGCGCCGATCTCCCCGCTCGGCCCGTCGCGCTGCTGGGCGGTCAGCCGGTCGGCGTGGTGGGTTTGGGTGTGATCGGCACCAAGATGGCCGCCGTGCTCGCCGCGCTGGGCGCTTCCGTGCTGGGGTTCGACCCCGCCGTCCGCCTGCCGGGCGTGAAGGAAGCCCCGGTGGGCGACCTGCTGGCCACGTGTCGCCTCGTCACGCTCCACTGCAGCCTCGCTCCGGGTGCCCCACCCGTGGTGGACGCGTCCGGAGTGGCTCGCGCCCGCCCGGATGTCGTCCTCGTGAACACCGCTCGGGGGGGGGTGCTCGACCTGGAGGCGGCCTGGAGCGCCCTCGAGGCCGGTCGACTCGGCGGCCTGGGACTCGACGTCTTCCCGGAGGAGCCATACCCCGGGATCGCCCGCATCTCGGCCCATCCCCGCGTCTTGTGTACGCCCCACGGAGCCGGGTTCCACCCGGATCTCGGCGCGGTCATCGCCCGTGAGCTCCAGGCCAGCGTCTCGGCCTTCCTGGCCGGGCGGCCCGTGCCGCACCGCGTGGCCTGAGGATGCTTCCCCTCCTGCTCGCGGCGTGCTCGGGCCCGGTGGACTTCGCCTCCTGCACCGACGCGCCCTGCATCGAGGAGGCCGTGCTCGCGGGATGGGGCCGGGATCCGGCCGCCACGGCTGCCAGGGTGGCGGCGATCGAGGACCCGGTCGTCCGGCTCGCAGCGGTCACGACCCTGGCCGAGGCCCATCCGGGCGAGACCCGGGCCCTCTGCCGCGCGCTCCCCGAGGGGGAAGCCCGTCGTCGCTGCGACGACGTCAACGGTCGCCTTCACCTGGCCCCGCGGCCGGCCGACGCCGCACGTAGCGGGTCGGCCACTCCCGCCAGCGACCCGCTTGCGGTCCGGGGCCCGTCCATGACGCTGCTCCTCCCCTCCCGTCCGCTCGGGTCCGTGCCTCTGCCGTGGGCCAGGGTGGCCTCCGTCGACGTGGACTGCCCCCATCCGCTGCTCTCCAACGTCTGCGGAGCCGAGGCCGCTGAGGAGGCCGCCCGGCTTGGAGCTTGGGCGCGTGCCATCGGGGCCTGCCGGGGGCTCGAGCCCGGTCCGTGGCGCGACGAGTGTGCGTTCCAGGCGGCCGAGGCCGCCCTGGAAACCCACGGGAGCGCGGCCGGCGGCGAGGCCGCCCTGTTGTGCTTGGAGAGCGGGGCCTTCTCCCCAAGCTGCCTCGCCCACGCGGCCATGGCCCTGGGAGGGCGGGCCGCCCCCGCGGCGGACGACGCCTCCAGGGGGGCTTGGAACGCCGTTCTCGAGGGAGAACGCGCGATGAGCGAGCGCCTGGTTCCGATCGACCCGATCCTGGCCCGCAGGGTCTCGGAGCGCCTCTGGTCCGAGGCCACCTTGGCGTCCTACCAGAGGGCCGTCCACCTCGTGGGCAATCCGCTGGACGTCCTGCCACCCGTCGCGGCTCCCCACGTGCGGGCGGCCCTGGCCTGGCGCCTGTGGGCGATGGAGGGCAGGCGTGCGCGCACGCTCGCGGACTGGCAGGCGCGGATCGACCGGGCCCTGGGGGATCGATCCGACCAAACCCGGCCCGTTTCCGAGCCCGTCCCCAGACTGCGGGTGATCACGCTCTGGGAGGTGTTCCTGCCCGGCGAGGCCCAGATGCCGACGGTTCTCTACCTGGGACAGGCCCGGCGAGCCGTCGCCGAGGACCCCTCCACCGACGCCCTGCTCTGCCTCCTCGAGGCGGCTGCCCGCCTGTCCCTCCCGACCTCGCCTGCTGCTGCAGGCGCCACGGGCTCCCCCGACGCCGGGCTCCTCCTGTTCGCCGAGGCGCTGGATCACCCGGTTCCAGTCGTTCGCTGGACGGCCGGTCGCCTCCTCGCTGCGATCGACGCGCAGGGACGGTACGTCGAACGGCTCGAGCAGCACCCGGATCCTCGGGTTCGTGCTCAGCGCATGCGCCCCGCCCTCCACTCCCTGGCTTCTCCGCCCGAGGTCATGGGGCCGGCCACTCCCGCTCGACCACGGGCGCCTGACCCTGGGTGACCGCGTAGAGGCGGTCGGCCTCGAGGGCGCCGAGCCGCTGTTCCGTGCCGTCGGGCCACCGGATCCGCACGTCCACCGCGCAGGCATCTCCGCCCAGGCCGAAGGTCTGGACGAGGCTCGCCTGGGGGTTGTAGTGTCCGCCCGGGCCGGCCAACTCCCGCATCTGCCGGCCGGCTCCGCCGGTGAGGAGGATGCGAGCGCCCGTGGCGTCGCGGGGCCCGCTCGCCCGGAGCCGGAAGCCCACGCGGTGGTTGGCCTGACCCACGTCGTTGCGGAACCAGCGGGCCGGCCCGTCGTCCTCGGCGATGGTGAGGTCGAGGTCGCCGTCGTCGTCCCAGTCGAGCCAGACCGCCGACTCCTGGTGAGCGTCGTCCACGCCCGTCGTGTCCTCGTCCTGGAGGACGAGCCGGTGGTCGTCGGACTGGAGGTAGAGACGCCAGCCGTTCTCGGCGTCGTTGCGGAATCCGGTGGTGGCGAGGTCCAGGAGGCCGTCGCCATCCACGTCCACCCAGGCCACGTGCTTCTCGTCCTCCCGGTAGACGAGACCCCGCTCGAGGCTCTCCTCCGAGAAGGTGCCGTCGCCGCGGTTGACGAACAGCAGGGTGGGATCGGTCTGGCGGTAGTCGGGGTGGGAAATGGCGCCGACCGCGAGGTCGAGATCCCCGTCGTTGTCGAAGTCGGCCCACTGGGGCGTGAACGAGTTGCCCGAGATGGGGGAGGGGTACGTGCCCTCGGCGTCCGGGGCCACGTCGTCGCACTCGGCGCCGACGACCAACGGCTCCTCCTCGGCGATGCCGCTCGGCCCCCGCATCGTGGCCGCGACGCCGGCTTCGTCCGCCACGTCCGTGAAGGTCATGTCGCCGTCGTTGCGCCACAGGATGTCCTGGTCCCAGTAGCGGGGCGGCTCGCACAGCGGATCCTCGTACGGACCCCACGGCCGGCCGGCCCCGTAGTTGGCCACGAACAGGTCCATGTCGCCGTCGTTGTCGTAGTCGGCTGCGGCCACGCCCATGGTGGACCGGCCGAAGGCGTCGGACACCCCCCACAGCTTGGCGGTCCAGGGATGCGTCTGGTTGGGGAGGGTGTCGGAGAGATCCTCGAAGGTGCCGTCCCCCAGGCCCCGGTACAGCCGATCGCGGGCGGGCGGCGTGTACCGGGTCGTGGTGACGCCGTCGCTCCACTGCCAGGACCCCACGTAGAGGTCGAGCACACCGTCCTGGTCGAAGTCCACGAAGGTGCCGGAGATCTGGTCGGGCGTGCAGGTGTGGTCCCCGCACCCCAGGGCCTGGATGGTGGTGCCCGAGGTGCCCGCGTACGAGAACACGCCGCCTTCGTTTCGCCACAGACCCATGAGGTCGCGGCCCTGGCCTTGGACGACGCCTCCATAGGCATCCGGATCGCCATCGTCGTCCACGTCGCCGAAGAGCAGGAGCCCCACCCGGGCCTGGTCGAGCCCCGAGGCCCCGGCGGCCGACTCGAAGCCGTCGCCCCGCCGCAGGAGCGCCAGCTTGTCGTAGTCCCCCGGCGGATCGTCGTGGGCGCCGTCGTGGGCGGGCGTAGCCACGAGATCGTCCAGGCCGTCGGCGTCCAGGTCCACGATCTGGGCGCGTCCGAAGCCGTTGGTGACGGCCAGGCCCATGGACACCTCGGTGAAGAAGGGCGGTACGGGCTCGACGGCCGGACCGGACGCACAGGAGGCGGTGTCGTCCTGCGCATCCCCACAGGCGGCGAGGAACGCGAGGATCGGGGCGATCTGGAGCGCGGGCATGGCGGATTCGGGGTGGCGGACAGGGGGGCTCTACCGCCTCTGGGTACCGGGGTCACCCCCGCCGCACCCGCCCGAGGTGCAGGTACGCGAGCGGCACGGCGAGCAGGCAGCACAGATCCGTGGGATCCGCCGTGCCGGACCGGAACGAGAGGCAGGGCAGCGACGCGGACAGCCATGCCGCGTGGAACACGCCGAACCCGGGGACCAACTCCATGGCCGCACCGTAGAGGGCGGCCGCGGCGCAGGCTGCGAGGCGCAGGCCGCGGCCCGGCGGCCGCCACGGCCGGCGCTCCAGGCGGGCGAAGAGCCAGGAGATCCACTCCCCGGCCGCAGCCAGCACCACGGGCAGCAGGAAGGCGATTCCCAAGCCCGACAGCTTTCCGCCGATCCAGGCGGGCGCGTGGTTGCGGATCCAGAGGTCGTTCAGGGCCACGAGCGCTGCAGCCGAGGCCGGAGCGGGGTGCAGGAGCGCGACGCCGGGCACAGCCTCCACGGCTACCTCCGGGCCATCGCGGACAGGCGACGCAGGAGCACTCGATCCGTGAGCCACTCCACGGGGGCGTGATCGTCGGTGAGCACGCGGACGCCCTCCGGCAGCCAGGGCCGGAGCGGAGGCAGCCGGTCGAGCGTGGCGGTCGTGTCCTCGGGGAGGGACAGCGCGGCCAGGCCCACGTCGAGGGCGGGCGGGTGCCGGGAGGCCACCAGGATCGTGTTGGGCGCGCCTGGGACATCGGCCCCACGGACGGTGGGGAACACGGCCGCGAGCGTGGCGGCCACGGCGTCCACCACGTCGTGGAGGCCGTCGCCGGGCCTCCCGATTCCCTGTCCGTCGTCGCCGCGTCCCACGTTGACCAGCACCACGCCACCCTTGGCGAGGCGGGCCTCCATGGCGCGAAAGCACTCCACGGTCGCGAGCTGGAAGGGCACGTAGGGGAAGCGGAAGGCGTCGAGCACGATGACGTCGTACCGATCCGGATCGCGGTGGAGCCAGGCCCGGGCGTCGTCCGTGACGACCCGGACCTCGGGCGGCAGGGCCATGAAGCGACGACCCGCCTCCACGACGCCACGATCGATCTCTACGCCGGTGAGCGCGGCTTCGGGCCAGAGCGCCCGGTAGGCACGGGCCGCGGAACCGCCCGCGAGGCCCAGGAAGAGGACATCCCCGGGTGCGCCCGTGGTGGTGAAGGCGGGTGCCAGGGCGTACCAGCCCCAGACGCCCTCCAGGGCGAGCGATCCATCCAGCGGGTAGACCGACTGGTAGGCGTAGCCCTCATCGATGGTGAGCCAGCGGGCGCGGGTATCCTGGGCGACCTGGACGAGGCCGTACGTGGTCTCGTCTTCGAAGACGACGTTCCTCCTCGGCTTGACGATTCCGCCCGGCAGGGCGAGCGCGCCGGCTGCCACCGCGAGCACGATCAGCACCGCTGCTGCGCGTGTGCGGCGCACCACGCCGGCCACGCCCACGGCCGCGAGCGCGGCGGCGCAGGTCCAGAGCGTCCGGCGGGTGCCGATCATCGGTACCAGGACGAGACCGGAGAGGTACGTCCCGGCGAGGCTGCCGGCGGTGCCCAGCGCGTAGATGCGGCCCGCCACGGGCCCGGCCCCCTCGGATTCCCCGACGGCGTGGTGCAGCACCACGGGGCCGCAGGCGCCCAGCACCGCGACCGGCAGCGCGAGGAGCGTCGTGACGCCCAGGGCGGAGGCCAGGATCGGAGCCAGGGATCCGTGGTGGAAGAGCGTGAGGGTGCCGACCATGAGCGGCCGGGCCACGACCGGAAGGAGCGCGAGCAGGGCCCCGCTGGCCACGAGGAGCCCGCCCAGAGGACGGAGCGTGCGGGTCACGGGCGAGATCCGTCCCCCCACGACCTGCCCCGCCGCGAGGCCGGCCAGCACCGCCCCGACGAGGAGCGCCCACACCGGCGTGCTGGTGCCGTAGAAGGGCGCCACGAGGCGAGCACCGGCCAGCTCCGCCGCCATGGTGGCGGCCCCCGTGAGGAAGGCTGCGGTGTAGAGGTACGCCCGGCCCTCCACGGGTCCTGGCGTGCCCTCGGTCATCCCGTCGCCGTGGAGGTCAGCGCGAGGGTGCAGGTGAAGCCGCCGGTGGACGGGTAGCAGGTCAGGTCCTGGGTCTCGGCGCCCAGGTCCCAGCCGGAGCACTGCCAGGTGGTCGTGCCCATGCCCGTCTCTCCGGTCTCGCCGAACTCGAAGACCAGGCCCGTGAAGGTACCGGTGCCCGAACCGTCGTCGCAGGCGGTGGTGTCGTAGGAGATGGCCAGGATCGACAGGACCAGTTCGCCCTCGGTCTGGACGAACCGGACGTCGTCGGGCTGGGGCATGCCGACGGCGTCGTAGGAGAGGTCTCCGGCGCTGGCGGAGAAGGCGCCCGCGTCCCCCCCTGCACAGTCCGTCGTGTAGGTCACGTCCACGGCCCACCCCTTGTAGAGCTCGCAGGTGGGACCCACGGAGTCGGCGACGAGGACGGCCGAGGCGGCCAGGAGGGCTGAGGCGGGGAGGAGGAGGCGGGTCCGCATGGGGGGCTCCAGGGCTGATGACGGAATGGTACCACGGGGGCGGACGACCGTCGGCCCCCCGGCCCTCACCCGCGGAGCGAGAGGATCCGGCCCAGGGCCTCGGCGAAGCCGCGGCCACCGGGAAGCGTGGTGATGTAGGCTGGTTTCCAGCGGAGGCGCGGCAGGAAGCGGGCCACGTTGGCCACGCCGATGGCGTGGGGGAACACCCGGAACATGGGCTCGTCGTTCTGGGAGTCGCCGAGGAAGGCCCAGCGTTCGAACGAGAGGTCCTCGCCCCAGACCTCGCGGACGAACCGCCGGCAGCCCTCCAGCTTGTCGAAGGCACCGTACCAGCCGTTCACGTGGATGCTGCTGATCTTGCACGTGGCACCGGCGGACTCGAAGCAGCGGACGATCGCGTCCACCTCGGCCTCGGAGAGCTCGGGTACGTCCTCGGCGAAGTCGATGGCGAGATCCAGCTCGCGGTAGGGCTGGTCCGCGCTCACGGCGCTGCCGGGCACCTCGGCGGGGATGGACGCGGCGAGCGCCCCCAGACGGGTCCGGTTGGCCTCCCGCTCCGGGGCGGGCTGCAGGAAGCGGCGCTGGAGGCGGGTGCCGTCGTGCCAGAACCAGAGCCCGCCGTTCTCACCGACCACGCCGTCCACGGGCCACATGCGCGCGAGATGATCCACCCAGCCTGCTGGCCGGCCCGTCACGATCACCGTACGCAGGCCAGCGCTCCGGGCCCGATCCAGGGCGGTGAACGCCGCAGGCACCACGCGCCCGGCCTCGGTGAGGGTGTCGTCGAGGTCGGTGAAGAGGCCCACGAGGCCTCGTGCGGCGCCTGCGTCGAACTCGGCGATGGGGCGGGGCATGGCGCCACCTACCCGCCGAGGACGTCCTTGACCAGCCGAAGCGCCTGACCCGTCGGCCCTGCCCCCCGTCCTCCCCTCTCCTTCTTGGGAGCGGGTGGCGCCGATGGCGCCGGGTGGCGGCGGCGCTCCCCTGGCCGGGCGCTCCGGGCGTGGGTTCCCTCCAGGTTCCGCGGACTTGACGCAGGCAACGGGACGAAGTAGGAGCGTACCCTTTTGCTGCTCTCCGGTTCGCGAGGGTAGAAGCCGCTTCCCCGCAGAAACAGGTGCCCCGCCATGGCCGAAGTCATCACTCACGACGTTCTCATCCTCGGAACGGGACTCGCTGGCTTGAGGGCTGCGATCGAGATCGGCCGTCGCTTGGGAGACAAGGTCACGATGGGCCTCGTCTCCAAGGTGCAGATCATGCGTCCCCATTCCGTCTGTGCCGAGGGCGGCACGGCGGCCGTGCTCCGAGAGGAGCAGGGCGACTCGCTCGACCTGCACGCCTGGGACACGGTGAAGGGCTCCGACTTCCTCGCGGATCAGGACGTCGTGGACCGCTTCGTAGGCCTGTGTCCGAAGGAGATCCGCCTGCTCGACCACTGGGGCCTGCCCTGGTCGCGGTGCCCGAACGGTCGCATCATGCAGCGGCCCTTCGGCGGCCACAGCTACCCACGGGCCACCATGGCGGCGGACAAGACCGGCTTCTTCGAGGTGCAGTGCCTCTACGACACGCTGCTCGGGTACGATACCTTCTCGCGGTACGACGAGGTGTTCGTCACGGAGCTCCTCATCGAGAACGGGCGCCTCGCCGGCATCACCGGCATCGAGTTGACGACGGGCCGCTTCCTCGTCTTCCGGGCCAGGGCGCTGCTCATCTCCACGGGCGGCCTCGGCAACCTCTTCGGCTTCACCACCTACTCCCAGACCGTGACCGGCGATGGTCAGGCCATGGCCTACCGCGCGGGACTGGCCCTGGAGGACCCGGAGTTCATCCAGTTCCACCCGACCGGCCTCGTCCCCTCTGGCATCCTGATGACCGAGGCCTGCCGCGGGGAGGGCGGGTACCTTCGAAACGCCCTGGGCGAACGCTTCATGGAGAAGTACGCGCCCGCCAAGATGGAGCTCGCCCCGCGCGACATCGTCTCGCGTTCGATGATGACCGAGATCATGGAAGGCCGTGGCTTCGAGGGTCCACGCGGCCTCGACTACTGCCACCTCGACCTGCGTCACCTCGGCGCGCAGAAGATCACCAAGGCCCTGCCTCTCATCCGAGAGGTCACGATGAAGTTTCTCGGCCTGGATCCGATCGACACGCCCATCCCGGTGCGGCCGGTGGCCCACTACTCCATGGGAGGCATCGAGGCCGACATCGACGGCAGGACCCGGGCCGAGGGGATCTGGGCCGCCGGGGAGGTGGCCTGCACCTCGCTGCACGGGGCCAACCGGCTGGGCACGAACTCCACCGCGGAGTGCCTGGTGTGGGGCGGCATCTGCGGCGAGAGCATCTCCGACTACCTTAAGGACGCGCCTCCGGCGGCCGACCTGCCCATGGAACGGGTCGCCGAGGAGGAGCACCGCCTGTTCCACGATCTGCTCCACCGCGAGGGCAGCGAGGATCTCTTCGCCGTGCGCAACGATTTGCGCCAGATCATGGACGACCACATGGGCGTCTTCCGCACGGGGGAGTCCCTGGCCACGGGGCTCCGGAAGCTGCAGGAGCTGAAGGCGCGGGCCGAGCACGTTTCCATCGGCGACAAGAGCAGCGTCTACAACATGAACCTGGTGCTCGCCCTGGAGTTCCACAACATGCTCCTCCTGGCGGAGATCTCCATGATGGCGGCCCTGGCGCGCGAGGAGTCCCGGGGCGGTCATGCACGGACCGACTTCAAGACCCGCGACGACACGACCTGGCTCAAGCACACCCTCGCCACCCGCGACGGTGCGGGCCCCCGCCTCGACTACAAGCCGGTGAGGCTCACCAAGTGGCTGCCGGTGGAACGGAAGTACTAGCCAAGCACGGCCCGCGACGGACAGCCCACGCTCGTCTCGGCGGCCTGACGGAGTGAACCATGGTGGAACGGAAACGGTACGACAACCGACTGGGTTTCTGGGGTTGGCTGGGCGGTGGGCGGTGGGGCTTCGAGCGGTACGTCTACACCCTGCACCGCGTGACCGGACTCGGCCTTCTCGGCTACTTCCTCCTGCACATCCTCTTGACCACCTCGCGTGCCTTCGGAGAGCCGGCGTGGACCGCGTGGATGGACCGGGTCAGCGGACCCGTGTTCCGGTACGTCTTCGAGCCATTGGTCTTCGCTGCGTTCGTCATACACGGCATGAACGGCATCCGACTCATCCTCGTCGAGCTGGGGTTCGCCGTAGGGAAGCCCGAAGATCCGGTCTACCCCTACCGGACCTCTCTCAACAAGCAGCGTCCTCTGCTCGTCGCCGTGATGATCGCGGCGGGCGTGGTCCTCGCAATCGGCGGTGTGGACTTCTTCGGGATGGGGCACTGACATGAAGGAAACGCGAAACTGGACGTGGCACATCGTGGCCGGTGCCTTCATCTTCGTCTTCCTGGGCCTGCACATGATCGTCATGCACCTCGACGACGTGGTGGGGCTCTTCACCTCGGGCGTCGGGGCCACCGATTGGGAGAGCGTCCTGGGCCGATCCAGGATGTCGTTCTTCGCCGTCACGTACGTCCTGCTGCTCGGCGCTGCGCTCTACCACGGCCTCTTCGGCCTGCGGTCCATCCTCTTCGAGTCCAACGTCGGTCGTGCGTGGCAGAAGGCGATCAACGTCCTGTTCTGGCTGGGTGGCCTGTGCCTCTTCGCGGTGGGTGTCTTCCAGGCCGTCACGACCTTTCTACACGCAAACGCGGCTGTGGGGTGAGCCATGTCGGAGACCCGAATCCTCGAGGTCGTCTATCGCGTTCGCCGCTTCCATCCTGAGAAGGACGAGAAGCCGTACTGGCAGGAGTACACGATCCAGGTGGAGAAGGGGGCGACCGTCCTCGATGGCCTGCACCGCATCCGGGAGACCACGGACCCCACGCTCTCCTATCGCTACTCGTGCCGCATGGGCGTGTGCGGGTCCTGCGGCATGCTCATCTCCGGGAAGCCTCGGCTCGCCTGCAACACGCAGATCGAGGAAGTGCTGATCCAGGGAAACCTGGTCACCGTCGCGCCGTTGCCCAACTTCGACGTGGTCAAGGACCTCGTGCCGGACCTGGCGCCGCTGTTCGAGAAGCACCGGGCCGTCCGTCCCCACATCCTGCGGGAAGGGGACGCTCTGGATCCCGAACCCGGCACCGAGTGGCTCCAGACACCCCAGGAACTCGACCGCTACGTGCAGTTCACCTACTGCATCCGCTGTGGGCTGTGCATGGTGGCCTGCCCCACGTTCGCCACGGACCCGGAGTACCTGGGCCCCATGCCCCTGGCCCAGGCGTACCGCTACATCGCCGATTCCCGAGACGGCGGCTTCGAGACGCGACGCGAGATCGCAGGCACCGCGCACGGGGCCTACCGCTGCCACTACGCCGGCGAGTGCTCGAACGTCTGCCCCAAGGGGGTGGACCCCGCACGTGCGATCCAGCTGCTCAAGCGGGAGTTCGTGCTCTCCTACCTCAAGGTGATCCGGCACCGTGGCAAGGCCAGCCGGTCCGAGGGGCCCATCGCGGGAGCGGAGCGCAAGGCCGGTGTGCCCGAGGCGCCCGCCTACACCATCGAGCAGAAGCCGCTGACCTGACGAGACGGCCGGCCTCCCCCGGCGCGATCGGCCCGGGGACCGGACCGGCCCATCCCCGGTGGGCGGCGAAGGGTCGAGATCCGGGCGCGGCGGGTTTCAGCCCTTGCGGGACCGGAACGCGTCGAACAGGAAGCGGGCGAGGCCGGAGATCCGGTGGGAGGTCCGCTGCACGAGGGGCGGCAGGTGGGTGGTGGCGAGCACGAGCGTCCACACCCAGGCCGAGGCCAGGACGAGGACGACCCCCAGCACGCGCACCAGCGGCACGCCGGCCACCCGGCCCTCGGCCGGGGCGAGCAGGATGGCACCGGAGACGCCGAGGGCCGCGCCCGAGAGCGCCGCAGCGATTCGAACCCCCGCCCGCCGGATCTCGGCCCGCGCGGCCTCGGCGTCGAGATCCCTCACCCGTACCACGAAGCGATCCGCCTCCAGTTCGCCCAGGAGGTGGGTCACCTGGAGGGGCACGTGGGAGAGGGACGCGCGGGCCTGGAACAGGGTGCGCGCGGCCTCCTCAGCCATGTGCTCGGGGGAGAGCGTGCGGGCCAGGAGGCGCTCGGCGAGCGGCCGCACCTCGGCCACGATGTCGGCATCGGGCAGGAGCGCGTGGGTGAGCCCGTAGACCAGCGCCGCCGCCCGGGCCAGGATGGCGTACTCCCGCGGAAGCACCAGGCCGTGGCGCATGGCCACGTCCAGGAACTCCAAGAGGTTCGCCCTCTCCGAAACCGTGGCGAGCGAGGCGCCGTGGAACCGGGCCATGAGGTGCTCCACGTCGCTCCGGAACGCCCGTACGTCCACCGGACCGCGGGAGGCGCCGGCCCGCATCACGGCCATCACGAACGCGTCCGCGTCCTTGAAGACGATGGCCAGGAAGAGGGACGACACGACCTCTCGCACCTCGCCCGTGATCACGCCCACAAGCCCGAAATCGAGGTAGCCGAGCCGGCCGCCGGGCAGGACCAGCAAGTTTCCCGGGTGCGGATCGCCGTGGAAGAGCCCGTTCACGAAGACCTGAGTGAACGAGGCCTCCAGTAGCGAGCGGCACACCGGACCGCTGCGGGCATCCGCCGCGGTGAGGGCCGACACGGGGTCGCCCTCGAACAGCTCCAGGACCAGGACCTGGAGCGTGGAGCGGTCCGAGAAGACTCGCGGCACCCCGATCTCGGGATGTGTCTGGGCGAGCGAGGCCCGGAACCGTTCCGCGTTCTGCGCTTCGCGATGGAAGTCCAGCTCCTGGGTGAGGGCCGCCTCGAACTCGTTCACGATGCCCACGGGCGTGTAGACGCCCGGAAGGTCCAGGCGCCCCTCGATGAGGCGGGCCAGGGTCCGGAGGATCCTCAAGTCCGCGGCGATCAGGGGCACGATGTCGGGCCGGCGCACCTTGACCGCCACTGGGGTGCCGTCGGGCAGGCGGGCCCGGTGCACCTGCGCGATGGAGGCCGCCGCGAGGGGCTCGGGGGAGAACTCGGGGAAGGCTTCCTCGATTGGCCGCCCCAGATCCTCCTCGACCACCCTGCGGACGGCGTCGAATCCCACCGGCGGGACGCGATCCTGGAGGGACTGCAACTCCTGGGCGAGGGCCACGGGCACGACGTCGGGCCGCACAGAGAGGATCTGTCCCAGCTTCACGAAGGTGGGACCCAGCTCCACGAGCGCATCGCGCACGCGGCGCGGCCAGGGTGCGTCGGATCCGCTCCCCTCGCCGCCTTCGGGCAGGTGCTCGCCCAGGCCGACGCTCACGAGCATACGCCCGAACCCGTGCCGGGAGAGCACGCCCAGGATCGTCCGGACGCGGGGCAGGTCGGCGACGGAGATCCGCTGCATGGAGCCCTCGTGGCGCTCCCCTAATCCGCGGGCTTCCAACGGGACCGGTTGCGGGTATTATGGGCCACCCTTTCGCGCCGAGGTCCCCATGCTCCTGCTCCCCCTCCTCGCCCTCCTCACCGGCTGCGCCACGGTGGGGACCTTCCAGACCGCCGACACGCTCGGCACCGGTGCCTTCCAGGTGGGCCTCGAACCTTCCTGGTGGGGGGTGGCCGCGACCGGCGAGGCAGCCGGGTTCCTCCACGGGGGTGTCTCTGCCCGCTACGGGGTGAACGACCGGCTCGACGTGGGAGGCCGGATCGGCTCTTCGGGCCTGGAGATGCTGTTCAAGGTCCAGCTCACGGACCCACAGAGCGGGGGCCCCATCGTGTCCATCGCGCCCTCGGGCGGCGGGTTCGGGGCCCTGGGGGCTGGGGGCGGCGCGGGCCTGCTGGCCTTCCAGGTTCCGGTGATCCTGGGCTTCCCCACGTCGGGCGGCAGCCAGTTCGTGCTGGCGCCCAAGGTCCACGAGTACCTCATCCTCGCCGGTACGTCGGACGACTCCGCGAGCCTGTCCCTGACCAGCCTGGGCGCCTCGGTGGGCTACGCCGCCCGGCTCGGCCCCGGCTTCCGGCTCCTGCCCGAGGTGGCCTTCGTCTACCCCGTGCTCGGCGCTGCCGACGCGTCGGACCAGTCCTCCCAGGTCGAGTTCCTGGGGGAGGGCGTGCTGTTGCAGGTGGGGTTGGGCATCCTGCTCGGCGAATAGCAGTCTACAGCCTCTTCTAGTAGGCCCGGGCGAAGATCGCCATGTGCGTGGCCGGCCGGCCGGTGCGGAAGCAGGTCCGGCCCCGGGCCTCCTCCTGGCCCTCGAGCGGGTAGGCCCGCAGGGTGGCGCGGGTCTCTTCCTTGACGGCGGCCTCCTCGGCGTGGTCGTCGTGCCAGGGCACGAGGAAGAAGCCGGCCTCTGCCTCGAGGCGCGCCACGAACTCGGAGAAGGTGGCCACGCGGTGGGTGCGCTCGGCCATCCGCCGCACGGCCGCCTCGTACAGGCCCGCCCGGATCTCGTCGAGCGCGCCTGCCACGGCCTCCTCGAGGCCGTCGAGCGCCATCGGAGCCTTGGGTCCACCCGTGCGCCGGGCCGCGAACACGGAGCCCTTCTCCATGTCCCGGGGCCCCACTTCGAGACGCAGCGGCACACCCTTGCGCTCCCACTCGAAGTACTTGGCCCCGGGCTTGAAGCCCTCGCGGTCGTCGAGCCGGACGCGGAAGCGGGGGGCGAGCGCGTCGCGCACGCCGGCGGCGTAGGACAGGATCCGGCTCCGCTCGTCGTCGCCTTTCCAGATGGGCACGATCACGACCTGGATGGGCGCGAGCGCCGGGGGCAGCACGAGGCCCACGTCGTCGGAGTGGGCCATGACCACGGCACCCACGAGGCGCGTGGACACGCCCCAGGAGGTGGCCCAGACGAGCTTGCGCTGTCCGTCCGTGTCCTGGAACGTGACGTCGAACGCCCGGGCGAAGTTCTGGCCGAGGAAGTGGCTCGTCCCGGCCTGGAGCGCCCAGCCGTTCTGCATCATGGCCTCGATCGTGTAGGTGTCCACCGCGCCCGCGAACCGCTCCGAGGCGCTCTTGACGCCCGGAATCGTGGGAAGGGCCAGCATGTCGGACGCGAACGACGCGTAGACGCCTAGCATCCGGCGGGTCTCCTCCACGGCCTCCTCGGCGGTGGCGTGCGCGGTGTGGCCCTCCTGCCACAGGAACTCGGTGGTGCGCAGGAAGGGGCGGGTCTTCATCTCCCAGCGGACGATGTTGGCCCACTGGTTGATGAGCAGGGGCAGGTCCCGGTGGGAGTCGATCCAGCTCCGGTACATGTGCCAGATGATGGTCTCGCTGGTGGGGCGCACCACCAGGGGTTCCTCGAGCATGCTCTCCGGATCGGGCTCCACCCCGCGTTTCCCGTCGACCTCGCAGGTGCGCAGCCGGTGGTGCGTGACCAGGGCGCACTCCTTGGCAAAGCCCTCCACGTGCTCGGCCTCGCGGGACAGGAAGGACTGAGGGATGAAGAGAGGGAAGTAGGCGTTCTGGTGGCCGGTCTCCTTGAAGCGCCGGTCCAGGTCGCGCTGCATGGCCTCCCAGATGGCGTAGCCGTGCGGCCGGATGACCATGCACCCCTTGACGGGCGAGTAGTCGAACAACTCAGCCGCCTGGAGCACGTCGAGGTACCACTGGGAGTAGTCCTTCGCGCGGGGCGTGATGCCGAGGGGGGTGCGTTCCATGGAGGGCCTCCGGAGCCGTGCGCCGCGAGCGCGGGGCGGCCGGGCTCCTATTCCGGCAGGCGGGACCCGGGGAGGGGCGGTGCACCTTCCTTCGGGACGCCGCCCGGCGCCCAGGCTGGCGTTCCCCCCCGGAGCCGTGGCAGCATGACGCCATGTGCCGACCCTTCATGCTCCTGGCGCTCCTGGGCGGCTGCCGCACGGATCCCGTGGACACCGCGTGCCCGGGCTGCTTCCGCCCCGTGCAGGCGTTCTGGAACCTGTTCATGGGCATCCAGGCGGGGACGTTCGTGGAGGTCGGCACCCTGGACGGCACCCGGGAACCCGTGCTCGATCTGCTGCTCGTCGACGAGGACTACCCCACCACGTACGACCCGGCCGACGCCTGTACCCTGCTCTACGGCATCGAGGGGGCTCGGGGAACGCTCGATCCCGAGGCCTGGCAGAACTGGGCCCTCACGCTGATCCCCCGTTCCACGGACTGCCGGGACCTGCCTTCCGCCAAGTGGGGCCTGGACCCGCTCGATCGCTTCGCCGACCGAGACTGGGAGATCTCGCTGGAGGGCCTCACCGGCCTCATGGAGACGTACCTGGAGGATCTCTTCGAGGGCCAGGGCGGGTCGTGGGCGCGAGACGGCGCGCCCCACTATTTCGGGTCCCACACCTGGATCGACGCCTATGACACCGCGAGCGACGTCGGCCAGACCCACTACGGCCGCGCCTGGCAGATCGATGCGGAGGGCCGCATCGTGGACGAGGCCAGCGGCGGGCACCTGCTGCCCTGGACAGACGTCGCAGCGGGGAGCGATGGCTACTACGAGATCTTCTCGGTCTACTACTTCGTGATCTGACCGATCCAGAGGCCCGGACAGCGGCCGTCCTGCCCCGTGGCGAGGCTCTCGGCCCGGGCATAAGGGCCAGCCCGACCACAGGAGGACCTCGTGCCCGCTTCCGACACGCTCTGTGCGAACACCCTGCGCGGCCTCGCGATCGATGCCATCCAGGCAGCGAACTCGGGCCATCCGGGCATGCCGCTGGGCATGGCCGACGCCGCCACGGTGCTCTGGACCCGGTTCCTCACCTACGATCCGTCCTGCCCCCAGTGGCCCGATCGCGATCGATTCGTGCTCTCGGCGGGCCACGGCTCCATGCTCCTCTACGGCCTGCTGCACCTGTCCGGCCTGCTCCCCCTGGAGGAGATCCGGCGCTTCCGGCAGCTCGGCAGCCGAACCCCGGGGCACCCGGAGGTCGGGGTCCTCCCGCTGGTCGAGACCACCACCGGACCGCTCGGACAGGGGTTCGCCAACGCCGTGGGCATGGCCATCGCCGAGCAATTCCTGAGGGAGCGGTTCGGCCCGGATCTCTGCGACCACCGCACGTGGGTGATCGCGGGCGACGGCGATCTCATGGAAGGCGTGTGCCACGAGGCGGCGTCGCTGGCCGGCCACCTCGGGCTCGGTCGGCTCGTGGTCCTCTACGACGACAACGGCATCACGATCGACGGTTCCACCCGGCTCGCGTTCTCCGAGGACGGCCCCGCGCGCTTCACCGCGCTGGGCTGGCACGTCCAGAGGGTCGACGGTCACGATCCGGAGCAGGTGGCCGGAGCCCTGGACGTTGCGCGGTCCGACCCGCGACCCTCCCTGGTGTGCTGCCGCACGGTCATCGGGTGGGGGTCCCCTCACAAGGCCAGCACGAGCGCCGTCCACGGTGCGCCGCTCGGCACCGAGGAGGTCCGGCTCACCAAGCAGGCCCTGGGTTTGGACCCGGATGCCGATTTCGCGGTGCCTTCCGAGGTCGTGGCCCGCTTCCGGGTCTCGGACCCCGACCGCGCTCAAATCCGCCGCGCCTGGGAGGCTCGCCTGGCGTCCCATCCGCGCCGCGCCGACTGGGAGCGGTTCCACGCCCGCGACCTCGCACCGCTCCTCAAGGCCGTCGAGTGGCCCCGCTTCGAGGCGGGCACCTCGGTGGCCACGCGCGTGGCGAGCGGCAAGGTCATCTCCGCCCTCGCCGAGGCGCTCCCGAACCTGCTGGGCGGCTCGGCCGACCTGGCCGCCTCCAACAACACGCTCGTACCGGGAGGCGGCAACATCGGGCCTGGCGACTTCAAGGGCCGGAACCTGCACTTCGGGATCCGAGAGCACGCGATGGCGGCCATCTGCAACGGCCTCGCGCTCCACGGCGGGCTCCTTCCCTACTGCGCCACGTTCCTCGTCTTCCACGACTACCTGCGCGGGGCGGCTCGGCTCGCCGGGCTCATGGCCCTGCCGGTCACGCACGTCTACACCCACGACTCCATCTACGTGGGCGAGGACGGTCCCACCCACCAGCCCATCGAGCAGCTCGCCGCGCTGCGCACCCTGCCCGGGTGGATCGTCCTCCGGCCGTCGGACGCGGCCGAGGTGGTGGAGGCCTGGCGGGCCGCGCTCCTGCACCGGGATGGCCCCACGGCGCTCGTGCTCACCCGCCAGAACCTGCCGGTGCTCGACCGCGAGACGCGGGGCGAGGCCGTGCTCCTGCACCGGGGAGCCTACGTGCTGGAGGAGGCCAACGGTGCCCCACGGGTGGTGGTCATCGCCTCCGGGTCCGAGGTGGCGCTCGCGCTGGAGGCGCGCAAGCGGCTGGAGGCAGAGGGCATTCCGGTCCGCGTGGTGGCCATGCCCTCGTGGGAGCTGTTCGACCGCCAGGATCCGGACTGGCGCCGTGCCGTGCTCCCACCCGGGGTTCCGCGGGTGTCGGTCGAGGCCGGCCGCACGCTGGGCTGGGAGCGGTACGTGGGCGACACCGGCGCGTCGGTGGGCATCGATCGATTCGGCCTCTCGGCGCCCGGCGCCCAGGTCGCCCGTGCCCTCGGCCTCACCGTCGAGGCCGTGGTCGAGGCCTGCCGGCGGATCCTGGCCTGAGCCGTGGCGAAACGCGGGGTCAGCGGCGCGAGGGGTGCGAGGAAGCGTCCTGCGCGACGTCCTGCCCGGCACAAGCCCGCACGGAGGAGCCCCTGGTGGCGGGGCACGATCCTGTCGATCGGGACAGGGCTCGTCCTCGGGGTCTCGATCGTCCTGCTCGGGCTCTGGCGCGAGGCCACCGATACCGTGACCTCTCGCCTCGAAGGCAGGATCTGGTCTGAACCTGGACGCGTGCTCTCGGCGCCGATCAGCCTGTGGCCGGGCCTGGCGTGCACGGCGTCCGAGCTCTCAGCCGATCTGAGGGCCGCGGGCTACGACCCGGTGACCCAGGTGCGGGAGCCGGGCGACTTCGTCGCTTCGGCCGACGCAGTGCAGGTCCGGGTTCCCGCGGCGCGGGGCCCGGGCTGGAGCGTGCCTGCCGCCGACGTGCGCGTCACCTTCCGTCAGGGTCGCGTCCGCTCGGTCACCCCCTCCTCCCCGGCCCGGTTCGCGCCCGCGGTGCTGGCCACGGTGGCGGGTCCCGGTGCCGAGCGTCGGCACGAGGTGCCGCTGGCCGAGATCCCTCCGCTCCTCCGCAAGGCCGTCCTCGCCATGGAGGACACCGGATTCTACACGCACCGGGGGATCTCGGCCCGTGGCATCCTCAGGGCCCTGTGGGTCGACCTCGCGGCGGGCGAGGCGGTGCAGGGAGGGTCCACCATCACGCAGCAGCTCGCCAAGAACCTCTTCCTGGACTCCCGGCGCACCGTGGCCCGCAAGTTCCGGGAGGCGCTGCTCGCGTTGGCCCTCGAACGCAGGCTCTCCAAGGACGAGATCTTCGAGCTCTACCTGAACGGGGTCTACCTCGGGCAGGCCGGGGGACAGGCCATCCACGGAGTCGCCGAGGCGGCCCGGGTCACCTTCGGCACCTCGCTCGACGCACTCACGCCGGGGCAGTGTGCCACCCTGGCGGGCATCATCGCCGCCCCTGGCGCCTGGTCGCCCCTGAGGCATCCGGATCAAGCGCTCGAGCGTCGCAACGTGGCGCTGCATCGCCTCGTGGCGACCGGCGCACTCGATGAGGCCACGGCCCGCCGGGAGGCCGCGCGCCCGCTCGGCGTGGTCCCCACCGGCGTCCACCGGGAGGCCGACTGGGCAGTGGACCACGCGATTGAGGTCGTGGAGGCCGAGACGGGGCCGGGCACCGTGAGCGCGGGCCGCGAGGTCCACACCACGATCCAGCCCGTGCTGCAGCGCCTCGCGGAGCGCGCCGTGGCCGAGGGCCTCGCCCAGGTCGAGGCCGCGCACCCGAGTGCCCGGGACGCCCAGGCGGCGCTCGTGGCCCTCGATCCCCACACGGGGGAGATCCTGGCCCTCGTGGGGGGCCGCGACTACGCGGTCTCCACCTTCAACCGGGCCACGGCCGGCCGCCGCCAGGTGGGCTCCCTGGTCAAGCCCTTCACGCTGGTCGCGGCCCTCGACGCGGACCCTGCGCTCACGCTGGGCACCGTGCTGCCCGACGAGCCCTACGAACGCGAGATCGGTGGCAGGACCTGGCGACCGGCCAACTACGACGGCCGGTTCCGGGGCGAGGTCACGGTGCGGGAGGCCGTCGTCCACTCCCTCAACGTGCCCTCCATCCACCTCGCGGAGCGGCTCGGCCTCGGGCGTCTCCAGGCTTTCTGCCGACGGGTGGGCCTGTCCGGTGTCACCGACCACCCGTCGGCTGCGCTGGGTGCCTTCGAGGCCTCGCCTCTCCAGGTGGCCGAGGCCTACGGCGTCTTTCCTGGAGGCGGCCGCCGGGCACGCGCGTTCCTGGTACGGGCCACGGCGGAATCCGGTGCCCCGGACCCGGTCCGTGCCCGGCCCGAGCGGGTCGCGACCGAGGAGTCTGTGGCCACGGCCCTCCAGGCCCTTCGCGAGGTGATGGTCTCGGGCACCGGCGCCCGGGCGGTCCGCTACGGCGTGTCCGGCGCCGTGGGGGGCAAGAGCGGAACCACGGACGGGGAGCGAGACGCCTGGTTCGCCGGCTTCAGCCCGCGGATCGTGGCCGTCGTCTGGGTGGGCCACGATCGGGCCCGGCCGGTGGGGCTGCCCGGCTCGGTGGCCGCCCTTCCGATCTGGGCCCGGTTCATGCAGGGAACCGGCACGCTGACCGGGGCCTTCCCCGGAGAGGACGGACCGTTGCCTCGGGCTTCGGAGGTGGGCGACGAGGCATCGAGCGTCGAGCCGTCCATCGCGTCCCCGGACACGCCGGCGCCGGAGGAAGGCGGCCGAAAAGGACTGATCCGGAGGATCAGGGAGAGCCTGGGGCGGTAGGGCGAACCCACCGGGGCCGGGACCGATCTACCCCAGCGCCTCGCCCACGTTCTCGCTGGCCTCGAGAATCCCGCTCTCCTGGAACGAGATCCACTGGTCTTCGGCCAACGAGCGCAGAACCCGCTGCTCCCGGCCTTCGAGGGTGCGCTCCAGCACCGCGGAACCCCGTGCGGGCGAGAGCAGGGCGCCGGACTCCACATCGACCACGGTGGCTGGCGGGAGATCCTTGAGAAAGGCGGGGACGCCGCTGTGCATGTCCACCACGGCGATGCCACACGATGCCCGACCGGGCAGGCGCAACGCGCACTGGCGATTGCCCGTGATGCCCCACAGGCGATCGATGGGGTCGTCCAGGGCCACCACGTCGTGACCCCGTGCGGGCTGGTCCTCCCGGATACCCTCGGCGAGATCGTAGCAGGACAGGTTCCCGTCGGCGTCCACCACGAGGAGATCCGCGCGGCGGTTCACGAAGGCCAGGAGGCGCACCGGGGACTCGCCCATGGGGTCCGGCGGGGCGATGGCGTCGGCGCCGGTGGTGGGGTCGAGCACCTTCACGGCCCCACGCGGCGTGACCACGCCCAGCCAGAGACCGCTGCCCGAGAGGGCCATGGCCCGAGGCCAGGCCAGGTCGAAGGCCTGGTTCTTCGCCAGGTGCCACCAGCGGATCCCTCCAGCCGCCAGGGACACCGCCACCACGGGCCCCCCCACCTCGACGGCGGTTGCGCCGCGGGTGGCGGGGCCACCGTCGAAGACCACCTGTCCGCTGCGTCCCTCCAGAACCTGGACGGGGCCCTCCTCGGAGAGGATCGCCACGATGCGGCCCTCCCGGTCCAGCGCCACGTCCTTCACCCCGCCTTCGAGTTGAGTCTCCCAGAGCCTGCGCCCGCGAGCCCAGAACGCGAGCCGATCGGCGTGGGCGACGGCCCGGAAGTCGCCGAACCCCGCGACACGGGTGACCGGACCGGGGCTGGCCCGCCCCCCTGCGTGGAAGAGCCCATCCCCGCCGCCGACCCGCACACGACCCGTCCTCGGCCACCAGGCGGCCCCGCGTGTATCGGGCGCCCCGTGCTGGAACGAATCCGCCGGTGCGAGGTCCGGCAGCGTGAAGGCGTGGACCGAGCGCTGCGTGATCACCGCGGCCCGATCCCCCTCGGGGGAGAGCACGAGGTTCTTGAGCCCACTGCCGCCCCGGGTGGCGAAGGAGGCCACCATCACGCCGTCCAGGACGCGGAGCAGGCTCACGCCGCCCGGACCGACGGAGACCACGTGGGTGCCGTCTTGGGTGAAGCAGGCCCGGTCCGCCGGCACCTGGAGGTGGTCGAGGGGGATCCCCTCGCGGGACACGAGATCCACCAGACGGGGCTGCCCCTCCTCGTCCATGCACAGGATGCGCTCCCCCCGGGCGTCGAACGCCACGCTGCTGCCCCCGAAGCCGCGCCATGCGATCTCTTTCTCGCACCGCACGAGGTCCCAGAGGCGCAGCAGTCCGTCGGCGGCGATGGCCGCACACCGCGTGCCCTCCGGGGACAGGGCCACGCCCTTCATGGCGCGGACGCGACCCTGCTCACCCTCCCGGATCTCCTGGAAGACGGGGGCTCCGTCGTCGGTCCGGAAGACCCCTATGGAACCCTCGGAGTCCCCCACGGCCAACATCGCACCGCCGGTGATGAGCGCCAGGGCACCATCCACCGGGCCGGCCGGCCGGAAGACGAGGCCCGGCGAGGACTCGCCTCGCCGCTGGACCGCGACGAGTCCGGTGACGTCCGCCGTGGCCACGGTACCGGAGACCGGGTCGAAGGCCGCGGCGCTGATCGCACCGTCGTGGACGTTGGGGCAGAAGCGATCGACCAACGAGGGCATGGCATCCGTCTAGCGCCCACCGGAGCCTCTCGCCAGCCACGCCTCGGGGGGGTGCGGGACCGAGGGCGACGCCATCGCATTCGCCCGACCCCGAACGCAGGTTAGGGAGGGCTCCGGTGCCCCTGCCGCATGGACTCCCTCGCCCTGGTCCTCGGCGTCCGTTTCGCGGTCCCCCCCACGGCGGATCGTGCAGGGATCGCATCGGCCTGGGATCGAGCCTTCGGTCCGACGATCCAGGCCCTCGAGAACGCACCCGGCGTCCCGGTGGCCCTGCAGGTCTCGGGTCTGCTCCTCGAAGCCCTGGAGTCCACCCGTCCCGACGCGCTCGCGACCTTGAGGCGGGTGGCCGGACGACCGGGGGTGGATCTGCTGTGCGGCGGTTGGTACGACCCCCCTCTCGGGGCGGTGCCCGAACGGGATGCCCTGGGCCAGCTTCGCCTGTCCGCACGGCGGCTCAAGGCCCTGCTCGGGAACCCGCCCGTGGCGGCCTGGCTCCCCGCCTGGGATCCGTCGCTTCCGCACGTGCTGGGCCGGGCCGGTCTGTCCGCGGCCCTGGTCGATGTCGCGACCTTCCTCCAGGCAGGGCTGGGCGAGGCGGCGGTCGGTCCCTGGCGGGTGGCCGTCCGGGAGGGGGAAACGCTGGCCGTGGTGCCGGATCGGGGTCGGGTGGACCGGGTCCTGCCCGAACAGTCGCCCGAGGTGCTGGTCAGGAGCCTCCGCCGTCGAGCCGAGGAAGGGACCGGCGCCGTGACCTGGATGATCGATGCCCGGGAGTTGGGGATCCGATCCGGAAGCGACGTCCAGGCCTGGGGCCCGGATCCCTGGCTGCCCCGACTCCTCGAGCGGCTCGCGGGTGAGCACCACTGGCTCACCGCCATCGGGATCGAGACGCTCCTCGACCACTTCCGGGCAGCCGGACGCATCGCCCTGCCCTCGGCGCTGGATCCCCGCCTGTCCGCGCTCCTTCCCACCGGGGACGACCGGTTCTCCGACGAGCCCCCACTCGCACAGCCGTGGGATGCGTTCCTCGTCCGGTACGACGAGTCCTACCGGCTGTTCCAGCGGATGCTGGAGGCCTCCCGCGACGTGTACCGGTTGTCCACGGCCATCCGGGACGGAAAGCTCCCCCGGGACCGGGCCACGCCCGCGCTGGAGCGGGCGGTGTTCGCCCTCTACCGATCGCAATCCACAGCGTTCTACCAGCCTGATCCTTGGGGAGGGCTGCATCGGGCCGACCTGAGGAGGCGCTGCCGGTCCCTGGTGCTGCGCGCCTTGAGCGAGGCGTCCCGCGCACTCGAGACCCCCGGCCCGGACCGCCTGGAGCGTCGAGACCAGGACGGGGACGGTCACGAGGAGATCGAGTTTCGCTCCCCGGACCTGAGGCTGGTGGTGGCTCCTGCCATGGGCGGTGCCGTGCAGGAGTGCGAACTGCTGGGCCTCTTCATGGACCTCTTCGAGTCCCTCACGCGACGTGTGGAGGCCTGCCACGCGCTGCTCGAGCAGGACCCCGTGCTGCCGGCCCTCCTGCCCCCCGGCACCCCCTGCGAGCCGTCCGCCCCCGAGCCTGTGGAGCCGAGCGTGGCGGCAGACGACGAGACCGTCGAACCCGAGGACACCTCGAACGACCGGAAGGGCGTCCGACCGCTCCTGGATCGAGGGCCGCGCCTGGCTCTGGTCGACCACTTCCTGGGGCCTCAGGCCACTCCCGCCAACGTCCGGATCGGACGCTACCCGGAGGAAGGCGACTTCGTGGGCGCGTGCTACGACGTGCTCCTGGCCGAGTCCACCGCCACGGGCGGTCCGATCCTCAGGCTCGCCCGGGACGGTGCGGTGCACCGCAACGGTGGTGCGCACCTCGTTCGGGTCGTGAAGACCCTCCACCTCCTGCCCGACGGCCGGGGGTTCGAGGTCACCTGGGACGTGGCCAATCGCCTCCGAGATCCCCTATCAACCTGCTTTTCCACAGAACTTACGCTGGCGATGGACCCTCGGGAGAATCCGGCGGTCCGCCTGGAGGTGGACGGCCAGCCAGCCGGTGCGTCCGCGGATCCGGAGGCGGTGGCAGCGCGGATCGAGTGGGCAGACGAGCGGGCGCGCCTGAAGGTTCGGATCGGGGTGGAGCCCGCGGCGCGGGTGTGGCACTTCCCCGTGGAGACGATCGGTCCGGCCCTGCAGGAGCCCGGGGGGTGGAGCGTGTTTCCCCAGGGGACCTGCCTGTTCCTCTCCTGGCCCCTCACGCTCTGGGGCGAGGAGCGACGCACCTTCACGGTCACGTTGCACGCAGAGGTCACCCCGGTCGCCGAGGCCAGGTAGGGCCCGCGAGCCCGGCCACTGCCCCGTGGTCCTCGTTCTGGGCGACGAGGCTGCGAGTGACGGATGGATCGAGGACACGAAGGCGGCGACCGCCGCCCGGTACACTAGATCGATCAGCCGAACGAGGACGTGCCGCAGGACGATGCGGGTGCGGTCCGCGCACCCTCGGCCCCCACGCCGAACAGCGAAAGTCGGCGCTCGGGGTGGTCGGCGCCGCACGAGGGGCACACGACGGCGTCCTCGGGCTCCGAGGGAAAGAGGAACTCCTCGAAGTCCTGGCCGCAGGACCGACAGTGAAACTCGTACAGAGGCATGGGGACTCCGGATCCGTCACGCGTCCCGGGTGTCACCGGCGCGTGGCGGTACAGGCGAGCGCGTGCTTCCACACGCGCTCGAGGCGAGGCTCCTCAGGATCCAGGCGCCACACGGCGCGTAACACGCCGGTGCCCGGTTCGCCGTTCCCGGCGCGGGCCACCACCTCCAGACGACCGTCCCCGTCGAGGTCGGTGGGAGGCTGGGCAGCCATCGGTGCACAGGTGGGTCCGGGCAGATCCACGACGTCGCTGACCACCGACAGCCGTGCGGTGGTGTCGAGCAGGGCCACGTACCCGCGGCAGCCGGCTTCTCCGGCGGCCAGGTACTGGGGCGGGGAGCCGGGCCGCCGGACTTTGACCAGGGTGCGGAGGGTGACCTCGGGCGCCTCGGAGCCCGCACGTCCCCGAGCGGCCCGAGCATCTGCAAGCGCCAGTTCGACCAGGCGCTCGCGCGCGTGGGTGGACAGGTCGGCGGGGGTGAGGGAGGGGCGCTGGAGCGCGGGAGGTTCGGCCAAACCCACGATCGCGATCCCCGGGTGCTCGGGGGGCGTGAGGGCCGCGTAGGCGCGCACCCGTGCGAAGTCGCGTGCCCCGGGGCAGGGGTTCCACGCCAGTGGCGCCTCGGCCAGGGTTGATCGGGTCGTCGAGCGATAGCCGACCACGTCCACGGACGCGGGAATCTCGTCTTTGCGGTCGAAGAGGACCCAGGTGGCCGCGTCCTTCTCGGCGATTGCGACCCGCCAGGGAGCATCGGCGTCGTGGGGCCAGCCGTCGCTCGCGCGACACCCCGAGGCGAGGCCGGCGAACAGGAGCAGGAAGGGCAGAAGGCGCACGCGTGCTCCACGAGAGGGGGGAGTGTCAGGGTGCCCCATCGGATCGTCGCCTGCAAGAGATTCCCGCGGCGAGGCACGCCCGGAGGAGGATTCGCGATGCAACGAACCCCCCTCCGGGAGGAGGGGGGTTCGGGAGGGTGGCCGGGCCTCCTAAAATGCCGAATGTGGGGGGGGGGGACGCACTCGGCAGTTAGAGTAGGAGGTCCCGGCCAAGACCATCCGGATCCAGCCGGATCCGGAACATCGGACACAGACTACCGCGGCCTCAATCAGTTGTCAAGAAGCCGCCAGGGCGTACAACGCCCGGAAAGCCTGACCCCGATCATTCGCAGGTGGGGGTCTGGTTCTCCTCCTGCTTCTCCTCGTGGAGCTGAGCGTAGCCCCATGGATCCCCGTGGATCTCGGGGATCGAGAACTCGCCCCGCACGGCGAGGTGGGATCCGGAGTCGATCGCGTCGAAGAAGATCTGGAAGTCGCCCTCGACCGACTCCCCCTCGGCGACCTGGTCGCCCCGCTTGTCGAGGCGCACCCAGGAGGCATCCATCTGGATCCACCCGTCGAGCCCCGCGGACGAGGCATCGATGGGTCGCCACATGTTGTCCTCGATCTTGAGTTCGTAGCCCTCGAAGCCGAAGCCGAGGTCCGCCGAGATGTCGTTCCTGAGCTCCAGCGCCCAGCCCGTGGCGGCCTGCCGGATGTTCTCGGCGAAGGCCTCGTAGGTCTCCCAGGCGGGATCGGTGGGATCGAGGGGCAGGTACCAGGTCTGGGCTGCGCTGGACCCGAAGTCGGAGGGGTGGGAGTGGAACTCCTCGGCTTCGGACTTGTCGTCCTCTCCGACGAACTTGGCGTTGGAATAGCCGGAGAGCCAGTTGTTGTAGAGCGGCCAGTACTCCTCGGAGTCGTACGGGTTGTACTGGTAGGCCCCCGCGTTCAGGTAGAAGATGTACCCGTCCTCGTCCTCCGACCACTGCTCGATCCAGTCGGCGCCGTCCACCGGCACCTCCTCGGCGACCCCGTCCTCGTTCTGGACGCACTCCCGGGGGGAGAAGTGGGGGTCCACGACCCAGGCGATCCGCAGATCCACCTCGCCCAGGTCCATGTGGAACGTGAGCTGGAGATCGTCCTCGGAGGTCATGATGGCCTCGCTCCGCCACACCTCGATCTCCGAGGACACGACGTGGTATCCGTCGGTCGTGAGCCAGCTGTGCCAGTCGTCCGCCACGTCGGCACACCCGGACTGTTCCTGTTCCAGCGGGTTGGAGGGCGAGCAGTCGTACAGGGTCTCGGTGACGGAGTCCGCGAGCTCGAGGGAGCGGTCTTTGGCCGGAAGGGTCGCCTGGGCGAGCGTGCGCTGCTCCACGAACGTCGAGGAGGAAGCGGCGAACCATGCGGTCCAGTGGCCGGTGATCTCGGCCTGATCAGGGGTGCACGCGGCGAGTGCAGCCACGGGGAAGAGGAGGAGACGGCGCATGGAGACCTCGATGCCCGGCGGACGTCGCGTCTAGATAGACCGGGCCTCCGCGCCGGTCAAGGCCAGCGCCGTGCGTTGACACCCCTGGGGGTGGCGCATAGAGGGGCGTCCGGCCCGGCATGGAGCCGGGTGCGTTCTTTGACCGGGCGAACGAATGACATCCGGGTACGAACGACGCTTCATGGAGGAGGCGCTCTCGCTGGCCCGAGAAGCCGGGGCCCGAGGCGAGGTCCCCGTCGGCGCCGTCGTGGTGCACGGCGACCGCGTCCTCGCCGGCGCGTCCAACCGCCGCGAGGCGGATCAGGACCCCACCGCGCACGCCGAGTTGCTCGCCATTCGGGCCGCGGCCGCGGTCATGGGCTCCTGGCGCCTCGAAGGGTGTACGCTCTACGTCACCCTCGAACCCTGCGCCATGTGCGCCGGGGCGATGGTGCTGGCGCGGGTGGAGCGGTGCGTCTTCGGTGCCGCAGACCCCAAGGGCGGGTTCCTCGGATCCGTGGGCGACCTGTCCGCGATTCCGGCGCTCAACCACCGCTTCGAGGTGATTGGAGGGGTGGAGGCAGACGCGTCCGCAGAGCTGTTGAGCGCCTTCTTCCGAGACATCCGTGCCCGGAACGCATGACGGAGAGGTGGCCGAGTGGTCGAAGGCGGTAGACTCGAAATCTACTGTGGGCGTTCGCTCACCGTGGGTTCGAATCCCACCCTCTCCGCCTCTCGCCCACAGCCCGCAGGATCCTGGAGAGGTGACCGAGTGGCCGAAGGTGCGGCACTGGAAATGCCGTGTGGGGCAATAAACCTCACCGTGGGTTCGACTCCCACCCTCTCCGCCCCGCGGGGGTGCGGCGGGCGGTGATGGCCGGGTCCTGCCGGCTCCGGGTCCGTGAATCCCGCCAGGTCCGGAAGGAAGCAACGGTAGCGGATCCCCGGAGGTCGGCGGGGGTGCCCGGCCATCACCCCCCGCCACAACGTGTATGATGCGGGGGCTACCCCCTGGAAGCGGCGGATGACCTACCTCGCCATCGCCCGGAAATGGCGCCCCACGACCTTCGACGAGATCGTGGGGCAGCGCCACGTCACGCGTACCTTGAGGAACGCCATCGAGCTGGGGCGCATCCACCACGCCTACCTCTTCACCGGATCTCGGGGTGTGGGGAAGACCTCGGCCGCCCGCGTGCTCGCAAGGGCCCTGGAGTGCGAGGAGGGACCCACGCCCGATCCGTGCGGTCGGTGCGTGCTCTGCCGATCCATCCTCGCGGGCTCCTGCCCCGACGTGGTGGAGATCGACGGGGCGAGCAACAACTCCGTGGACGACGTCCGGGAGCTCCGTGAGGGGGTCCGGTACATGCCCAGCATGGGGCGCTACCGGATCTACATCATCGACGAGGTCCACATGCTCACGAGGCCGGCGTTCAACGCCCTCCTCAAGACGCTCGAGGAGCCCCCGCCCCACGTGGTCTTCGTGTTCGCCACCACCGAGCCCCAGAAGATCCCGGAGACCATCCTCTCCCGGGTCCAGCGGTTCGACTTCAAGCGCATCCCCGTGGGACCCGTGGTGGAGCGGCTTCGCCAGATCGCCGATGCCGAGGGGATCCAGGTATCCGACACGGCGTTGCGCCTGGTGGCCCGCGCGGGCGACGGCTCCATGCGGGACGCCCAGAGCCTGTTGGACCAGGTCATCGCGTTCAGCGGCGTGGAGGTGGGGGACGCCCAGGTCACGGATCTCCTCGGGCTCGTGGACCGTTCGTTGCTGTTCGACATGCTCCGGGGCCTGGTGCGGGGGGAACCGGCGCGTTGCCTGGACGCCATCGCCAGCGTACACGAGTACGGCTACGAGATCGGACAGTTCACGGCGGAACTGCTCGATCTCCTCCGCAACGCGGCCCTGGTGGCCCTCGCCCCCGACCATCGGCGATACCTCGACGCGTCGGACGAGGAGGTGGAGCAGCTCCGGGCCATCGTCGAGGGGCTCTCCGCGGACGTGTTCGCCCGCTGGTTCGACGTGCTCCTCGAGGTCCACGACCGGGTGGCCCGGGCCGCCGAGCCCCGCCAGGTGCTGGAGATGGCCGTGGCCCGGCTCGCCAGCACCCGGCCCCAGGAGGGTCTGGACCGGGTGATGGCTCGGCTTGAGGATCTGGATCGCCGCCTGAGGCAGGCCGGACACGCGCCGGGTGTCGCAGGGCGTCGCCTGCCCGAGTCGTTCCGGGACGCTGTGCCCCAACCGCCCGTTGCCGGTCGATCCGCCCCCCCGCCCTCCCGCCCGATCTCCCCGCCTCCGCCGGCCCCCATGCGCCCGGCCTCCCCGGTCTCGCCTGCACGGACCGATCCGCTGCCTCTCCCGTCCATCGCGCAGGTCCTGGATGTCCCTGGGCGCTGGGAGGCCGTCCTGGACGTCCTGCCGGAGGACTCGGCGTGGGCCGACCTTCTCGACCACAGCGCGGTCCTGGGCTTCGACGAGGGCGTGCTCCGGGTGGGTTTCTCCTCGGCATTCCACCACACCCACGGCCGAGACCGGCTGCTTGCACCCGAGCTCCGGCCTGTCCTGGACGCGGCCTTCTCCGGCCTCCGGCGCGTGGAGAGCCAGGTTCGACCGGCGGGCGGCCCGCCCACCCGGTCCGAGCGGCGGCAGCGTGAGCGGGCCGAGAGGGACACGGCCGTCCAGCAGGCGGTGCGCGCCGATCCCCGCATCGAGAAGCTGGCGCGGGACCTCGGAGCCACGCTGGTGGACGTTCTCTGTACGGAAGAGGAGGAGCGATGAGCGAGCCGTTCGACTTCGACAAGCTGGGCACGGCCATGGGAGACATGGCACGCCGGCTCCAGGAGATGCAGGCCGATGCCGCCCGGACCGAGGCCGAAGGCCAGGCCGGGGCCGGCATGGTCACCGTGACGGCCAACGCCGCCGGCGAACTCGTGCGCGTACGCATCGATCCGGGGGCCCTCTCGGATCCCGAACTCTTGGAGGATCTCGTGGCCGCGGCGGCAAACGACGCCCTGCGCCGGGCTCGGGAGGCCATGGCGGCCCGGCTGGCGGGCCTCGGGTCCTCGCAACTGCCCTAAGGGCCCCTGGAGCCGAAGTGCCCGCGGATCCCCTCCAGCGTTGCGTGGCCGCCCTGGCCCGGTTTCCGGGTGTGGGGGAGCGCACCGCGACCCGCCTGGCCTACTGGCTCCTGCGCATGCCCCCCGAGGTGGCGGAGGAGATCGCCGCGGCGCTGGTGGAGCTGAGGCGGAACGTGGTGGAGTGCGAGGTGTGCTGCGACGTGAGCACCCGCACGCCCTGCAGCCGCTGCCGGGACGAACATCGCGATTCCAGCCTGATCTGCGTGGTGGAACATCCCCAGGACGTCGCCGCCATCGAACGAGGCGGTGCCTTTTCCGGCCGCTACCACGTGCTCCACGGAGCCGTGAGTCCCTTGGACGGCGTGCTGCCCGAGGATCTGCGCATCGCGGCGCTCCTCAAGCGGCTCGAGGGCGGAGGGGTCCGGGAGGTCGTGCTGGCCACGGATCCCGACGTCGAGGGGGACGCCACTGCGCTCTACCTCGCCCGTCTGCTCAAGCCTCTGGGTCTCCGGGTGACCCGCCTCGCCCACGGGATCCCGGTGGGGACCGAGATCGAGTACGCGGATCGGGCCAGCCTCGCCCGCGCGGTTCAGAACCGGCGGGAACTGTAGGCGCGCGTGTCTGCCCGAGCCTTCGTCCTCGCGGCCGGGCTCGGCACGCGCTTGAGGCCGCTCACGTTCCACCGTCCGAAGCCCCTCCTCCCGGTGTGCGGCATCACCCCCCTCGGGCAGGCCCTGGCCCTCTGCGCCCGCCACGGCATCCGCGACGTCGTGGTGAACGCGCATCACCTCCCGGACCAGGTGGCGGCCTTCGTGGAGCGGCAGACGGCCGCCCGCGTCCACCTGCAGGTCGAGCGTCCCGAGATCCTGGGCACCGGGGGAGGGCTGCGCGCAGCCCTGGACGTCCTCGACGATCCGTTCGCGGTGGTGAACGGGGACGTGCTGTGCGACGCCGACCTGGGGGCGCTCCTCGCCATGGTCGCCCAGGAGGGCGTGGATGCCGCCATGCTCCTGTACCGGTCCCCCGACGCCGCTCGCCTGGGCGTGGTCGCCATGGATGCCGCAGGCGTGGTGGCCCGCCTGGCGGACGTGGCGCGGATCGAGGGGATGGACACGCCGCTGGACACCCACTTCACGGGCATCCACGCCCTACGCCGTCGGGCGCTGCGGTACGTCCCCTCGGGCCGTCCGTCCTGCATCGTCCGCACGGCCTACAAGGCCCTGGTGCCTCTCGGACGGGTCCGCGCCAGCCTCCACGAGGGGACGTGGAGGGACGTCGGGCATCCGGCCTCCTACATCGATGCCTGCATGGACGCCCTCGCGGGACGGTTGCGGCTCCCGGTGGACCCCCGCCGAATCGCGGCGGCCTGGGCCTCCCCGGACGGCACGTCCGGCGGGACCGGTGCGTGCGACCTGGCCTCGGGCGCGGTCCTGATCCCCCCCTACTGGATCGGACCCGGGGCGCTCGTGGAAGCGGGAGCCACCGTGGGGCCGTGGGTGGTGATCGGAGACGGCGCGCGGGTGAGGGTGCGTGCCCGCCTCGCCCGCTCCGTCGTCTGGGACGGCGTGGAGGTCGAACCCGGATCGGCCCTCGAGCGGGTCGTCGTCCACGACGGAGGCGTGTTGTCCGTCGGATGACGGCCGTCCGGCGTTCCAGGGCTCAAGGGAGGCATGCATGGCCACGCGACTCGAAGGATCCGCGCTCCGCTTCGTCGCCCGAGCGGCACGATGCGGCCCCGTGGCCAGGCTGCTGCTGTCCTCCATGGCGCGAGAGTACGGCATTCCCGCGCTCCTCGCGCTCGGTGCGGAACACCACCGCCCGCCGGACGCCACCGCGCGGCCCCTGGAGGGCGCGCCGCCCCGACGGGGGTCCGATGCGAGGCTCGGGCCACCCCCCCCGCACCCGCTCTCGGCGCGCCGCCTCCGTGCCGCCTTCCTGGAGAGCACGTCGAACCCCGAGGAGGTGTTGGACCGCCTGGTGGGTCGACTCGAGGCCCGCGACCTGGGGCTGGCCACGCACAGCCCCTTCGTCGCGCTCGATCTCGAGGGCGCACGCGAGGCCGCTCGGACCTCTGCCCTCCGGTATCGCGCCGGTGCGTCGCTCGGCCCGCTGGACGGCATCCCGGTTCCCGTCAAGGACGAGCACGACATGAAGGGTCTGCCCACCGGGGGGGGCACCGCCTACCGCACCACCGCGGCCACGACGGATTCCTTCGCGGTGAAGTGCCTGCGCGCCTCCGGGGCCGTGCTTCCGGGCAAGACCCACGCCACGGAGTGGGGCATGTGCCCGGTGGGCCGGAACCCACACGTGCGCATGCCGCGCAACGTCCGCGACGCCGACCGGGCGGGGGGTGGATCCTCCACCGGATCCGCGGCAGCGGTGGCCCTGGGCCTCGCCCCCGTGGCGGTGGGCTCGGACGGCGGCGGATCCATCCGCGTGCCGTCGGCCCTCCAGGGCATCTTCGGGCTCAAGCCGACCTTCGGTCGGGTCGGCCGCACGGGGGACATCTTCGGGACGGGCACGATGTCCCACATCGGTCCCATCGGCGCCTCCACCGCGGACCTCGTGGACCTTCTCGGCGTCCTGGCGGCCACGGCAGACCCCGACGACGAGCCGGCGCTCAGGCCGCCCGATCTGCCCGATCCGGGTGCTCGGTGGGAGGCCGCGCTGGGCCGCGGCGTGACCGGGGTTCGCATCGGTGTGCCCGAGGCCGAGTGGGCGGATGCGGACGACGCCGTGGTCGGGCCCTGCAGGGCCGCCCTGCAGGCGCTGGAGTCCGAGGGGGCGCGGCTCGTCCCCGTGTCCCTGCCTCTCCTGGCCCATGCCCCTGCGCTGGGGGTCGTCGTGATCGCCACGGAGACCATGGGCGCCCTCCAGGACGACGTCCGGCAGCATCTCGACGCGATGGGCGACGATCTCCAGGTCCTTCTCGCCGTGGTGGGCCAGATCCGCGCGCGGGACTACCTGCTCGGCCTGCAGGTCCGTGCCGCTCTCCGGAGGGCCGCGGCGGCCACCCTCGCGGACCTGGACCTGCTGGCGCTGCCGGCCACGCGGACGCTCGCGCCGTCCCATCCCCTCACGCTCGACGGCGTGGCCGTGCAGGACAGCGCCAGCACGCGAGCCATGTGCCGCTACGCCTTCTTCGGCAACCTCACGGGTCTTCCGGCGGGGTCCGTTCCGGTGGGGACGAGCCGGGGCCTGGCGGTCGGCCTCCAGTTCGTGGGCGACGCCTGGGACGAGGCGAGCGTGCTGGCGGCGATGGCCCACGTGGAGCGCATCGGTCTCGCCGCGATTCCGCCGCCTCCCTCCCACCCGCTGGCCGATGCGTCGCCGGAGAGGTCCGATCTCGACCGTGCGCCCACATTGCGGTAGAACACCCGTCAAGCGAACTTCGGAGGCGTCATGACAGCAAGTTACTCCATGCGGCAGGTCCTCGTGATCCAGGGGGTGGTGGGCGTGGTGGCGCTCGTCGTGGGCGGGGCCCTGGGGTTCGTCGTGGGCCGGGCCATGCTGGAGCGGGACCAGCGGGCGCGCCTCGGCATGACCCCGGAGGAACTCCTGGAGCGCCTGCAAGCCTCGGAAAAGCAGTACGCCGAGCTCTACGGCCAGTGCGAGCCCCTGCAGGGCAGCGAGCGGGAGCGGTTCATCGAGGTGCAGAGCCGGGTGGAGACGCTCCGGACGGAGATCGCGGTCCGGGAGGAGGAGATCACGCGCCTGGAGAAGAAGGCACAGGAGAACGTCGTCTTGAAGAAAGAGCTGGAAGCCCGCAAGCAGGAGCTGAGCCAGCTCAAGGTCGCCCTCCAGGAGGCCGAGGCCGAGCGCACGGAGCTCGCGGAGCGGCTCCAGATCGCGGTGGAGGAGACGACCGTGGCGCGTGCCCAGACCGCCGCCGCCCGGCGGGAGACCGTGAGCGTCCGGTGGGACGAGTTCAAGGCCAGCACCGCCCTCACCATCTGCGAGCGGGGCAGCCGGAGTCGGATGGAGAAGTGCCGCGAGGCGGTGCTCGCGGCGATGACCCCCGAGCGCGAGCAGCAGTACCGGGAGTGCATCCGCCGGGAACAGGCCGTCCCCCAACTGCGCGAGCGCCAGAAGGGCGAGAAGGAGCTCCCGGCGTTCGCCGAGTGGGTGGATGCCGACGGGCGGTTCACCAAGGGCTGGTACATCCTGTTCTGCGATCCCACGCTGCCGGAGGCTCCGGATCGTGCCGCACCCGCCGAGGCGGACACTCCCCCCGCTCCACCGGAGGCTCCGGCCTCCGAAGCGGTGGAGGACGTCCAGGCTCCCTGACGGGGTGAGGCCGGGGCGCTACTCCCGCCGCCGCCGCACCAGCGCGAGGCCCGCGAGCGCGAGGAGCCAGGCGGCTCCCTGGGGGCTGCCGCCGGAGGCGCAGCCGCCGCAGCCCTCCCCCCCATCCTCGTCGCCGGTGTCGTCCACGGGAAGGTCGTCTTCGTCGTCGATGCAGTCGGCGATGCCGTCCTCGTCGCTGTCGGCGAAACCCTCGTCCACGACACCATCCCCGTTGTTGTCCTCGCCGTCGCAGGTCTCGACGTCGATGCAGTCCGCGGCGCCGTCGCCGTCGGTGTCCGCGAAGCCCTCGTCAACGAGGCCGTCCCCGTTGTTGTCGAGCCCGTCGCACTCCTCGACGTCGATGCAGTCCTTGATCCCGTCGAGGTCGGTGTCGGGGCTGCCCTCGTCCACGAGGCCGTCGCCGTCGTTGTCGAGCCCGTCGCACTCCTCGACCTCCACGCAATCGGCGATGCCGTCCTTGTCGGTGTCGGGGTAGCCCTCGTCGGTGCTGCCGTCGCCGTCGTTGTCGATGCCGTCGCACTCTTCGTCGTCCACACAGTCGGCGATGCCGTCGCCGTCGGCATCGATGTAGCCCTCGTCCACGTGGCCGTCGCCGTCGTTGTCCACGCCGTCGCAGGTCTCGAAGTCGATGTCGTCGCAGAGGCCGTCCCCGTCCACGTCCGACATGCCCTCGTCCACCTCCCCGTCGCCGTCGTTGTCGAGCCCGTCGCACG
>JAFGLY010000149.1 GCA_016927815.1 Deltaproteobacteria bacterium | reverse complement strand
GACCTGCTGCTGTACGGGAACCGGGTGCGGACCCGGCACGAGCCGCTCCTGCCCCATCCCCGGATGGCGGAGCGGCCCTTCGTGATCGTGCCGCTCCTCGAGGTGGCTCCCGGGGCGCAGGATCCCCGCACGGGTCGCCCTTTTGTGGTGCCTGGGGGTGTCCGGCCGGTGGCGGTGGGGGTGCTGGCCGCGCCGTTCGCTTCCGGCTATGCCCCGCCCCCACCCGCCGGTCCCGGAGCACCCCATGGAGTTCTTCCTCGACACCGCGAACCTCGTTGAGATCCGTGAAGCCGCCTCCTGGGGCATCCTCGACGGCTGCACCACGAATCCCAGCCTCATCGCGCGCGAGGGTCGGGATTTCGTGGCCACCATCGCCGAGATCTGCGAGATCGTCCGGGGTCCGGTCTCAGCCGAGGTGGTGGCGACCCACGCGGCGGGCATGGTCGAGGAGGGGCGGCTGCTCGCCCGCATCTCCGAGCACGTGGTCGTCAAGGTGCCGCTCGACGCAGAAGGGATCAAGGCCACGAAGATCCTCTCGGGCGAGGGCGTCCGCTGCAACGTCACGCTCTGCTTCCAGCCCGCCCAGGCGCTGCTCGCGGCCAAGGCGGGCGCGGCCTACGTGTCTCCCTTCGTGGGCCGCCTCGACGACGTGGGCATTGAGGGCATGGACCTCGTCCGGCAGATCCTCGAGATCTACGCCAACTACCCGCAGTACACCACCAAGGTGCTCGTGGCCTCCGTCCGCCACCCCATGCACGTGGTCGAGGCCGCGCGTCTCGGTGCCGACGTGATCACGCTTCCCTTCGGCGTGTTCCGGCGCCTCGTCCAGCATCCCCTCACCGACAAGGGCATCCAGGCCTTCACCGAGGACTGGAAGAAGGTCCCCGACACCGACATCGTGGGCCAGGTCGGGCGCTGGCTCGAGGCCCACGGACGGTAGGCTCGGGGTGGCGAGCGAACGGGTTCGGGGGGTTGACCCCACCCGGTGCCCGGTGTATGGGAATGAATCGCCATTCAGGATCTCGCGAGGAGGATCGTCCTCCATGACCCAGGCCGACCCAGCCCCTCGGGGGGACAAGCGCGAGCGGATCATCGATGCCGCCATCGCGGTGTTCGCCGATCGAGGCTTCCACAAGGCCCGGGTGACGGACATCGCGCACCGCGCGGGTGTGGCCGACGGCACGATCTACCTCTACTTCCGGAACAAGGAGGACCTTCTCCTCACCATCTTCGAGGAGAAGATGGACCTCATCATCGCGAGCCTGAAGGCAACGCTCGCCCCCATCGACGACCCGCTCGAGCGCATCCACGCGTTCGCGCTGCACCACTACTCCCTGGTGCGCAGGGAGCGGGCCTTGGCCGAGGTCCTCCAGGTGGAGCTTCGGCTCTCCAACCGGTTCCTGAAGGAGTACCGTCCCGAGAAGCTTTGGAAGTACCTCGGTTTGTTCGCCCAGGTCGTGCGGGACGGCCAGGAGCGCGGGGTCATCCGGGCGGACATGGATCCGTTCATCGTGATGTGGGCTTTTTTCGGTGCGATCGACGAGCTCGGCATGCAGTGGATCCTCGCCAGGAAGAAGGCCCGGTTCAAGCTCGACCAGGCGGCCCACCAGGTCGCCGACATCTTCATCCAGGGCATTCAGGCCCGACCGTAAGCCAGGAGGTGGCGCGTGAAGACAGGCGTGCTGTTCAAGGAGGTCCCCGCGACCGACACCCGGGTGCGCATCGACGCGAGCGGGAGCGGCATCGTGGAGGACGACGTCAAGTGGGAGGTGAACCCCTACGACGAGTTCGCGCTCGAGGAGGCTCTGCGGCTCCTCGACGCCAAGAAGGCCACCGAGGTGGTGATCGTCTGCCTGGGCCCGGCCCACGCCGAGCAGCGCATCCGCGACGGCCTGGCACGGGGGGCCACGCGGGCCGTCTGGCTCAAGGACCCCGCCTACCTGGGCGGCGACTCGCTCGCGACCGCTCGGGCGCTCGCTTCAGCGGTCCGGGCTGAGGGCATCGACCTCCTGCTGGCCGGAAAGGTCGCCGTGGACGACGACAACGCGCAGGTTCCCGCCATGGTGGCCGAGCTCCTGGGCTGGGCTCAGGTCACGTTCGCAGGCAAGCTCGAGATCGACGGCACGCAGTTCAAGGCCACGCGCGACGTGGGCCGGGGCGCCCGGGCCGTGGTCGAGGGTGCGCTCCCGGCGGTGGTCACCTGCGACAAGGGCATGAACGTGCCCCGCTACGCGTCGCTCCCAGGCATCATGAAGGCGCGTTCGAAGCCGATCGTGGCCAAGGCGCCGGCCGACCTGGGGCTGGATCCCGCCACGCTCGGCAAGGCGGGCAGTCAGGTCGTGGACACGAACTGGACCCTGCCCCCGGCGCGCCCGGCGGGCCGGGTGCTCCAGGGCGAAACCCCCGAGGCGGTCGTGAAGGAGCTGGTCCGGCTCCTGCGCGAAGAAGCCAAGGTCCTCTGAGCGGGAAGGAGACGAACCATGTCCAGCGGAATCCTCGTCCTCTGCGACCACGACGGCGGCGCCTTCAAGTCCACCGCCCTCGAGCTCATCGGCAAGGCCCGGGAACTCGTGCCGGCCACCGGCGGCACGATCACGGCGCTCGTGCTCGGCCATGTGGGAGGCGACGGCCTCCCGGCCGACCAGGTGCTCGCGGTCACCGGCCCCGAGTTCGGCACCTACGACACCGGCGCCTGGACCGCGGCCATGGCCGCGGCCATCGCCAAGGCCGACCCCGCCCTGGTGCTCGCCACCGCCTCAGTCCTCACCAAGGACTTCATGCCCCGCGTGGCGGCCCGGCTCGGCCTGGGCCTGGCGACCGAGGTGGTGGGCCTGGAGGTGCGTGACGGCGCGGTGGTGGGCCGCCGGCCGGTCTACGCCGGCAAGGCGATCTTCGACGTGACGGTGACGTCCGTGCCCGCGCTCTTCACGGTGCGGCCCAACTCCTTCCCCGTGCCGGCGGCCGGCGGATCGCCACCGGTCACCGCGCTCGACGTGGCCATCGGCCCCAACGACCGCCTCACGCGCGTGGTCGAGACGCTCGCGCCCCAGAACACCACCGTGGACCTCACCGAGGCCAGCGTCATCGTGTCCGGCGGCCGCGCGGTCAAGTCGGCCGAGGGGTTCGACACGCTCATCCGGCCGCTCGCCGCCGCGTTCGGCGCGGCCGTGGGCTCCAGCCGCGCGTCCGTGGACGCGGGGTACGCGCCCCAGTCCGAGCAGGTGGGCCAGACCGGCAAGACCGTCAACCCGAGCCTGTACGTGGCCATGGGCATCTCGGGCGCCATCCAGCACCTGGCGGGCATGCGCACGTCCAAGGTGATCGTGGCGGTCAACAAGGATCCCGAGGCGCCCATCTTCCAGTTCGCCACCTACGGCATCGTGGACGACATCTTCACCATCGGCCCTCTCCTCGCCGAAGAGGTGAAGGCCGCGCTGGCGAGGTAGGGCTGGACCGGCCGGCGGCGGGCGGGGTGGGGCAGCAGGTCCCCCCGAGTTGAGACAGCAGGGGCAGCAGGTCCCCCCGAGTTGAGACAGCAGGGGCAGCAGGTCCCCCCGAGTT